>CAYXXZ010000222.1:0-3354 GCA_964469165.1 uncultured Porticoccaceae bacterium
AACTGTGAACTGTGAACTGTGAACTGTGAACTGTGAACTGTGAACTGTGAACTTCAGGAGAAATCGATGAAAACGCTTATACTGTCTCTTCTGTGCTTCGCCTTCCCTTTGCAGGGCGCCTGGGCGATGGATCTCGATGATGTTATCGCCGGCTCTCAGCGTAGCGAGGAAAACCGCAAACGGGATGAATTTCGCCATCCGGCCGAGACGTTGCGTTTTTTCCAGGTCGCGCCAGAGATGACGGTGGTTGAAGTCTGGCCGGGTATGGGCTGGTACACGGAGATCCTCGCGCCCTACCTGAAAGACAGCGGCAAACTCTACGCGGCCCATTTCGTGGCTTCCAGTGAAGTGCCTTATTTCAACAAGATAAGAGGCGAGTTCAGTGCCAAGCTGGCGGCCGACCCGGATAACTACGGTGCGGTCGAGGTGGTGGAATTCAACCCCGGGCGCAGCCTGCTGGCGGTAGCCGATGGCAGTGCGGACCGGGTTCTGACCTTTCGCAACGTGCACAACTGGTTGCGCGACAACAGCGAGCAGAAGGCTTTCGAGTTGTTCTTCGAGGCGCTGAAGCCCGGTGGCATGCTCGGCGTGGTGGAACATCGCGCGCCGCAAGACAAAGACCGCCAGTGGATGCTCGACAATGGCTATGTGACGGAAGCCTATGTGATCGAGCTTGCCGAAAACGCCGGCTTCACCCTTGTTGAAAAGAGCGATGTCAACAGCAACCCGAACGACGATGCCGAACACCCGTCGGGTGTCTGGTCACTGCCACCCACGCTCAGACTGGGTGACACCGACAGGGAAAAATATCTCGCTATCGGTGAAAGTGACAGGATGACGCTGCTGTTTGTCAAACCAGAAAATTGATTTGCAGGCTCTGCCGCCGGTTGGCGCCGAGCCTGCGCTATCTATCAAATACCCATTATTTTTCAGGCTGTGATGATTATGATAAATACCGACCGTAGCTTTCTTCTCGAGGGCGCCCACAATTTCCGCGACTTTGGTGGTTATGACACCGTCGATGGCAGTCGCCTTCGGCGCGGCGTACTGTTTCGCTCCGATGCCCTGGACAAGCTGACCGACCGCGACCATCACATGCTCGAGCCCCTGGGTATTCGCACCATCTGCGATCTGCGCCGCAGCAAGGAGAGCGAAAAAGCGCCCACTCTGTGGCGCAATCCCAGTGCCCGAGTACTGCAAATGTCGATGTTCGCCGAGGGCGGGCCGACCTTCGCCGAGAAGATTGCCGCCCTGGGCGAAGAACTCAACGCCAAGGTGTTGCGCCGCTTTACCTTGTCGACCTACATCACACTGCTCACCAGCGAGCACGCCCACAGCCGCTACCGGGAAATTTTCACGCTGTTGGCCAAGGACACGGATGTGCCGATCCTGATCCACTGCAGCGGCGGCAAGGACCGCACCGGCATGGTCTGTGCCTTGACGCAGTGGGTACTGGGTGTTCATCGCGATGACATCATCAGCGATTATCTTTCCAGTCAGTCCCTGTACGGCGACAAGGTGGGGACCGCCAGCGTGCCGCCGCAGATGATGGAAATGAAGGGCTTTGCCGAACTGGGGCCGGAAGTGCTCAAGATTCTGTTCGGTGTGCAGCAGGATTATATGGAGGGTGTGTTCAGCTGGCTGGACGACAACGGCATCACTCCGGATAATCTTCTTACCGAGCTTCTCGGCATGGATCCCGCCTTGCGCGACCAACTGAGCCGCAACTTGCTGGAGAGCTGAACAGCAAGCGATGTGGCCAGTGGACTGGCCTCGCCGCTGTGCGTCAGGTCATTTCTCAACAGAAGATATTTCAGCAGGATCACATCATTCATGAGCCATAGAAAACGCCACATTCCTCTTGAAGGCGCAAAGAATTTCCGTGATTTCGGTGGCTATCACACCGAGGAAGGCCGTTTTATCCAAAAGGGCTTGCTGTTCCGGTCCGACGGCTTGTCTCGGCTCACGGCGGCGGATTTCGAAAAAATTGCTCAGTTCGGTATCCGTACCATCTGCGATTTGCGCCGCGACAAGGAACGTCTGCGCTCGCCCACCAACTGGCAGGACACCAGGACAAAAATCCATCACTTGCCGCTACTCAGCGAAACAGGCCCGACGGCGGTGGACGAAATTGCCGCCATGGGAGCGCGCTGCGATGCCCGTGCGGCGCGCGACATCATGGTGGACATCTATCGTGGGCTTATCACCGGAGAACAGGCGCAACACTATTATCGCAGGATGTTTCCGTTACTGAGTGAGCAGGAGAATCTGCCGGTATTGATTCACTGCAGTGGCGGCAAGGATCGCACGGGCGTTTCCTGCGCGTTGATACTATGGTTTCTCGGAGTACCGCGCGCCGACATCATCGACAATTATCTTCACAGCCAGCCACTTTATGGCGACCTCGTGGATCTTCGCAAGGTCGGGCCGCAGATGTTCGATCACCATGTTTTTGCCGAGATCGACGAAGAAGCGCTGCGCCTGATGTTCGGGGTTCAGGAAGAGTACATTCAGGCGGTGTTCGATTTGCTGGACGAAAATAATGAGACGCCGCAGTCGTTCATCGGGCAGCGTTTGGGGCTGGATATCTCGGTGTTGGCGAATATGCGCAAAAACCTGCTTACGGATTGATGGCGGTGATCGAAATTCCTCCGCAGCGTCTCAGCGGCGAATTGCTCGATGCCATCATTGAAGCTTTCGTACTTCGTGAAGGTACCGACTATGGCGAGCGCGAAAGCAGTCTGGCGGACAAGATCGCCCAGGTGCGCGCCCGAATTGCCAGCGGTGAGGTTGTCGTGGTATTCGACGAAACGACGGAAAGCTGCAACCTGCTGCTTCGCGACGAATTCCGCAAATTTTCTCAAGTCCATGACTGACTGGTTGCACCTTGCGCCGGAAAAGCCGCTCGCCACACTGATTCTGGCCCACGGCGCCGGGGCTGCCATGGACAGCGATTTCATGAATATACTGTGCGAGGCACTTGCGGGCGAGGGCATTGCCACGGCGCGTTTCGAATTTCCCTACATGGTGCAGCGACGTCGCGACGGCGGCAGGCGCCCGCCGGATCGCCAGGCGGTGCTGCTGGAGTGCTGGCGGGAAAAATACCGCGACTTGAAATTTCATGGCGGCGCAACACCCTTGCTGATTGGCGGAAAATCCATGGGCGGGCGCATGGCCAGTCTGGTTGCGGAGGAGTTGCAGCCCGACGGTTTTTGCTGTTTTGGCTATCCGTTCTTTCCGCCGCGAAAACCACGCGACGATGCACGCACTGCGCATTTCAAGGATATTTCCGTGCCCGGCCTGATCCTGCAAGGCACGAGAGATGCGTTCGGTGGAAAAAATGCCCTGGATGCG
>CAYXXZ010000223.1:0-3337 GCA_964469165.1 uncultured Porticoccaceae bacterium
TGGGCGCCGATTCGCGGCTCTCCGCTGCCGGTGATGCGCACACCGTCCGCCAGCAGTTTTTCTCTGGCGGCGTGGATGTCGTCAACCTCGTAGCAGAGGTGGTGCATGCCGCCGTCCGGATTGTTGGCAAGAAATTTGGCCACCGGCGAATTGTCGCCGAGAGGATGAAGCAGTTCGATCTTGGTATTGGGCAGCTCCACGAAGACGGTGGTGACACCGTGATCGGGCAGGTCGACGGGATCGGAGACCTTGGCGCCCAGGGTGTCGCGGTATTTGGCGGCAGCAACCGCCAGATCGGGGACGACGACGGCGACGTGATTGAGTTTGCCGATCATAGATTCTCTTCCTCTAACGGGTCTGTTTGTACAGTTCAACGATTTCCAGGGCGGCGACGGTGGGCGGTTTGTCGCCCGTCATGACGGCCTGTTCCACGGCGGGCAGCGCCGCAGCCAGGCCCTGCGCACGCCTGAGATCCGCCAGCAGCGCATCGGATACTTCGCGCCACAGCCAGTCGATTGCCTGGCGGGAGCGGCGCGTGTCCCACTCACCGCTGGCCTTGAGAGCCGCGCTGAAGGCGCAGACCTGTTCCCAGGCTGCCGCGATGCCGCGCTTGTCGAGGGCGGAGCATGGCTGTACCGTCGGCTCCCAGTTCTTGTGTTTGCGCGGCAGAAACTGCAGCGCGGAACGGTAGTCGGACACTGTGTTCCTCGCGACTGCCTGCTGCTCGCCATCCGCCTTGTTGACCAGAATCAGATCGGCGAGTTCGGTGATGCCGCGCTTCATGCCCTGCAACTCGTCGCCGCCGCCGGGCAGCAGCAGGAGCAGGAACATATCGGTCATTTCCGACACCATGGTTTCGGATTGGCCGACGCCCACGGTTTCGACGATGATGAAGTCGTAACCGGCGGCTTCGCACAGCAGCAGGGTTTCGCGGGTGCGACGTGCCACGCCACCGAGAGTCTTGCCGGCGGGTGACGGGCGAATGAAAGCCTCCTCGCGACGCGTGAGGTTTTCCATGCGCGTCTTGTCGCCGAGAATGGAGCCGCCACTGATCGAGGAGCTGGGGTCCACGGCGAGGACGGCGACGCGCTGTCCCTGATCGATGAGAAAGTTGCCGAACGATTCGATGAACGTGGATTTGCCCACGCCGGGCACGCCGGTGATGCCGAGCCTGATGGATTTGCCGGCATACTGGCTCAGCGATTCGAGCAACGCATTGGCCTGCGCGCGATGATCCGCACGCGTCGATTCGATCAAGGTGATGCTGCGCGCGAGGGCGCGCCGGTCACCCTGGATCAACTTGTCGGCAAGCGCCTTGACGTCGTTAGTCAGCATGGCGGTCAGCCGTCACTCGAATTCGATGATGGGCTGGTCGACCATGAGGCTCGCGCCCACGTCGGCGAGGACGTCCTTCACCACACCATCCTGCACGGCGCGCAGGCTGTTTTCCATCTTCATGGCTTCGACGACGGCGAGTTCCTCTCCCTGCTTCACTTCCTGGCCGGGAACCGCGCGCAGCGATACCAGCAGGCCGGGCATGGGCGAAAGCAGGAACTTGGAGAGATCTGGCGGCGTCTTCTCGATCATGTGCCGGCACAGTTCTGCCGTGACGGGGGAGAGAACCTGCACCTTGAACTCGCAGCCCCAACTGAAGATGTTCATGTTGACGCCGTTCATGTCCACCTGGGCGCAGATATCCTTGCCGTTGACGGTGGCGCGGAACAGCGGCTCGGTGCGCTTCCACTTGGTGATCACATCGTAGGGCTTGCCGTCGACCGTCACCGCGTAGCCGTTGGGCTGGGTGACGACGCTGGCATCGGCTGTGCGCTCGCCGACGATGATCTTCCAGGTGGTTGGCGCTTCGTAGGCCAGGCCCTGCAGCTGACCGCTGAGCTTGGCGCCACGGTTGCGGTAGTTCTGGTTGATGGCGGCCGCGACGATGACCGGCAGATCGGGCTTGGGGTGGTTGAGCGCGGCGGCGCTGAAACCCTCGGGAAACTCCTCGGCGATGAAATTGGTGGTCAGTTCGCCCGAACGGAAACGGGGATGCACCATCAGCGCGTTCAGGAAGCTGATGTTGTGGTTCACGCCGCGGATGTAATAGGCATCCAGGGCTCTGACCATCTCATCGGTGGCTTCCTCGCGGGTTTTGCCGTAGGTGATGAGCTTGGCGATCATGGGGTCGTAGAACATCGACACTTCGCCGCCTTCATAGACCCCGGTATCGACGCGCACCTGCGCGGATTCCGCCGGCGGAATGTAGCGCGACAGGCGGCCGATGGAAGGCATGAAGTTGCGGAAGGGGTCTTCCGCGTAAACGCGGGTTTCGATGGCCCAGCCCTCGAGCTTCACGTCATCCTGAGTGAAAGGCAGTTTCTCGCCGGCGGCGATGCGGATCATCAGTTCAACCAGATCGAGGCCGGTCACCATTTCCGTGACGGGGTGTTCAACCTGGAGGCGGGTGTTCATTTCCAGGAAGTAGAATTCGCCGGTGGCACCGCCGACGATGAACTCCACGGTACCCGCCGAGCGGTAGTCCACCGAGCGCGCCAGCGCCACGGCCTGCTCGCCCATGGCCCTGCGGGTTTCGGGCGTGAGGAAGGGGGAGGGCGCCTCTTCGATCACTTTCTGGTGGCGGCGCTGAATGGAGCATTCGCGCTCGCCCAGATAGCAGATGTTGCCGTGCATGTCGGCGATTACCTGAATTTCGATGTGGCGGGGCTGCTCGATGAATTTCTCGACGAACACACGGTCGTCACCGAACGACGATTTCGCTTCGTTGGTGGCGGAGATGAAACCCTCGCGGGCTTCCTGATCGTTCCACGCCAGGCGCATGCCCTTGCCGCCGCCGCCGGCGGAGGCCTTGATCATCACCGGATAGCCGATTTCGCTGGCGATCTTGACCGCTTCGTCGGCGTCCTTGATGACGCCCATGTGGCCGGGCACGGTATTGACGCCGGCTTTCTGAGCCAGTTTTTTCGACTCGATCTTGTCGCCCATGGCGTAGATGGCGTGGGCGTCGGGGCCGATGAAGGTGATGCCCGCTTTCGACAAGGCTTCCTGGAACAGGCGGTTCTCCGACAGAAAACCGTAGCCGGGGTGCACCGCATCGGCGCCGGTCTGCTTGCAGGCGGCGATGATCTTGTCGATCACCAGATAGCTCTCGGCAGAGGCGGAAGGCCCGATATGAACGGCTTCGTCAGCCATCTGCACATGAAGTGCGTCCTTGTCCGCATCGGAATATACGGCAACGGTGCCGATGCCCATGCGCTTTGCAGTCTTGAACACGCGGCAGGCGATTTCACCACGGTTGGCAACGAGGATTTTGTTGAACATG
>CAYXXZ010000224.1:0-3328 GCA_964469165.1 uncultured Porticoccaceae bacterium
CCTGGAATCAACCGCAGATGCCCTGGGATGGCAGCGAGCTTCACTGCGCCCCAAGTGCCAGGCCGCACGCCAGCACCGTCATTGCCGGAGGTGTGAGCGAAGCGATTTTTCAGCCAGAGTGGTCACCTAATGGGATTCTCCATTTTGTCTCCGATCGCACGGGCTGGTGGAACCTGTATCGCTATCACAAGGGCGAGATCCAGCCCTTGCGGGTGATGGAAGCTGAATTTGCAACGCCCCTGTGGGCGCTTGGCATGAGCACCTATGACTTTCTCAGCGAGTCGCGCATCGCCTGCACCTACACCCGACAGGGCCGTTGGCATCTGGGCGTGCTGGATACGGATGCGGGCTCTTTGCATGAAATTCCCAATGACTTCACGCAGATACACGGGCTCAGCTGTGCGCAGCCGCACCATGTCTTTTTCATCGGTGCATCTCCCCTCTGCAGTGGCGATGTGGTGTGCGTCGATACCGCTCGCGAGACGCTGGAAAGCGTCGTTGTATCGCAGGGTGAATTGGCACCTGCGGATATCAGCCAGCCGCAAAACATCACCTTCGATACGACCGATGGCGACATCGCCCACGGTATTTATTATCCGCCGACCAATGCCGCGTACCGCGTTCCCGACACAGAGAAGCCGCCGCTGATCGTGGTTTGCCACGGAGGCCCGACCGGCGCCAATTATCCGGTGCTCAACTACAAGTTACAGTACTGGACGTCGCGGGGATTCGCGGTGCTGGACGTCAACTACCGGGGCAGCACCGGGTACGGCCGTCGCTACCGGGAAAAGCTCAATGGCAACTGGGGTGTGGTGGACGTGGAGGATGCCGCCGCGGGCGCCAGGTATCTGGCGGGCCAGGGGCTCGCCGACGCCGGGCGCACCATCATTCGCGGCAGCAGCGCGGGCGGTTTCACGGTGCTCGCAGCGCTGACCTTCAGCGGCGTATTTCGCGCCGGCGCGAGCCTCTATGGCATCGGCGACCTGGAAGCATTGGCACGCGACACCCACAAGTTCGAGGCCCGGTACCTGGATACGCTGGTGGGTGACTATCCCGCGCAAAAAGCACGCTACCAGGCGCGCTCACCCATTCACTTCCCGGAGCAACTCGATTGCCCGGTCATTTTTTTTCAGGGGCTCGAAGACAAGGTGGTGCCCCCCAGCCAGGCGCAGGCCATGGTGGCGGCACTGCAGAAAAAAGCCATTCCCGTCGCCTATGTGACCTTCGCGGACGAAGGTCACGGCTTCCGAAAAGCCGCCAACATCCGTGTCGCACTGGAGGCGGAGCTGTATTTCTATCGCAGGATATTCTCGATCGAGGATCGGGAACATTTGCCGAAAATTCCCATCGACAACATGCCCTGACGTTCAGGACGTGCTCTTGCGGCGCCTGCCCTGGCCAAACAGCACTTTCCGCGAATCGTCCGTGGTCAGGTTCTCGGTGTCGATTTCCTTGGCTCGGGCGTATGCCTTGATGACGGCCGGGCGCTCCTTGATGGTCTGCTGCCAACGGGCGATATGAGGATATTCACCGATATCGATCCCCTGATTTTCCGGCAATATCCAGGGATAACAGGCCATATCGACAATGCTGTAGTCGCCGGCGATGAAGTCCTGTTCGGCGAGGCGGTCGTCGAGAATACCGTAGAGGCGCTCTGCTTCCTTCTGATAGCGCTCTATGGCGTACGGCAGTTTTTCTTGCGAATAATTCATGAAATGGTGCAGTTGACCAAGCATCGGGCCCAGGTGCGCCACCTGCCAATAGAGCCATTGCAGCGCCTGGTATTTCCGCACCGGGTCGGACGGCAAGAACTGGCCGGTTTTTTCCGCAAGATATTGCAGGATGGCGCCGGATTCGAACAGCGCCACAGGCTCGCCGCCGCCCATGGGCTCGGAATCCACCAACGCGGGAATCTTGTTGTTGGGGGAAATCCGCAAAAAATCCTCGGCAAATTGCGCGCCGGTACCGATATTCACCGGAATGAGGTTGTAGGGCAAACCAGCCTCTTCCAGAAATAGGGTGATCTTGTGGCCGTTCGGCGTCATCCAGTAGTAAAGGTCAAGCATGGTCGTCTCCTCTTTCATAACTGATGCGATTCACTATCCAATAGCCCGTGCCGGCAGGTGTTTCCACTACCACTTCGTCATCCACTTCCTTCTTGAGCAGCGCCCGGGCCATGGGTGAGTCTATGGAAATGTAGTCCTTGCGGTCGAAAATTTCGTCATAGCCAACAATGCGAAAGCGCAATTCCCTGCCCTCTTCATTTTCAACGTCCACCCAGGCGCCAAAAAAAATCTTGCCTTCCTGCTCGGGAGCGTAATCCACGACCTTCAGCTCTTCCAGGCATTTGCGCAGATAGCGCACGCGGCGATCGATGTCGCGGAGCAGCTTTTTGTTGTACTGGTAGTCTGCATTTTCACTGCGATCACCCAGGCTGGCCGCCCATGCCACTTTCCGGGTGACATCGGGTCTTTTTTCACGCCACAGGTGATCGAGTTCGTCCTTCAGTTTTTCATAGCCCTCACGGGTGATCAGTTTTGTTCGCATTTCAACTTCCGCTGGACGACAGTATTACAGATATTCCGCCACTTTACTGGCAAGCATCGGCACGACCTCCCCTTCGAACCAGGCGTTTTTCTGGAGCCAGTAAGTGTTGCGCGGCGACGGGTGGACCAAGGGAAAATACGGTGCCGGCATCTCGGCGGCCCGTTTCACCGTTTCCGTGACAGTGGTGAAATTGTCGCCCAGATAATAGCGCTGAGCGTACTGGCCGATCAGCAGTATCAAACGAATATCGGGTAATTGTGACAGCACTTGCGCGTGCCAGGCGGGTGCGCACTCGGGACGCGGCGGCAAATCCCCTCCCCGGCCGCGACCTGGGTAGCAAAAGCCCATGGGCATGATGGCAATGCGTGAACTGTCGTAAAAGGTATCGCGATCCACGTTCATCCAATCCCTGAGGCGGTCGCCGCTCGGGTCGTTCCAGGGAATGCCGGTGGCGTGGACCCGTGTTCCCGGCGCCTGGCCGATGATGAGGATGCGAGCAGTACTGTCGGCACGCACCACCGGGTTCGGGCCCAAGGGCAGATCCGCGCACAGGGTGCAGGCGCGAATTTCATCGAGCAATACGGCAAGTGGCGAGTCGGAGGCCATGAATCAAACAACGGGTACAAGGCTCCCCATTGTAGGCAGCTGGCCATCCAGCAACAACGTCAACTGACCCGAATGGCACTCACTCAAGCCTGGCAACGCTGTGAGGGCACTGTCTTGGGGAAGGTTTTCCGAGACCGTCAGCGCCAGGGATGGCGCTGTCGAGCCTACAGGGATG
>CAYXXZ010000225.1:0-3325 GCA_964469165.1 uncultured Porticoccaceae bacterium
CGCTACAGAAACCTGCTCCTTCTGGTGCAGGAAGCTGGCAACAACCAGGCTGAGGTGGCGCGCCGCAGCGACACCTCGCCGTCTTATATCAACCAGATCATTCGTCAACTGAAAACCCCCAACGGCACTACTCGCAGCGTTGGCACTCGCCTCGCGCGACGCCTCGAACAAGGCTTCGCCAAACCCAAAGGATGGATGGATGAAGACCATCGTGGCAAGTCGGCCCGCGTCAGCGATCGATCAACCCTTTCGTACAGCCCACAGTCGCTCGACCTGACACCCGACGAGATCGAACTCGTCCAGCTGGCCAGAGAGTTCAGCCTGATCGAGGACTTTCTTCGTATCTCACGCAAGCACAAGACCGGGCTCGCCAAAGAGTCTTCCTGAAACATCTGCCGCTTGACACCCTCGCCATGCACATTTAGCATTTTGCTAAATGTGCATGAGCTGTAAGCCAAGCTTTAAGCAGGAGCACTGGAAAAACGGCGTTCTGCCAGAGTTCACCTTGGAGCTTACAGCCTATAGCTCAAAATCACGTCCAGGCACAGATTCTGGAGGCCATGGAAACGACCTCCCCGGCTAAGGCCAGCAATGTAAAGGAGATACAAATGTCCAGAACGACAACCCTCAACATTCATCTCACTCCGGCTCAACTCGCGCTCACCAGACGCCTCTCCCAACTGATCGATATTCCCGATGGACAGCGCACCAGTGCGCAATATGTGGAAATGCTCAGTCTCAGCAATCAATTGGCGCGCCGTTTGACACCGGCCATCGTCACCGCGGTGCGAGCCGTTGCCGGCGAGGAAACCTCACGCATCCGGTGAGGCGCCACTTCCTGCCCGCAAGCGTCTGACTCCGGTCACCGCGACAGGGCATCGGCCAAAATACCTACTACTATTCTGAGCGAGCCTGGCTGGCCTGCTACTGCACCACTTACGTCAACCAGGTGGCACGTCGTTCCGTGACACGCACCTCAAGGATTACTTACACAAAAAACCACAATGCGGTACAATTTTCCGCAATACGATACAGCAGTACCACGATGCAATACACTTATGCAGTAATCGGAACCCCGGGATCCAGGCCGTATTTAAGCGATAAGCTGTAAGCTCTACGCTGAACTCTGGTAGAACTCGATTCTTCCAGTGCTCCTGCTTACAGCTTATGGCTTAACCTTCCGGCCCATAGCCCAATTTACCGACTTGTGCGCAATCACATTGCGATACCGAATCACAGGGAGAAACACTGGTGAAACATCCCATGACGCTCGTCCTGACAACGATCCTGCCTTTGACCGCGGCACTACTGCTGGCAGGCTGTGGCCAGCCCGAGCAACAGGCGCTGCCCCAGCCAATTCCCGAGGTCGGGGTATACACTGTCGAAGCCAGAGCGCTGACGCTGACCACCGAGCTGCCGGGGCGCACCAGCGCCTATCGCGTGGCGGAGGTACGCCCGCAGGTGACCGGTATCCTCCAGGAAAGGCTGTTCACGGAAGGCAGCGACGTTGACAAAGGCCAGCAGCTCTACCAGATCGATCCGCGCACCTACCAAGCGCAGCTGACCCGCGCCGAAGCCAATCTGAAAACCACCGAGAACCTCGCCAAACGCTACGAGCGTCTGGTGCGCACCAATGCGGTCAGCCAGCAACAGTACGACGACGCCCACGCCGCCTGGGCGCAGGCTCGGGCCGAGGTCGAGGTGGCGCGCATCGACGTGCAGTACACCAAGGTATTGGCGCCCATTTCCGGTCGGATCGACCGCTCCATGGTGACCGAGGGCGCGCTGGTGATCAACGGCCAGGCCCAGGAGCTGGCCACCGTGACCCAGCTCGACCCCATCTATGTGGACATTACCCAATCCATCACCCGCATGCTCGGCCTGCAGCGCGCGCTGGACGCGGGCCGCCTGCAGGCGAGTGGCGAGGATCTCGCCGAGGTCACCCTCAAGCTGGACGATGGCAGCGTCTACCCGCTGTCGGGAATCCTCAAGTTTTCCGAAGTCAGCGTCGATCCCGGCACCGGCGCGGTGACATTGCGCGCCGAGTTCCCCAATCCAGACCGCAAGTTGCTGCCCGGCATGTTCGTGCGCGCCGAACTCCAGGAAGGCGTGCGCCAAGACGCCATTCTGGCGCCCCAGCAAGCGGTGTTCCGCGACAGCCAGGGCCTGGCCAACGTGTGGGTGATCACCGACGACGGCACTGCCCAGCAGCGCTCGGTGGAAACCCTGCGCACGGTGGGCAACGCCTGGCTGATCGGCCGCGGCCTCGAAGCCGGCGAGCGTATCGTTACCGAAGGGCTGCACCTGCTGCGCAACGGTGCCGAAGTGAATGCGGTAGCAGCGAGCAACGTCGACCTGCTCACCGGGTTCGATCGCACGGCGGACCGCGCCGCCAACGACTGAGGAAAACACCATGCCGCATTTTTTCATCGACCGGCCGATTTTCGCCTGGGTATTGGCGATCGTGGTGATGCTCGCGGGCACCCTGTCGCTGTTCCAGCTGCCGATCAGCCAGTATCCCAGCATCGCCGCGCCGGCGGTCGCCATCAGCGTCGTCTATCCCGGCGCCTCGGCGGAAACCGTGCAGGACACCGTGGTGCAGGTGATCGAGCAGCAACTCACCGGGCTCGACGGCTTTCGCTATATGTCGTCGAGCAGCAACTCCGATGGCAGCGCCGACATCATCGTCACCTTCAAACAGGGCACCAATCCGGACATCGCCCAGGTGCAGGTGCAAAACAAGTTGCAACTGGCCACGCCCAAGCTGCCCGAAGAGGTTCAGCGCCAGGGCATTCGCGTCGTCAAGTTTCAGGCCAACTTCATGCAGATCATCGGCCTGGTGGACGAAAGTGGTCGTATGGACGACTTCGCGCTGGGCAACTACATCGTTTCCTACCTTCAGGACCCCATCTCGCGCATCGACGGCGTCGGCGACTTCATGCTGTTCGGATCGCAGAACGCCATGCGCATCTGGCTCGACCCAGCCAAGCTCAACAGCTATCACCTCACCCCCAACGACGTCGCCCAGGCCATTCGCGAACAGAACGTGCAGGTATCCGCCGGCCAACTCGGCGGCCTGCCGACCCGCAGTGGCGTCCAGCTCAACGCCACCATCATCGGCAGCACGCGCCTGAGCAGCGCCGACGAGTTCCGCGAGATCCTCATCAGGGTCAACCAGGATGGCTCGCAGGTGCGTGTCGAGGATGTCGCCGAAGTCGGCCTGGGTTCGGACAGCTACTCGGTATCGGGCAATTTCAACGGCTTGCCGTCCGCCGGGCTCGCCGTGCGCCTGGCGCCGGGTGGCAACCTGCTGGAAACCGTGGCC
>CAYXXZ010000226.1:0-3289 GCA_964469165.1 uncultured Porticoccaceae bacterium
GCCTTTTCGACCGCATCCAGAAAACGGTGGCGGGTCACGGCGGCATCGAAGTCGGGGCACAGGTTGGTGCCTTCGGTCAGATCCCGGTAGGCCCGCGCATAGGCCTCCGCCACGTTGCGGGAGAAGGGGCCGACCTCCGGGGTGGTGGTGTAGGACGCGGGGATACTCAGAGTCTCGAGTGTCTCCTCGCCGCGCGCGCCCTTGAGCGTCAGTTCAAACATCTGGGCGTGACCGCCGATGGAGGTGATCTGCAAATCCCCTTCGCTACCGTTGATTTCCCACAGCAGATTGGTGCCCCGCGAGATGCCTCCGCGGTAGTGGATCGAAGCCACTGCGCCGCCTTGCAGTTCGCCAGCAACCAGCACCTGGTCTTCCGCTGTCATGGGCAGGGTTGTGCCGTCGGGCAGCAACGTGAAGGTCTTGCGCCGATTGGCGAGCATGGCGTCGATGGCGACGAACTCGCCGAGGCAATGACACAGCGCGTCCACGGTATGGCCCACAGGAATGGACAACAAGGTCGCGCCGTTGCGCTTGTCCGCCGTATAGGCATTGGGCTGGTCGATGAAAGCGCCCCAGTTCATTCCAGAGCCTACCAGTGTCGTGGACAGCACATCACCGACGTAACCGTCCGCCACCAGGTCTTTCACTCTCGCAACCACGGGCGAGGATCGCGCCTGCAGACCGACGAATGCCTTGACGCCCTTTTTCCTGGCCAGCGCCGCCATCTCCTCGGCTTCGGCCAGGCCGTTGCCCAATGGCCACTCGCAATAGACGTGCTTGCCCGCCTCGAGCGCGGCAGTCACCAATTCCCGATGGTGCGGCACCTTGACCGTCACCGCCACCAGATCCACTTCTTTGGCGTTGACCAGGTCCTCATGGTTGTCAAACGCAAGGTCCACACCGAAGGCATCCGCGGCTTTCCTGGCACTCTCCATACGGGTAGTGCTCAGCGCTGCGACCCTGAAGCCCGGCAGCGCCTGCAGCGCTGGTATATGGGCCACCGCAGCCCAACTGCGGCCCGGCGTGACGCCGATCAACCCGACACCGAAAACAGCTTTGCTCATAAAAACATACCTCGTTTCATTCTCTTATCCATTGTGACCCTCCACCCTTGCAAGTGGAAGCCTGACAAACCAGGGTCTAAAATAACTTATCGACTCAGCGAACAGTAATCTATATAACCAATATCAACAAGCCTGGCACAGGCCACGACCAGCGGCACAGCAAGGAGGTTCCACACTTTCTCAACAAATACCTTCCGGATATATTGACCAACTCAAATTACATGCATATAGTAACCATGTTTACGTTATAAAAAGCTTGGTATCTACCGACGTAACCATGCCGTGAACACGATAAGTACAAAGGATCGCCGGAGGCTGAATGGCACATTGTCATCGGAACAGGACAACGCACAGATCAGGACATTGCCCTGGTGAAGGCCGGCGCCACCATGCCAGGGCGACAGCCACGCCACCTTTGACCAGGCAAAAATAAAACAAGGGAACAACATGATCGTGCAACGAAACAACCTATCACCATCGACACCGCCTGCCCGGACACCGGGAGACAACCACAGCCTTCCGGGAGGGATTACCTCCGGTCCATTGACCATCGCTCATCAACAAGGGGATTGAGACATGACAAAACCAACAATCGGCAGAAATCTGATGCGCAAAGCCATCGCAACGACACTTCTACCTCTGGCGGGGATGACCCTGAGCGGCACGCTGCATGCCCAGGCCCTCGAAGAAATCATCGTTACCGCGCAGAAGCGCGCCGAGAACCTACAGGACGTGCCCATTGCCGTGACCGCACTTCAGGGCGACCAGCTCATGAACGCCGGCATCGACACCCAGCGGGCACTGGCGATGATGACGCCCAACGTGGTGGTGAACGCCAACGCGGACTACGTCACGCCCTACATCCGCGGTGTCGGCACCCAGTACGCCAACCCGGGCCTCGAACCGTCGGTGGGTACCTATTTCAACGACATCTATATTTCCCGCTCCTCCGCCGGTTACATGACATTCAACGACGTGGAACGTGTCGAGGTGTTGAAAGGCCCACAGGGCACCCTGTACGGACGCAATACCACCGGTGGTGCCGTGCGCATCATCACCAAGAACCCCACCGATGAATTCGAGGCGGGCGTTGGCGTCAACCTGGGCAACTACAACCAGCAAGGCGCGGATTTCTACGTATCCGGACCACTCACCGAAAACCTCAACGGCCGTCTCTCGGGGCAGATCGACAAGCGGGATGGCTTTGTCGACAACATCGTCGGCGGCAACGATTACGGCGACCGGGATCAATTCATGCTCCACGGCAAACTGGCGTGGCAGGCCACCGACAACCTGGATGTTCGTCTCGACCTGGACTACACGGAGAAAGACGACCGCGAGGGCACCGCGTTTCTGCCGCTATTCCCAGGGCTCCCGGAGCAGACGGGCGCCGCCTTTGGCGGCGTAGTCTCCCAGAAAACCCACGAATACTCCGGCAACCTGGACAACAGTAACGAATACACCGCGGGTGGCGGCCAGCTGCGCGTGGACTACGAGTTCGACAGCTTCATGGTGTCTTCCATCACCGGCTACCGCTACACCAAATTCACCGGATTCGCGGATCTTGACGGTACCAGTGCGCCGCTCTTCGATGCCAACACCGTGCTCTCGAAAACCGAAAACTACAGCCAGGAAATCCAGCTGGCGTCGACGTCCGACAGCAGATTGCAGTGGCAGGTGGGAATCTATTACTTCGAAGAAAAATCCAACCACGACTTCGGCCTCGGCGGTGCCTTCGTCGATGCCGATCTCGGCTTCCCCGGCGGCTTCGTGGGCGGTAACGGCCATGTCGACATCGATTCCTTCGCCCCTTACGGGCAGGTGACCTTCGACATCACCGATCAGTGGGAGATCCTGCTCGGCCTGCGCTATACGGACGAAACCAAGAAAGCCCGGAACAATTTCTACGTCACCACCACCGTCGCGCCCGGCACCCCGAGCAGCGCCCACATCATGGATGTGCCTGTCTCCGGTCAGAAAGTGTCCTTCACTGAGCTCAACCCCAAGGTACAGCTCAACTGGCGGCCGACCAGCGGTATCATGCTGTACGCCAGTTATTCCGAGGCGTTCAAAAGCGGTGGCTTCAACCTGCCGCAGCCCGCGCCAGGGTTGATTACCGAAGTGGAGCAGGAAACACTCGAATCCTTCGAAATCGGCTGGAAAACAGAGTTCGACCGGGTACGCTTCAACGGCGCCATCTTCCATTACAAGATCAAGGACCTGCA
>CAYXXZ010000227.1:0-3282 GCA_964469165.1 uncultured Porticoccaceae bacterium
GACTTCATGCCGCTGGTGCAGGAGCGCCGCGTCATCGAATTCAAGGTGCCCCTCGCGGAAGAGTTCATTCGCGTCAACGGCATCAACAAGGTGACCCAGGACAGCGACAGGCGCAGCCTGGGTATCGTCACCACCGGCAAGCCCTATCTGGACCTGCTCGAGGCCCTGCGTGAGCTCGATATCGACAAGGAGCTGGCGGCGGAGCTGGGCCTGCGCATCTACAAGCTGGGTGTGACCTGGCCGCTCGAAAGAGAGGGTGCCGTCGCGTTCAGCCGCGGCCATGAAGAAGTCATGGTCATCGAGGAAAAGAGCCCGATCATCGAAGATCAACTGGCTCGCCAACTGTACGCCCTGGGCGGCGACGAGCGCCCGGTCATCACCGGCAAGCGCGACGATCAGGGTGCGATTCTGATTCCCGAGTTTGGCGAGACATCGGTCGCTCTGTTGATCGACGTTCTGGTGCGCCGCCTGCGCGCGCGCGGCATCAGCCATCCCCGCCTCGAGGAGCGCATTGCCCAGATCGAAGCGCGGCGCAGCAAGGTGGCGCAGCTGCCGGCGGTCAATGCGGTCCGTACCGCGTATTTCTGCTCCGGTTGTCCGCACAACACCTCGACCCGCACCATCGATGGCAGCCTGACCTTCACCGGCGTGGGCTGTTACGGCATCGTGCCCCTGGTGATGCCCGATCGCAATACCGAGTACGCCGCGCAAATGGGTGCCGAGGGCTCCCTGTGGGTGGGCCTGCACCGATTCATGGATCTGGAGCACTCCTTCCAGAACCTGGGTGACGGCACCTATTTCCACTCCGGTATTCTCGCCATCCGCTCCGCGCTGGCGTCCGGTGCCAACATCACCTACAAGATTCTCTACAACGATGCGGTAGCCATGACCGGCGGCCAGCCCCACGATGGTGAGCTGAACGTCGAGATGATCGCCAACCAGATCTACTGGGAGGGCGTGCGCCCCATCGCCATCGTCACCGATGAGCCCGAGAAGTACCCGTCTTCCGTCACCTGGCCGCCCGGCACCAAGGTGTACCACCGCGACGAGCTGGAGTCCGTTCAGCGCGAGATGCAGAAGACCAAGGGTGTTTCCGCCATCATCTACGATCAGACCTGTGCCGCTGAGAAGCGCCGCCGTCGCAAGCGCGGTCTGTTCCCCGATCCCGACAAGCGCGTTTTCATCAACCAGGAAGTGTGCGAAGGCTGTGGCGACTGCAGCGTTCAGTCCAACTGCATGAGTGTGCAGCCGCTGGATACCGAGTTTGGCCGCAAGCGCAAGATCGACCAGTCCAGCTGTAACAAGGACTACAGCTGTCTCTATGGTTTCTGTCCGTCGTTCGTCACCGTTCACGGCGGTCAGCCGCGCAAGGCGGGTGGCTCGCACAGCGATCAGGAGCTGGAGAACATTTTCGCCGCCCTGAAAAAGCCGGAATTCGCACCGCTGACCGCGCCCTACAACGTCCTGCTCACCGGTATCGGCGGCACGGGCGTGCTCACCGTAGGCGCGATTCTCGGTATGGCTGCGCACGTCGAAGAGAAAGCCTGTACGGTAATGGACATCACCGGTATGGCGCAGAAGGGCGGTGCGGTACTGAGCCACATCCGTCTTGGTCCCAACAACGAGAGCATCAGCGCCACTCGCCTGTGGCCCGGCTCCGCCGACCTGGTGATCGGCTGTGACCTGGTGGTGACCGCCGGCGCTCAGGTAACGCAATTGGTGCGCAGTGAATCCGCGCACATCCTCGTCAACAACGAGGTGGTGCCCACCGCGCAGTTCCAGCGCGACAACAGCATCGACTTCGGCAAGGAATCCATGCTGCGCGTATTGCGTCAGCTGGTTGGCGAGGATCGCCTGTCCGACGTGGCGGCCACCGACCTGGCCACCCGCCTGCTGGGCGACAGCATTGCCACCAACGTGTTCATGCTGGGTTATGCCGTGCAGAAGGGTCTCATCCCTCTGTCCGTGGAGTCCATCGAGAAGGCGATTCAGCTCAACGGCGTGGCGATCAAGAGCAACCTGCACACCCTGTCCTGGGGTCGTATGGCCGCTCAGGATCCCGAAGCCGTGGCACGGTTCCTGGCAGAGTCGGAAGCTGGCAACGTCACTGAGCTGCCCATCTCCGAAACGTTGGAGCAACTGGTGGAGCGCCGTGTCGGCTTCCTCACCAAGTACCAGAGCGCAGCCTATGCGAATCAGTACCTGGAGTTCGTCGAGAAGGTCAAGGCCGCGGAAGCGCAGGTCGAAGGTGTTGGCACCAGCCTTTCCGAGGCGGTTGCTTTCTATCTCTCCAAGCTGATGGCGTACAAGGACGAGTACGAAGTTGCCCGTCTCTACACGGATGGCGACTTCGAGCGCCGGATCAAGCAGCAGTTCGACGGTGATTTCTCGCTGAGATTCCACCTCGCGCCGCCGATCATCTCGCCGAAGAACAAGCGCAATGGCAAGCCCGGCAAGATCGAGTTCGGCTCCTGGATGTTCAAGGGCTTCAAAATCCTGGCCAAGCTCAAGGGCTTGCGCGGTACCGCCCTGGATATCTTCGGCTACAGCGCGGAGCGCAAGCGCGAGCGCGCGCTGATCGGTGAGTACCGCAACACCATCGAGACTCTGTTGAAGAAGGTCGATCGCAACAACTACGCGAGCATCGTCGAGATCGCAGAGTTGCCTGAGCTGATCAAGGGCTACGGCCACATCAAGGAAGACAACCTGAAGATCTATGACGAGCAACTCGCCAAGAAGCTCGATGATCTGGAGAAAGCCAAGGACCAGATCTTCGTCAAGGTTGCGTAACGGGAGTTACGGTACAAGAAAAAGGCCACCCATCGGGTGGCCTTTTTTGTGAATTGAGTTTCACGTTTCAAGTTGCACGTTTCATGTAAGAACGCGGTGGTCCGCGGGTCGTTTGAGGCTCTCTGTACCACGGTGCGTGGTCAGTGTGATGCCATCGCCGCAGGCACCTACGTGAAACGTGCAGCTTGAAACGTGAAACTCAGAAGCAACAAGCTCCTACAAATGCCAGCCGCCATCCACGGCGATGTTGACGCCGCTGATATAGCGCCCCTTGGAAGAAGCGAGAAATACCGTGGCGTGGGCGATGTCCTCGGGAGTGCCGAGCTCGCCGAGCGGTACTTGCGCGGCGATCTGCTGAATGGCTTTTTCATCCATCTGGCCGTCCATGCCCTTGCCCAGCTTGCCGCCGGCGAGCCAGCCCGAGCGGATGCTGTTGGCGCGAATGCCATAGCGGCCATTTTCCTTGGCCACCACTTCCAGCAGATTTTCCAC
>CAYXXZ010000228.1:0-3280 GCA_964469165.1 uncultured Porticoccaceae bacterium
CAAAAGTGTTATTTAAGTAATAAGTTTCCCCGCTGTATCCTACACAGCTGATAATTAACGGATACCAAGAGCAGTTTATGGAGTGGCAAGGGTGGTTTGCGCTGACACTGACTTTCAGTGTTCTTGTGGTGTTAGCCACGACGAGACTGGCGCCTCATGTAGTGATGATGTCGGCACTGACCATTCTCAGCCTGAGTGGCGTGATCTCCACCGCTGAGGCGCTTTCGGGCTTCAGCAACAGTGGTCTGATCACCGTGGCGGCGATGTTCGTGGTGGCCGCGGGCATTCAGGCCTCGGGCGGCGCTGAACTGATCGTCAACCATATTCTCGGCCGACCCAAGACGGTGCGCGGGGCGCTGGGGAGATTGTTTGCACCCCTGGTGACGCTGGCCGCCTTCATCAACAACACGCCCGTCGTGGCGACCATGATTCCCGCTGTCATCAGTTGGTCGAGGAAGATCAACATCCCGACCTCGAAGCTGATGATCCCGCTGAGTTATACCTCCATTCTGGGCGGCACCCTGACGCTGGTCGGCACCAGCACCAACCTGGTGGTGGACGGCCAGTACCAGGCCCTTACGGGTGAAGAGGGGCTTTCCCTGTTTTCGATCACCGCCGTTGGCTTGCCTGTGGCCATCATCGGTCTCGCTTTCATGTGGCTGGCCTTTCCTCGCCTGTTGCCGGACAGAAGCCGCGCCAATGCCTTTGCCAATCTCAAGGAATTCACCGTCGAGGTCATGGTCGCCCACAAGGGGCCGCTGGTCGGTAAAAGTGTGGTCGATGCCGGGCTGAGGAATTTGCAGCGCGTCTATCTGGTCGAGGTCGAACGCGATGACACCATTCTCTCGGCGGTGTCTTCCGAGGAAATTCTCCGGCCCGGCGACCGCCTGGTGTTTGCGGGAGATACCGAGGCCGTGTCCGAATTGCTGAAAATCAACGGCCTCGTGCCGTCCCCGGAAAATGGCGATGCCACACCGCTGTCGACGCCTCGCGCCGAGCGACGCCTGGTGGAAGCCGTGGTTTCGCCCCATTGTGCAGGGGTAGGCAGTGCGATTCGCGACGCGCGTTTCCGCGACCAGTACGGTGCTGTCGTGCTTGCCGTGGCCCGCAACGGCGAGCGCGTCAAGGGCAATCTGGGCAGCATCATTCTCGAAGCGGGCGACACCCTGTTGCTCGAGGCGCGCCCGGCATTCGTCGCGCGGCAGCGCTACAACAAGGATTTTCTGCTGATCAGCGATCTCGACACCGAGCCCTTGCGTCACGACCATGCCCTGCTTGCCTGGGCCATTCTCATCGGTCTCATCACGGCAGTGGGCTTCGGTTTTCTGACCATGCTGAACGCCGCGCTGCTGGGGGCGGGGCTGATGATCTTCACCGGCTGCTGCTCGCTCGCCCAGGCGGAAAAAAGCCTGGATATCAGCGTCATTCTCACCATTGCCGCCTCGTTCGCGCTGGGTGCCGCACTGCAGCGTACCGGGGTGGCGGCCTTCATAGCGGATAACATCATCACCCTCAGCGACGGCAAATACCTGCTGCTGCTGATACTGGTCTACATCACTGTTTCCCTGCTGACGGAGTTGATCACCAACAATGCCGCGACGCTCATCATGTTGCCGATTGCGCTGGAAGTCACCGCCAAGGCCGGCTTCGATAATTTGCCCTTCGTGTTTGCGGTGATGATGGCGGCATCGGCGAGCTTCGCCACACCGGTGGGCTACCAGTGCAACCTCATGGTTTACGGCCCGGGTGGCTACCGTTTCAGCGATTTCCTGAGAGTGGGAATACCGATGAATCTGGTGGTAGGCGTGGCCAGCGTGGCGACGATCTATTTCTTGTGGCCGCACGGTTGATAGTGGGCCAGGGCCACATTCGGCAACGCTGCCCAAATAGTAGGCAATTTGCGTGAGCCGCGATGGCTGTTGAGGCTGTGTCGCTTATCCTGAACTAATCCACAAAGCTGTCCACAGGCTTTGTGGGTAACTGGCGTCAGAATAAGGCGAAAACAGCGAATCGAGACTGCTATTGTTGAATTACCTGCAAAAACCTATACCAGATTCGGTCAAATACCGTTAGAATCACCTCCCGTCGCGAAAGGGAAAAAAACAGCGAATTTCCTGTCGCAGAACATTTTTGTATTTTTCGGTTTGTATTTTTCGGAGAGTAGCTCAGCTTGGTAGAGCACTGCCTTCGGGAGGCAGGGGTCGCAGGTTCGAATCCTGTTTCTCCGACCAATTTCCTGCGCTGGTACACCCTTCGTCCCCGTGGCACAGCTGGATAGCGCAGCCCCCTCCTAAGGGGCAGGTCAGAGGTTCGAATCCTCTCGGGGACGCCAAATTCCCACTTCATACAGCATCGAAAATCCGTTGCAATTTTGCGATGCCGCGTCGCATCAGCAGGTGCACATGGCTTTCAGCTGCTAGAATTCAGGATATTCCCTGGAACGGGCAGAATATTCATGAAATCGCTGGACAGACTTTTCGACGACATTTCCCAGGAAATTCATCAAAACGACAACAAGCTTCCACCGGTGGAAAAATGGCATCCACCGCTGAGTGGTGACATCGACATTCGCATTTCCCGCAATGGGCAATGGTTTCATGAAGGCGATCCTATCCATCGCCACGGCCTTGTGAAGGTGTTTTCGAGCATTCTCAAACGTGAAGGCGATGAATATTTTCTGGTGACGCCTGTCGAAAAATGGCGTATCCAGGTCGAGGATGTACCTTTCAGCGTCTTCGCGGTGGAGGTTCTTCAGCGCGATGGCGTGCAGGCGCTCGTCTTTACAACCTCTACCGGTGAGAAAGTGATCGCCGGCCCGGAGAATCCCCTGCGGGTAGTGACCGACGGTCGCGGCGAGCCCAGCCCTTATCTGCGCATACGCAACGACATGGAGGGCCTACTGGCGCGCCCGGTGTTCTACCAGCTGGCTGACATCGCCGTTGCGGGGGCACAAAAAGAAAAGGCTGTACAGGGAGTGTACAGCCTCGGTGAGTTCTTCCCCCTCGAATGAGGGGGAGGACACGTTGCCTTACATGTTGGGGTAGTTGGGGCCGCCCGCACCTTCCGGTGTTATCCACACGATGTTCTGGGTGGGATCCTTGATGTCGCACGTCTTGCAGTGTACGCAGTTCTGCGCGTTGATCTGGAAGCGTTTGCTGCCGTCATCGTTGTCGACCACTTCATACACGCCCGCCGGACAGTAGCGTTGCGCAGGCTCATCAAACAGCGGCAGGTTGTGGCTGATGGGAATATCGGGATTCTTCAGCGTCAGGTGACAGGG
>CAYXXZ010000229.1:0-3274 GCA_964469165.1 uncultured Porticoccaceae bacterium
CCTGAAGACGCCGCGGATGAATGGGATGGCAACGTGGGCGCGCGGATTCTTTTCATGCTCAGCACCTGGATGCTGGAAAGCCAGAAAGGTGGCTGATGTAGGAGCTTGCCTGCAAGCGACAACCACCGAGGCCTGTCGCTTGCAGGCAAGCTCCTACAGGTGGGAAGAAATCGGTGTCAATCCTCGCTCAGGCGTTTTGCGAACGCGTCGAAACTGTATGGCCTGCCGAGAAAATCCTCGACCAGTTGGGCGGCGGGTCTGGAGCCGCCGGGCGTCAGTATCCTGTCCCGGTAGCGGCGCGCGGTACGCTTGTCGCGCAGGCCCTGTTCCTCGAACTCACTGAACATATCCACGGCGATCACCTTCGACCACATATAGGTGTAATAGATCGCCGAGTAGCCGTTCAGGTGCCCGAGGTTGGCGAAAAAGTACGTGTTTTTCTGGTGGGGGAAGGGTGAGTAGGTGGTTTCCAGCTCCACCATTTTGTCGAGCAATTCGAAGGTGTCCGGCGCGAGGCGATGGTATTGCAGTGACAGCGCTGCGTAGTACATCTGCACCGCGGTGGTGGCGCCGTCGCCGAAATCCCGCGCGGCGCGCAGGCGCGCCACCAGGTCGCCGGGGATGGCCTCGCCCGCCGCGTTGATGGCGAAGGTGCGCAAGGTTTCCTCGTCGTACATCCATTCCTCCAGCATCTGCGACGGAGCTTCGACGAAGTCCCATTCGGTGGCGATGCCGGACAGGCGCACGTAGCGCTGGTGGCCGCCGAACAGGGAATGGATCAGGTGGCCGAATTCATGCAGAAAAGTGCGGACCTCGGAATATTCCATGAGGCCATTGGGATCGTCGCCACCGGCGAAATTGCAGACGAGGGTGGACGTGGGTATCTGTACATCCTCGACGCCCACCGTATTGATGAAGGCCGCGGCGTGCTGGTATTTGCCGGCACGCGGATGCATGTCCAGAAAGAAGCGTCCGATGAGGTCGCTGCCCTGGTACATCTCGTAGGCTTTCACCGAGGGGTGCCAGGTATCGGTTTGCCAGGGGCGTATCCGCACATCGAAAAGGTGCTCGACCAGCCCGAAAATGCCATCCCTGACCTGGCTGTAGGGAAAGTATTGGCGCAATTCGTTGGCATCCACCTGGTACTCTTCACGGCGAATGAGTTCTTCCAGGTAGAATGTCTGCCAGCGCTCGACCCGGGTGGCATCGGGGTCCATCTCCTGCAGGCGCGCGAGGAAGCGCGCCACATCGCGCTGCGCCGCGGGTTGCGCAAGGGTATGAATGCGGTTGATGAACGCCAGGGCGTTGTCGGCCGAGCCGATCATCTTGTCGCGAGTGATGAGGTCAGCGTAGCTGTCGAAGCCAAGCAGCGAGGCGAGTTCGTGGCGCTGCTCGAGGAGTTCCTTGAGCACCGCGGCATTTTGGGGGTAGGCGCGCGATTGATCCACTTCGCGCAGCCGCCTGCGCAGGTCGTCGGAGTGCGCGTAGGTGTAGATGGGTACGGTGTCCACGTAACGGGTGGAAATGCGAATTTTACCGTCCTCGGTGGTGTCCTTCGCGGCGATGAAGTCCGCCGGCAGGCCATCCAGTTCCTCCGGCGCGACCTCGATGTAGCGCACGTCTTCGAGAATGTTGCGGTCGAACGCCTGGCCGAGGCGGGTGATGCGGTCGTTCAGCTCGCGGATTCGCGCACGCGTCTCCGCGTCGCGGTCGACACCGGCGAGCGTGAAGGTCTGAAGGGTCAGAAAATGATAGCGCTGGGTGTCATCCGCGGTATTGCTCACGTCGGTTTTGCGCACCGCCTGATAGATGGCGTGGGACAGACTGAGACGGGTGGAAAGGTCCGAATAGGCCGTCGTGCAGGTGCTCGCGGCATCGCGTACCTCCGCGTCCGGATGCACGTTTTCCATAAGGCCTGCGAAGGTCGCGCCGTTGGCGATACGCATCTCGATCCGGTTCAGGGGGTCCAGCACGCTATCTGGCATGTAGGGGCCGGTGAAGGCTTCCAGGGCGCTGATATCCTGTTCGATCGCCGCGATATCCTTCGCGCAGTCTCGTACCCAAACAGAGGGCTGGGCGTCGCCGGATGCTACCTGGGGATGAGCCGCAGCCGGCCCCATCACGGCGACCGTGCCCAGATCTTCTCCGGCGCAGCCGCCGAGAGACGTGCACAGTGCCAGCGCGATGATTGCCGAAAACCGCTTGCCCATTTTATATCTCCTTACCCGGATGGGGGTTGTTATATCAGTCGTGTCGGCGCAGGCGCCGCTGCGCGGTTGTTGCGCCAATATTGAATCTCAGCAAGGTTTTGATAGAGTCTGCCATCAGTCCCTGTACTTTAGCCAGTCGATAATTCAAGGAGTGCTCCATGTATCTGCCCAATATTGAAAGCATGGCTTTCAACTTCACCCTCAAAAACCAAAAAGGTGAAGATATCACCCTGCGGGATTTCCGCGAGGAGAAGAATGTCGTGTTGTACTTTTACCCCAAGGCCATGACCCCAGGTTGCACCACGCAGGCCTGCGGTATTCGCGATGCGAAGGCGGAGTTCGATGCGCTTGACACCGTGGTGTTCGGTGTCAGCCCGGATTCGGTGCATCGTCTCGAAAAATTTGTCGAGAAGGAGGGGCTCAACTTCGATCTGCTGTCCGACGAGGATCACGCCGTGGCTGACCGCTATGGCGTGTGGGGGCCGAAGAAATTCATGGGGCGAGAGTACGACGGTATTCATCGGGTGACTTTCATCATTGGCCTCGATGGCCGAATTCGCCACATTTTCCCCAAGGTGAAAACCAAGACCCACCACGATGACGTCATCAACTGGCTGAAGACCAATCTTTGAGGATGCCGCGGTATCGAGGGTGTTTTTCGTTGTTCGCAGACGGCTAAACGGGTAAAGTTTCGTGCTTTTCCAAAAACAGATAGAGGAACATCATGAATATCCCCGCCGAGTACCTGGTATACGCCCAGACGGCGCCCGCCGGCGAAGCCAACCCCATGATCACCCTGCTCATGTTCGCGGGTTTGTTCGTTTTCATGTACCTGCTCATCATCCGCCCCCAGCGCAAGCGCCAGAAAGAGCACCAGGCGCTGGTTTCCGCGCTGGCAAAGGGCGATGAGGTAGTGATGACCAGCGGCATGTTGGGCCGTATCACCAAGATCGAGGGCGACTACGTCGAAGTGGAAGCCAGCGAAAATCTGCGCATGAAGTTCCAGAAAGTGGCCGTTCATGCCGTGCTCCCCAAGGGCACGATCAAATCCGTATGACGGTGGC
>CAYXXZ010000230.1:0-3269 GCA_964469165.1 uncultured Porticoccaceae bacterium
GACCAGTTCAAGCTCACCGCCTCGATGTCGCGCAAGGGCAACTGCTTTGACAACGTGCCAATGGAGAGCTTCTGGAGCAGCCTCAAGAACGGGCCCGTTCATCACCGCCGCTTCGCGACACGGGCCGAGGCCGAGGCCGAGGCGGCTATTCGAGAGTACATCGAGATATCCTATAACCGCCAGCGGCACCACTCGCACCTTGGCTATCTGTCGCCGGCTGTGTTTGCGAAAATGTTCAGCGAACAACAGCCGGTTAATTAAGGCGGGAGTATCCGCTTCTGCCAGGACACCTCATACGGCAATACGGGATCGCCTGCAGGCAGGCTCCTACAAAGGCACCGTTCACGATATCGCAATTTGGCGTTATTCGACTTAGTCATTGCGGCTATCTGTAGCACGGCGCGTGATCGGTGTGATGTCATCGCCACAGGCACCTACATGAAACGAGCAACTTGAAACGTGAAACTCAGAAGCAGCAAAAGATCGCGAACAAACTCTTATAAATACTCCGCGTATTTTTCCATATATGCACCGAAGTGCTTCTCGATGTCGGCACTGGTCAGGCCAAATTCGTCCAGAGAGTATTCGTGCTTGCCATGCATATGCTGGACATTGGTATCCAGCCACGCCTGGACCGATTTCTCGGCCTCTGCCGAGAACGGCAGCTCGAGAAAGTCGTGCACGCGGCGCGCCACGTCGAGACCATTGGCTTCGATATCCTTGTAGGCCAGGTTCAATACCGGCACGTCGGGATTTGTGTCGCGCCAGGCCATGTGGCGATTGATCTCCGATGAAAATTCGTCCAGCACCCACTGGCCGATGTATTCCCTGTCGACCTGGTCACTGTACAGCGTGAAGTTGGCCCTGATCAATGCCGCGAGCGACGCAATCAGCGTATGCGGGTCGCGATGTGAAACCAGAAATTTCGAGCCGGGAATTTCCCGCAGAATATGGCCTTCATAACCCAGGTTATTGGGCGTTTTGAGAATCCAGGGTTTCAGGTCGCCGCGGTGGAATTGCCACTGTATGTATTGCAGCATCATGCGCAGCCAGCTGTACATGGGTGCCTTGTCACGGCTTTTCAGAAAGGCGTGGTACGACGGCAGTTTTGCGGATGAGTTGGGAAATGCGTTGTCGAAACTGAACTCCAGCAGATACAACTCTTCCTCGATCTGGCGCGCGGCCACATGGTGCGCGGCGTTGGTGCCGGGGCTGGTAGTGGCGCGCCAATGGCAGAATTTTTCCGCATCGGCGATGCGCACGTCGTTGTCGCTGCAATCCGAGCCCGGCCAGGGCGCGGGATTGTAGCCCTGCCACATGATCAATTCCTGAAACGTCTTGCTCGCCGCGACCATGCGCTGCAACTTGGTGGAGCCGGTGCGTGGCAGGCCGACGATCACCAATGCTGGCAAAAGCTTCTCGTCGAGGATTTCCGGGTGCTTTTTCAGATCTGCAGCAAAGCGCAGGCGATTCGCCAACAGCCGCGTCAGGCGGGTTTCCATGACCCGCCAGCCTTCGTCGGTAAGATTCGCCTCTTCACGCAGCGAAAAAATATATTTTTCATAAGAAGGTATGAAGCCCTTATCACCAAAATCGTCGAGCCCGGTGAGCTCTTGCGCCCTGGCAATGAAATAATCAGGCGTGTACTGGGAATATTTTGCGTTCATCGTTTTCTCTGTCAGGGTTGAGCCATGCAAATGATTTCTTGATTCATCGTTTGGGTTCGATGCGCAGGATGCCATTGCCGGTACTTGAAAACTCTATGTAGTTCTCGAGCATTCGGTTGGGCGATGCGGCCGCGTTGTAGCGGAAGCTTTTGCCAAGCAGGTAGTGGAATACGGGCCCGCCGCTCCCCCAGTCGAGCACTTCGAGTGAATATTGGCCGCCGCGCCGACCCATGCAATAGAGCATGCCATTGATGTTGGGAGAACAGAGCGTCGGCGCCAGGCTCAGCGGTGTCAGCCAGGCGATCTCGAGCTTGCGCGCCTCGGGGTTCCACTGGTATTTCACGCCGCCGAATACCGCATGTCTGTCGAACATGACACCGCTGTAATTGGCAAACAACTGCTTGTTGAAGCTTCCCTGCCAGGGCGCTTCGTTGGCCGGCGTGTCATTGGGCCAGAAAAAACCGTAGCCGTGAGCGACCGGGTGCGCTTCGATGCGCGGTTTTTCCGGCGTACCTTCCCCGAAGGTCAGCGGCAGGGTTCCCGCCAGGCGCCGCGGGTGGCCGTCGAGTCCTTGCCAATCGTCGGGAATGGCATCGCGCCAATAAATATTCACGCCGTCCACGCCATCGAGAATCACCACCAGATGATCGTTGTCTTCGCCCCAACCGACCGGCGTCGGCGTGGTGCCGCTGCCGTTTTCGCCGCTGCGATAAGGTACGCTCCAGGCGCCATCGGATTCATCCAGTGAGAGTTTTTCTCCGGTCCACTGCACCCGGTGCAGGAACTCCCGCGCCACCACATAAATGCCGCCTTGGTCATCGACGGCCACACTGTTGCGGATGACGCCCCCCATCCACTCCTCGGAATGGCCGTCGTCTTCTTCCGCCTCGGGCAGCGTCAGCATGTGGGACTGACTGAAATCATTCGAGACCACGAAAATGCGTCCGTCGTTGGTGACGGAAATGATCCAGCCATCGAAGGTCATGCTCATCCCCATGGGCTGGGCAGGCACGCCCTCCCGGTCCGGCAGCGTGAAGGTGCGCTTGAGCTCGATGGCAGAGGTAATGTCGCCCGCGCGGCTGTCGCCATAAACCTTGAGCTGGATTTTGCCGGTTTCCTTGTCGCGAGTGGTAATGAACAGCTCGTTGGCGCTGCTCACGATTTTGTAGATTGCACCCGAGCCTTTCTGCAGCGCTGGCGACATGGTCGCGCCAATTTCGTCGAACACCGCCTGAATCAGATCAGGATTCTGTTCGGCCTTGGCGACGAGAGCGTCCACGTCGTCGTAAAAGCGCTCCACTTCCGCCTCCGAGACGAGGGGGCCCTCGCGCAATGCATAGCTGGACATGACCTCGAGGCTGCCGGCATCGAGCTTCACGATGCGATCGGCGCCGCCCGCCCAGATCGCGTAACGACCATCGGGATAGGGGCCCGAGTACAGGTAGCCAAAGGCATTGGCAAAGCCCAGCGGCTTGAACTGGATCTCGTCGGAATCCAGCACGCGGGATTTATCCGCGACGATGCCGGGAATCCGCGTAAACCCGGACGCGACCGCATCCACGTGGGTGATGGGATAGGGGCCGGCGGCGAGGAACGGGTTGA
>CAYXXZ010000231.1:0-1688 GCA_964469165.1 uncultured Porticoccaceae bacterium
GTTGGGGCCGCTGGGATCATTGGTGAGCACACAGGTGGAGTGGCGAATCAGCCCCATGTGGAGCCACGCGATACCGGCGATGTGGAAGTGCGGCATGGCGCAGACCACGGTACCGTCGCGCCAGTGCGGGAAATCCGGATACACCAGTTCCGCCTGACGACAAAGGGACAGTACCCGATGGGTACTGAGCACACCCTTGGGCCGACCTGTGGTGCCGCTGGTGTAGAGCAACAGACAGACGCCATCCTGTTGCGTGCTGTCGTCCCCCGCTCGCTCACCATCGCTGATGGTGGCGCGAAAGAAACTGCTGCTGTCGCCATCGTCCGCGCCGTTGGCAAAGAGGCGTGGCGGCTTGGCGAGTCCCTTCACTGCCTCTTCCGCAACGGCGAAGAAAGCGTTGTCACAGAACAACAGCGCGGCACCGGAATCGTCGAGAAAATAACCGATCTCGTGCGGGGTGCAGCGCCAGTTGAGGGGTGCCAGTACGTAGCCGCCGCGAATGGCGGCAAACATCAGCACGTAGAAAAACCAATGATTCTTGCCCAGATAGGCAATGCGCGCGCCGGGCTGCAGGCCCTGCTCGCGCAGCAGCCACACAGCCCGGCCAATGTGGTGTTCCAGTTCGGCGTAGCTCAGCGTTTCACCGCTTTCCGCCATGACGATCGCCGTCCTCTCGGGATGGAGTGACGCCGCCGCGCGAGTCATGTCGCCGACCCAGATCAGATCGGCATCGCCAGGCAATTTCGGACCTTCAAACATCATTATTCTCTCAAGCTGTTGCTCTATCCCGGCAGCGCCGCCCTGTCAGGTTTCGATGGTGCCGATCACCTCGCCGAGCGCCACTGGCACTTCCGCCTCCACGCCTATGCGCAGCGTTCCCGATGCGGGTGCCGGCAATTCCAGCGTTGCCTTTTCATACAGCATTTCCGCGATGACATCACCCTCTTTCACCGATGCACCCTCGGCGTACAACCACAATACGATGGAACCGGTCTTTTCCCGGTCGTCCCACAGGTTGTCGGGAACACGAATTTCTAAACTGGCCACGCTGGTTTTCTCCTTGGTTAGAAAAGGGATCTGGCCGCTTCGGCGATACGGCCAGTGAGCGGCAGAATGAATTGTTCGAGAGCCCGCGAATACGGAATCGGCACGTCGGGTACACAGACCCGCTTCGCTGGCGCCTTGAGCACGGTGGGATCGCGCTCCACCACACTGGCGATGACCTCGCCGGACACACCGTAACTCATGTAATCTTCATCGGCGACGATCAGGCGTCCGGTTTTGGCCACCGACGCCATGATGCCCTCGCGGTCCAGCGGCACCAGGCTGCGCAGATCCACCACCTCGGCGGAAATACCATCCTTCGCCAGCTGATCAGCAGCCTCGAGAGCATGGTGCACCGACAGCCCGACGCCGACGATGGTGACATCGGTGCCCTCGCGATAGACCCTCACCTTGCCGAAGGGCACGGTGTAATCCTCGCTCGGCACTTCCGCGAGGGTGGTCTTGACGGTCGGCCCCATCCAGCCCACACCCGCGGCGCCCTTGTGCATCATGTACACGACAAAATCGTCATCGCGGATGGCCTGGTGCATCATGCCCTTGGCATCGTAGGCGTTGGTCGGGCACACCACCTTGATACCGGGCATGTGCGCGATGGTGGCGTGCAGGCACTGTGAATGCTGGGC
>CAYXXZ010000231.1:1788-3264 GCA_964469165.1 uncultured Porticoccaceae bacterium
CCATCGGCGGTTCCGAACACGCCGCCCATGCCGTAAACATCTTCACCGAGCATGAAGACCCGCTGGTCGTTGGTCATCTCCCACTCCAGCGCTTCGCGCTGGGCGCGGGCGCAGGTCATGATGCGCGCTCCCCCTTTCTGGCTGGAATCGTCGCCGACGCCGGGGTTGTCGGCTGCAGTATTTGTCTGGTTGCTCATGATGTGATCCTTTTATTCTGGCTGGCTCAATGAGAGGCAAAAACGTGTTCCAGTGCCTCTTCCGGCTCCGGATAGGGGGCATCCAGGGCGAATGCGATGGCTTCGTTGACCAGAGCCTGCTCTTCACTTTCGATCTGTTGTGCCTGTTCCTCGCTGAGCACTCCCTCGGCAATGAGCTTTTCGCGATAGCGGGGGATGGGGTCTACCTGGTAGGCCTTGCGATCATCGGTGATATAGGCGCTGGGATCGCCCATGAAGTGCCCCTGGAGCCGGGCGGTTTCGATTTCGAGCAGCGTGCCACCGCCACCGCTGCGCGCGCGCTCGACGGCGCGCAGGCAAGCCTCGCGGATCAGGTCGGCATCGTTGCCCGCGACGAATTCACCCACCAGGCCGTAGCCGGCGGCGCGGTCGCTGTTGCGTTCGATCGCGGTGGAGGCGGATTTATGTGTGGTCACGCCCCATTTGTTGTCCTCGATCACTATAACCACCGGCAACTTGTAGATACCGATCAGGTTGAGCACTTCGTGGAACGCGCCCTGGTTGGCCGCCGCGTCACCGATGACACCGACGGCAATGCCGGGCTGGCCCTGCATGCGCCGCGCCAGCGCCATTCCCGCCGCCGGGCCGAGGCCTTCGGCAATGATGCCGCTGGACGAGAAGTTCACCGCCGCGTCGTAAATATGCATGTGGCCGCCGCGACCACCGGAAAGCCCCGCTTTCTTGCCGAACAGCTCCGCCGCCATGCGCTTGAGGTCTACCCCGCGCGCCACCGCCAGGTGATGGGGGCGGTGCGCAGCCGTCATTGCGTCTTCGGGACGCAACACGGAACACAGGCCCGCGGCCACCGGCTCCTGACCGTGCGACGTGTGGAGCTCGCCGGGCAGAGGCCCATTGCCGAAGGCGAAAATGGGCGTCTTGCCGACCCAGTATTGCTCGGTAAGCCGATCATCGAGATGGCGACTGCGCACCATCGTCCGGTACATATTGGCTCTTGTCTGGTTATCTGTTGCCATCGATCCCTCCGGAACGCTATTTAGTAGCTTGTCGATATAATATGCTGAAGTACTATATGCTAATTGATATTGATCCAGCCCTCAACCGTCTTTCTTCAAAAAGTCTCGAGACGGGCGTGGATAGTATTTTTTTCACACGCCCTGCGAGTACCCGACGACGGCTGCGGAAAGCCAGCAGGGTTGAAAGATAGTATGCTGGCATATATTTAACGAGTTCACAGTTCACAGTTCACAGTTCACAGTTCACAGTTCACAGTTCACAGTTC
>CAYXXZ010000232.1:0-3229 GCA_964469165.1 uncultured Porticoccaceae bacterium
GGGCAGCCAACGCATCGAAGGCATCGACTGGTTCACACCCTCACTGCCGCGCTGGGCCGAGCGCATCGGGCGCGCTATCGACGCCGCCACGCAGCCGCTGTGGATCGTGGCTCATAGTTTCGGCTGTCTCGCCACCGCTGCGGCAATCGCGCAGCAACCGCGAAAAATAGCCGGGGTGGTGCTGGTCGCGCCCGCCGATCCGGAACGCTTTGCCGTGAGTGGCTTGCGCAACAGCGGCGATCGCGTCCCGGAAGCCTCCATCACACAATTGCTTCCCCCGGCTGAGCTCGGTGTCAACGGCCTGCTCATCGCCAGCCGGAACGACCCCTGGCTGACACTCGACGACGCTCGCAACATGGCGCGGCGCTGGCGTCTGCCGCTGTTCAATGCGGGCGAGGCTGGTCACATCAACACCGAATCCGGCTTCGGCCCCTGGCCACTTCTGGTGAGCCTGCTCTACGCCCTGCAGTTCGATGCGCGCAGCAGCGCTGGCAACGTGGTTGCGATGCGTCCGCAGCGCTCAGGGCACAGCGAACCCCCGCCCCAGAAACTCGCCTATCTGTGACGCAGGCTGGCACGCCGCAAGTTGACGTTCTGCACCTGCGGCTGCAGCCTGGGAGTATGATGTCCACACGCGACGCCGCTGCAGCGAAAATAGTGCAGCGGCGTCCGGAATGACAAAAGAGCAGCAATAGATGCTGCGCAATCATGACCAGCTGTAGTAATATTACACTAAATAAACAGCCGGAGATCTTCAATGACCGCGACCAGCAACGCCTTGGCCAGCCACAACGGCCTGACATCAGAGGCATTCATCCAACAGTGGCAGCGTTTTTTGACTGCAATGGCCGAGGTGGGCGCGTTCGTCCAGAAGGACGAGATTGCAAAGCCTCCTTTCATGCAAGCACAATCAGTGCGCTATTTGATGCGGATTTTCATGGGTATGGAGACCACGGCCATCGAACTGGATGATCCGCTCTATCCCCGCCTGGTACGCCTTTTCGACACCTACCTGCCCTACAACAACACCAATCCCGATTGCGTCTATTTCTTTTCCCGCATCAGCGATGCGGAAACCTATCGCATCCACGGCAAGGCGGGCAATTGCCGAATTCTCGAGGTGCAGATCATGGACGGTCACTTCCCGGCCGGCCCCGACCACAGCAGCCTGGGAACGTTGACCGACCTCAAGGGCGATGCCGACGGCAACATCGACATCGTGCTCAGCGCCACACCGCACGACGGCAACTGGGTCAAACTCAAGCCCGGCGCCTCCTGGCTTTATATGCGCCAGTATTATTACGACTGGGAGAACGAGCAGCCTGCGGACCTGGTCATCGAGCGCGTCGGCGCCGTCTATCCACCGCCGGTGATTTCGAGGGAGGAACTGCACGCCCGGGTGGAGCGCCTGATCGGTTGGATTCCCTCCTGGTACCGCCACCTCAGATCCCGCGTTGCGAGCTATTACGACACCCCGGAGAACACGCTGTTCTTCGTCCCGTCCACCGCGGGCATGGACGACATGCTGTATGGCAAGGGGCATTTCGCCATGGCCGAGGGAGAGTGCGTAATCGTCGAATTCGCGCCGCCATCCTGCCCGTACTGGTCATTCCAGATCATGAACGACTTCTGGGAAACCCTCGAATTCGACATGAACCAGAGCTCTCTCAACGGTCATCAAGCGGTACTGGATAGCGACGGCGTATTCCGCGCCGTGATCTCGACCACCGACCCCGGCGTGGCCAACTGGCTCGACCCGGTTGGCAACCTCAACGGTCTCATCTGCGCCAGGGTCTATCGCCCCGACGTCCAGCCCCTGGTCACCATGCGCCGCGTGGCACTTGCGGAGCTGGCCGACCACCTGCCCGCCGACACCCTGTTGGTGGATCCACAACAGCGCAGCGACACCCTTCGCCGCCGCTTCCTCGCCACCGCACGACGCTTTCGCGAATGAATGACAGTGCGAGCGGAGGATTGCGCTAGAAGCCGAGCGAGCTGTAAGCCATAAGCTTTAAGCAGGAGCATGGCAAGAACGGATTTCTACCAGAGTTCAACTTAGAGCTTACAGCTTATAGCTCAGCCACGGGCTGAGTCCGGACCGCGTCGGCGTCCGAAAACAAATTGGAATAAGGAAAGCATTTTTTGTGATTTCCTTAAAGAAAAGGAAGTGCTTAGACTCCCTCGCTGTACCGCGAAAGGCATCGAGAGCATGAATTTTCAACAGTTACGTATCGTGCGTGAAACCCTGCGCCACAATTTCAATCTGACGGAAGTGGCCAATGCCTTGTTTACGTCGCAGTCGGGCGTGTCCAAACACATCAAGGATCTCGAGGATGAACTGGGCGTCGAGCTCTATGTGCGCAAGGGCAAACGTCTTCTCGGGCTGACCGAGCCCGGCAAGGAACTTGTAAAAATCGTCGAGCGCATGCTGCTCGACGCCAACAACATCAAGAATCTTGCCGACCAGTACAGCCGCCAGGACAGCGGCAACCTGACCATCGCCACCACTCACACCCAGGCGCGCTACGCCCTGCCCGGCGTGGTGACTGCCTTCAAGCAGCATTACCCGAAGGTTCACTTGAAACTGCATCAGGGCAGCCCGGCTGAAATCGCGCAGCTGCTGCTCAACGGCGAGGCGGATATCGGTATTGCCACGGAGTCGCTGAGCGAAGTGGCGGAGCTGCGTTCATTCCCCTATTACAGCTGGCGCCACGATGTGATCGTGCCCCTCGACCACCCATTGGAAGCGCTCGATTCTCTTGGCCTGCAGGCGATCAGCGAGCATCCCGTCATCACCTACCACGAGGGGTTCACCGGCCGGGCACGGATCGAGAAGGCGTTTTCGGATGCCGGCGTGGTGCCGGACATCGTCATGTCCGCTCTCGATGCGGACGTGATCAAGTCTTATGTGGAGCTCGGCCTCGGCATCGGCATCATCGCTTCCATGGCATTCGACGCCGAGCGCGATACCAACTTGCGGCGCCTGGATTGCAGTCAGCTTTTCGAAGAAAACCTGAGCCGTATCGCAGTGCGGCGCGGTCATTATCTGCGTCGCTACGCCTACCACTTCATCGAACTGTGCTCGCCACTACTTACGGAAGAGCACGTCAAGGCCAACATCTCTCACAGCGAAGATCCGTCCACCCTGTTGCGCGCCGCTGGCTGAGAGGGCTCGGTTGTCAGTTGTCAGTTGTCAGTTGTCAGTTGTCAGTTGTCAGTTGTCAGTTGT
>CAYXXZ010000233.1:0-3207 GCA_964469165.1 uncultured Porticoccaceae bacterium
AAAACTTTCTTGAAGCCCGCTCGGGATTCGACATGCAGCCCGTGATCGACCTGGAGAACGCATCGGTGATGATCTTCAGACCCATCACCGATGTCATTAATGGGTGAATGGGTTCCTGTCAGTGTAAAAATCCGCATTCAGAGGGATGCATGTCTTCCTGGTTTTTACACTGACCCGAAATCCAGGCTTGGAGCATAGCGGAAACCAGCCCGTCGACATGCGATTATTAGATGGCAGCGGGGCCAGCGCGACACACGAGCAAGATTGTCGCGCAGCAGAAATTTTTTTGGCCTGCAAGGCATGGTTAGCTGTCATTACTCACACCCAAGAGATACTGTCGCAATTGCATCTCTTCTCTCATGATATACACGATGAAAACAACACTTTCCTCATGCCTGTAGAAAACTCTGCATGGACCACATACAACTTCACGGTAAATAGAATTCGGTAGTTCGGGCGGCTCGCGCCCCGAATTTGGAAATTGTTCCAAGCGATCAACTTGTTTGAATATTTTGCGTACCAGGGCACTGGCTGCAGTTGGATTATCAAGGGCAATATGCTCAGCAATTTCATCCAGTTGATCTAGCGCCGGCTCCGTCCAAATTACTTGAGCCATTTTTCCATCCGATCCTTGGCTTGATCATGAGTCAGCGTCCTCTTGTCCAGCACAGCCCGCTCACCTTTGGACAGAGCATCAAGTAGTGCCAGCCGACGCTGCATAAACTCATAGTCCTTAACATCTACCAAATAGGCAGACGGCTTTCCATGCTCAGTGATCAGAATCGCCTCCTTGGATTCATGTAAATCTGCAAGAATTTTAGTAGCTTGCCGTTTCAGGTTTGTTACCAACTCAACTTTCATAGCACACCCCGGAAATCAAAGTATCACTATAGTGCCACTTGAAATCAGGGTCAACTTCGGTGTGTCATCTGTATCATGACCAGAATAACGTCAACAAGCAGACAAGGAAAGCCGCTCTTGGCGGAGAGATTATCGAGGTGGTTTCGTATCATACCCTACGATACGCATTCGCCACGTCCTTCCCCAATCAGGGACCATGTCAGAGCTGAAACAGATTTTTAAGCTCGGCCTTGTTTGGGAACGGTCCACCAAGGGTGCTCCCAAACAAGAGCCATTCAGGTTAGGACAGCATTATCGGTTTTCCTCCTCAGGGCGCTTCGATAGCGCGCAGAATTTCGTACTGCACTTCTTCATCTTCCAGCGCGAGATCGCTGCGAATGGTGTCGATGAAACTGCCAAAGCGCGCCCTGACCTTGGGGGCAATGTCCTTGGGCTCACCCATTACTGTGAAGGTGTCGAGCATTTCGTCGCTGATCGGCGCGCCCAGTTCATCCCAGCGACCTTCGCGGGTGAGTTTCCGCGCCTCTTCCTGAACGTCGCCCCAGCCGTGCAGATCGAGGGTCATCTTGTAGTCCGGCGTCGACGCATAGAAGCCGATACGGTGGCGGTGATAATCGATATTCCGTTTGTATTCTTCTTCATTGCTGCCAGTGACGATGAACAGCGGCAGCATGATCTCGAACTGATCGCGGGGTTTGCCGATTTTTTGCAACCTTTCTTCGATCGCCTTGAGGTTGATCTCACGCAGGGATTTTTCCGACACGAAGGAGTGGGTCATCAGGCCATCGGTGAGATCCACCGCGACATCCGTCATCCTCGGACCCACCGCCCCGAGCATCAACCGCGGTCGGCCAAAGCCGTGCTGAAATGGCACGAAGTCGTAGGTCAGCAGGGTATGCCTATAGGTTTCACCCTGAAAGTTGATCTTGCCGTCACCCTCGAAAGCATCCCAGATGGCGTTTAGAGCGTTGATATATTCACGCATCTGGCGTGCCGGCTTGCCGCTCCAGGGCATGCTGAAGCGGCGCTCGACATGGGGCTTTATCTGCGACCCCAAACCCAGGGTGAAGCGCCCCTTCGAGAATTGGTTGACGGTATAGGCTTCCAGCGCCATGACCATCGGTGTCTTGGCAAACGCAACCGCGATGGAGGTGGAAAGGTCGACGTTCTTGTCTCGTGCCGCAATCAGCATCGCGGCAAAGAACGGGTTGGTCTTGTTCTCCGGACTGGAGAAAGCCTTGTAGCCAAGGGCGTGCTTGCGATCGAAATCCGCCAGCACGTCGTTGACATCTTCTTTGACTCTTTGTACGACTTTCATGATGACTCCCGCTCATTAACGTTTTTATTGAACCAACCCTACACCCCTGGCTCAGCGGCCGAACCACCCCGGCTGTTTGCTGATATTTGCCGCCCGGAACGCCGCCTGCATCTCGCCCGCAAAAAAATCGTCGTAGAGGTGTATTCTGCCCGGCTTGCTGGCATCTTCGAGTTTTTGTGACAGTTCCGCAGGAATGTCGAACTCGAGAGCCGCCAGGTTGTCCTCAAGCTGGCTCAGTTTCGACGCGCCGATAATGGTGGAGGTGATGCCGGGCCGCTTGGTGATCCAGTTCAGGGCAACCTGTGAAGGTGTTTTGCCCAGCACTGAGGCGGCCTCCTGCACGACATCAAGAATTTTCCAGTTGCGCTCGGTGAACTGGTGATGGAAGCGGACATCGGTGGTCATCCGGCCCTGTCCCGAACCCATGCCATCCTTTTCCCTGCTGTATTTTCCACTGAGAAAACCCGATGCCAACGGACTCCACGGGCAGATGCCCATGCCCATCTCCAGTGCCGCCGGCACATGCTCACGCTCGATGTTGCGGTCCGTCAATGAATATTCGAGCTGCAATGCGGCCACTTTGGCATTGCCTCGAAGCTCCGCGATGGTCTGGGCGCGCGCCAGATACCAGGCGGGCACGTCGCTCAAGCCGAAATAACGTATCTTTCCTTCCCGCACCAGGTTGTCGAGGGTTTCCACCACCTCTTCCACGGGCGTAATGCCATCCCACATGTGCATCCAGTAGAGATCGATGTAATCGGTTTTCAACCGTTGCAGGGATGCCTCCAGCGCGCGGTAAATATTCTTGCGGCCGTTGCCGGTGGCGTTGGGATCGCCAGGCGAGGTAGTGATCGTGAACTTGGTCGCCAGCACGATGCGTTCCCGGTTGCCGGTGCTGGCCATGAAATCCCCCAGCATCTTCTCGCTATTGCCGTTGGTGTAGGTGTTCGCCGTGTCGATGAAATTGCCGCCGGCGTCCAGGTAGCGGTCGAAGATCCTGCGCGACTCCGCCGCATCGGCGCCCCATC
>CAYXXZ010000234.1:0-3181 GCA_964469165.1 uncultured Porticoccaceae bacterium
ATGGTGACGCAAAGCTACCTGTCTAAGGGACATATATCCTAGGATCGAGGGGCCGCCACGTATTGCTTCGCCCCTGGTGCGGAGTCCGATCTCAATTTCGTGCGCGCCAACTCCCCTCTATCCTTACTTATGACAGCAACTGCTGGCAGCTTGTTTTGCCCGCGTTGAAGCTTGCGTTTTTTTAACTGCCGAACAAAACCACTATGTCGGTGTGGTCAGGGAACACTGAAGATTTATAGGAGTGGAGACGCCTGATCGATGATCTGGCCAGTGTACCGGTGGAAGAAAATGAAAGCAGAGGAAAGGGCGGTTTGGCGTCCCGTGCAGCAGGAAAATATTACGCATAGCTGCAAAATGCGCGCTCCCAACGCGTTGCCGGAAGGCGTTTGTGCGCGCCCCCCGCGCCCTTGTTTGGTAGATTTCTGGTTTGCCGATTTTGTAGCACTTTCCAGGTTTGTATTCCCGACCCCCTCTGTTGCGGCATCGCTGCGGAGAGCCATGTCATGAAAGTCAGCCTGCACGACAGATGGCTGATTCGCACGACGCATAGAGCGCTTTGCTGCCGCATAGCAGGGGTTGCGCTGCTCTTGTTGCTCGCGCTATGGGGCTTTCTGTTTGCGGCAACGCGAGGCAATGAGCAGGAAATTCGCCGGGTCTTGACGGGCGAGCTGGCGACAATGGCGGCTGTCGAGGAAAGCGTCAATTTGATGGCGCGCCGTCACTACGCCTTTGGTGCACTGGTATCCCTGTTCGTGCTGGTGTGCGCCGGCTGGCTGTACGCACTGTGCAAGCGCCAGCGTGTTGTGGAAAATCGCTTGCATGCACTGCAGCGCGAACATCTGAAAAGAGCCGACAGCGACGGCGAATCGCGCATCGCACGCGAAATTCACGACGATCTGGGCCAAAAGCTCACGGTAATGCGCATGGACATCGCCATGCTTGTGCGGACTGTGCAAAACGAGCCTGCTGCGCAGCTTGTCGAAGCGCTCGATGACCTGAAGAATCAAGTGGATGGCGCCATCGGCTCGGTGCGCGCCATCGTCGACCATAGAGCCCCGCCCGAACTGGCTGCTGGCTTTGTGCCTGCGGTCAAGCAATTGGTGGCCGTATTCCGCGACAGCTTTTCCATTCTCATCCATTTCAATTGCTATCTCAGCGACGATTTCGCACTGGAAAAAGGCATTGAAACAACGGCCTTCCGTGTGATTCAGGAATCCCTCGCAAATGTGATCCATCACGCCAGAGCATCGGAGGTAACGCTCGATCTCGGCATTCAAAACAATAATTTGATCGTTCGCATAGAGGATGACGGCATCGGTTTTCCCAAAGGGGATACGCGGACTGTGCTGCGCAGTCTGCGGGAACGCATCGCAACAGCGAGAGGCTGGATCTACATCAGCAATATGCACAGCGGCGGGGCCTGCGTAGAGGTAAGCCTGCCGCTGAGATCCGGCAACCCACATCTTTCAACAAGGCATGAGGCACTGACATGAACATGATTGTCCAATCGTTGGCGGACTGCTCTACCGAGAGAGCGATCAATAGCTCTGATTTACGTGTCATGGTCTCTGATGACCACGCAATTGTGCGCGCGGGATTGCAGAGAATCATCGACACGGAGCGGGGCATGCAGGTGGTGGCCACGGGCACCGACGGCACCAGCACGTTGATGACATTGAGAAAGGTCAAGGTAGATGTTCTGCTGATGGACCTCTCCATGCCGTCGCCGAGCGGGCCCGAGCTGACTGCTACGATTCGTCAATGCTACCCCGACCTGCCGATTCTGGTTATCAGCATGCACGACAGCCCCTGCGTGGTATCCGCGGTGATGCATGCCGGCGCCAATGGCTATATCACGAAAGACAGCGACCCAGAAGTGCTCACAAACGCCATCCGTCAAGTGGCTGCTGGACGTTCCTGGCTCGAGCCGGAAATGCAGGATGCGGTGCAACAGAAACAGCCGGAACTGCCACAACTGTCGGCGCGCGAAACCGAGGTTCTGAATTTGCTGGCAACGGGTTATCGCAACCACCAGATCGCGGAAGTGCTGTTCATCAGTGAAAAAACCGTCAGCACCCACAAAAGCAACCTGATGCACAAGCTTGGCCTCAGCAACACGGCGGATCTGATTCGCTACGTGGATGAAAACCGCTTGATCGCCTGATTCCGCCCCGCGCCAGCAATCTGCTATGGTATGGGCACCGCGGGAGGGTGCCCAATGCAGTTTATCGAGGTGCATCCGGACGTAAGCGCGGTGCACCAGGTTAGTCAAAACTCAGGAAGAGACAATGCCAGGCCATGCCCTAAAGCTCGAAGCCCATCCACTGCCGGACCAAAAGCGCCGTTGGTATGTGGTGAAAACTAAACCTCGCCAGGAAGAAACTGCCAATAAAAATCTGATAAATCAATTGTTTGAAACATATTTGCCATACATTACCTTAAGGAAAAGAAAGCGCGGCAAGTGGCAGCAAGTGCGAGAGGTTCTGTTTCCCGGTTACCTCTTCATCCATGTGGATACGACAGTGCAAGCCATTGCGCCGGTCCGGTCCACGCTGGGTGTCAGCGGCCTGGTGAAGTTCGGTAACCTGCTGCTGCCGGTGGACGACGGCCTGATTCAGCACATCAAAAATCGAGAGCAAGCCGCCGCTGATGACGCCCCTGCGCCGGCCCCGCAGTTTCAAGCGGGTGACAAGCTCGCCATTCTCGACGGCCCTTTTGCCGGCGTCACCGCCGCGTTTCACATGGCAAAATCCGCTGATCGCGTGATGGTGCTGATAAAAATTCTCGGTGGCGAGAAAGCCATCGCCGTGGATGTCAATAGTGTCCAGCCTTTGGCTTGAGGAAGTTCGCTCATCTAGGAAACCTCCTGCTTCTGTGATTGATCTGTCTTTCCATTCTTCCTAAAATCGCGCCCGTTCAATCAGTGAACGCAGCCGCCACGATACCTGCAACAGGGTAGGGCGGTAGCGTGCTTGATCACCCTCGATGACTCACCGCTCATGTCGGCTGAAGAAACCCACTTCAAACTTCTCAAGCTCTTGCAGGACAACCCGAACATGTCCCAGCGGGAGCTGTCTCGCGAGCTGGGTATCAGCCTGGGCAAGGCTAACTATTGCCTCAAGGCCCTGTTGGACAAGGGCTGGATCAAGGTCAACAACTTCCGCAGAAACCCGCGCAAGCT
>CAYXXZ010000235.1:0-3174 GCA_964469165.1 uncultured Porticoccaceae bacterium
GTGCAAGCGAATATTGAGCGAGTTCAGGCCGCGAAAGCCCAGCGTCGGGCCAAAATCGAGTTTTTCGTTCAGCATTTCGAGATCGAAGCGACGCAGCAATTCCGGGAAATACTCGCCGAGCTGCATTTTCGCCAGCAAATGACCTATGCAGTGGTGGGCGCCGGGTCCGAAGGTCATGTTGCTGTATTGGGGCCGCGCGAAGTCCAGTTGGTTGGGGTTGGCGAACACGCTTTCGTCGCGGTTGGCGCCGGCGATGAGGATGAGCACGAACTGGCCCTTCCTGATCTGGTGGCCACCCCACACGAAATCCTCGCTCACGATGCGCGACTGGGCGGTGGACATGGCCACGTAACGGGACAGCTCCAGCACCGCATCGCCAACCTTGTCGGGATTTTCGCGGATGAACTCCGCCGCCGCGGGGTTGCTGGCCAGCTCCGCCGTGGCCAGCGCGATGGTGTTGGCGGTGGTGTCGTGCCCGGCGATCAGCGTGATGTAGCAAATACCAAGCATCTCCTCCTCGGACAACTGGTCTCCCGCCTCGTTGGCCGTGACCAGTGCGGACAGGAAATCGTTGCGGGGATTCTTGCGCCGCGCCTCGATTTCCGGCATGAACAATGCCCGCAATTCGCCCAGTAGCGCTTCGATCCTGAGCAGTTCGGGAAGGGGCACCTGCACGTTGCCCAGCGTGTTGAGGGTAACCGACCAGTCGTGAAGCTGCGGCACCAGTTCATCACCCAGCCCCAGCAGACAGAGGATGGTGCGCGCGGGAATGCGCCGCGCCACGTCGGCGACCCACTCCACATCACCCTTGGCAGCCGCGTCATCGAGTGTCTCGCGGATGAAACGCTGCACCTGGGGACGAATGCCTTCCACGACCGGCTTGCCGAACGCCTTCATCATCAACTTGCGCAGGCGCGGATGCTCCGGTGCGTCCATGTTGAGCAACCAGTGCCTGGTGGTGCTCATCAGCGTCGGCAGGTGGTGCCACTTTTCCTCTTCCGTGAGCGTGGACGCCGCAAAATGGGGAAGGCGCTGGGCCGACAGCGGCAGGTTGCCACTCAGCCCCTCCATGGCCTGGGCATGGCCGCTCACGATCCACGCCTGGTTTTTCTCACTCCAGAAAATCGGATCGGCCTCGCGCACGGTGCGCAGCCGCGCAAGAATGTCATTTCCCAGAGCGGGAACGTTGGAAAGATCGAAATCGACGTTTGCGTTCATACAGCTATCCCACCTTTATCGTTGTGACCCCGGGGCTTGCGGCGCGGCGCCCGGCGTGTCTGTCATGCGATTGCACAAAGCCGTAAGCATAATACTAATTATGCTGAATTGGTATTGTCTGCGCGGGGTCCAGCAAGCTGTAAGCCGTAAGCTTTAAGCAGGAGCACTGCAAGAGCGGCCTTCTGTCAGAACCTGCCTTGGAGCTTACAGTCAGGGCCTGTTCACACAGCAACTGCCCATGACATGCGCTGCATCAACGCCGCGCGAAGCACTGCCATGCCGCATTGCGAGGGTTTTGCTAACATGGCCGCAACGCGCGCCCCGGCGCACGGATGAAATCGCCAGCGTGCGGCTCCGCCACAGATGCAACAAGGAAAAACGGAATGACTCAGCGTCAAGGTTGGTTGACGGCAGCTCTCATCGCCCTCGCCCTGATCGGAGCCGGCACCTTCGCCGCCAAACAGTGGTTTGCAGCGCGCGATGGCGACGCCGTGGTTTCGGGCAACGGGCGCATCGAGGCCACCGAAATCGATGTGGCCGCCAAGGCCGCCGGACGCATCCGCGACATTCTGGTGCGCGAAGGCGATTTCGTCCGCGCCGGCCAGGTAGTGGCGCTCATGGATACCGAAAATCTCGAAGCTCAGTTGCGCCAGGCGCAGGCTCAGTTCCGCCAGGCAGAGAGCGCGGTTGCCATTGCCGGAAGCCAGGTGGTGCAGCGCGAAGCGGAACGCCAGGCCACGCTGGCCCTGGTGGCGCAGCGCAAGGCCGAGCTCAACGTGGCCGAGAAACGCCATCAACGCTCCGCCGCACTGGCCGGTCGCGGCGCCGCGTCCCAGCAGGAAGCCGACGACGACTTCGCAGGGCGGCAGAGTGCCGCGGCTGCGGTCAGCGCCGCCGAGGCCCAGGTGGCCGCGGGCGAAGCCGCCATCATCACCGCGCAGGCGCAACTGACCGGCGCCGAATCCTCGGTGGCGGCGGCCCGCGCCAGCGTCGAGCGCATCGAAACCGATATCGCCGACAGCGAGCTCAAGGCCGTGCGCGATGGCCGCGTGCAGTATCGCATCGCGCAGCCCGGCGAGGTGGTGGCTGCCGGCGGGCGAATACTCAACCTGGTGGATCTGCGCGACGTCTACATGACCTTCTTTCTGCCGACCGCGGCGGCCGGGCGCCTTGCCGTTGGCACCGAAGTGAGGATCGTGCTCGACGCCGCCCCCGGTTATGTGTTCCCGGCCTCCGTGTCCTTCGTCGCCGATGTCGCCCAGTTCACGCCGAAAACCGTGGAAACCGCCAGCGAGCGCGAGAAGCTCATGTTCCGCATCCGCGCCCAGGTGCCGCCCGACGTGCTCGACGCCAACCTGCTGCGCGTCAAGACGGGACTGCCCGGCGTCGCCTATCTGCTGGCGCACGCCGACGCGCAATGGCCCGAGCATCTCGCCCTGAGATTGCCCTGATGACAGTGCCGGTTCCGCACAGGCCGCTGGTCGCGAGCGCCCGAAACCTCAGTTTGCGTTACGGCACAGCCATCGCTCTCGACGATCTCACCCTGGACATCCCCGCCGGCGTCATGGCGGGCCTGATCGGCCCCGATGGCGTCGGCAAGTCGAGCCTGCTGGCGCTGCTGGCGGGCGCGCGCACCATTCAGAAGGGCACTATCCAGGTGCTCGGTGGCGACATGGCCAGCGAACGCCACCGCCGCCAGGCAGGCCCGCGTATCGCCTATATGCCGCAGGGCCTGGGCCGCAACCTGTATTTCAGCCTGTCGGTGTTCGAGAACGTGGATTTTTTCGGCCGCCTGTTCAACCACGGTCGCGCGGAACGACAGCGGCGCATTGCCGACCTGCTCGAGGCGACGGGACTGGCGCCCTTCGCGGACCGCCCGGCGGGAAAGCTGTCCGGCGGCATGAAGCAAAAGCTCGGCCTGTGTTGCGCGCTGATCCACGACCCCGACCTGCTGAT
>CAYXXZ010000236.1:0-3164 GCA_964469165.1 uncultured Porticoccaceae bacterium
TCATTCTTCGAGCACGTGCCGCTCCCACCGATAGCCGTCAATTGCTGGCTGGTGTGGGGCGGGAATCCCACAGCGAAATTCTGGCGCACAGCCTGATGAACGCCATTTTTATCGCGCAATCTCACCGCGAGGACGTGATTGTCCACTTGGTGCTGGAAAGCACCCGTGATTATTCGCGAACTATCACCTTCGATACCAGGGAGTTGCGCCATATCGGCGGCTTTCACGAACAGGCTTTGCTGGCGCGTCTTGCTGCTGCGCTCGATGCGTCGGTGGGCATGACCAAGGAAGCCTCGCGCGCGGTGGAGGCCGGCATTCAGGTACGCACCCTCAGCTTTGAAAAGCTGGTGCAGGAACTCGCACCGACATGGCAGCTATTCGTGATGGACAGGAAAGGCACGTCAATTCGCGATCAGGCGTTTTCGGGAAATCCGTGCTTCATTCTTACGGATCATATTCCCATGCCAAAGAAGAGCCTGAGCGGCCTCGTGCGTCTGGGCGCACAAAAGATCAGCCTGGGACCAAAGATGTTGTTTGCTTCACAATGTATAACACTGATCCACAACGAGCTGGATATTCGCGGCGCGTAGTCGATTACAGTCGCCGAAACCTGGCTGTGACAACGTTTAATCCTGACAAGCAAGTGGCCAGTTCAGTCGCAAACCGAGAATGCACTGCCCCTCTACAAAGTCGCAAGAAAAACCTCGTTTACAGGAATAAATCCAACGCATCCACGCTCAACGCACAAAGCGGTGCTGCGGATTGAGCCACAGAAAATACAGGAAAAAGCCCAGACCCGGAAAAACACAAAAGCTGAAAATCCACAGCCAGGTTTTCGCCCCCCAGCGCGTCTCCGCCGACAATTCACTCAGCATCCAGACCAGAACCAGCAGGGCTACCACCATGAAATCGACCAGCCCCGCGGCAAGCAGTGGATCGGCCACACTCATGGTGAAGAAATTCGGGAATCCCTGCCAATAACCATGAACGTCAAAAATGCCTCCGGGGCCCAGTGTCAGCCACGCCTGGACCACCAGAAAAGGAATGAAAAGACACCACAGCAATGCTTTCTTGTTTTTTCCTGTCACGATCTCGCTCCTCTTGTTCTCGAGTATGTCCGGCTGCCTCGCACGAATCCGCTTATTACACAGCAGTCGGAAATTTAGAGCGAGCTGTAAGCCATAAGCTTTAAGCAGGAGCACTGCAAGAACAGTGTTCTACCCGGTTAACGTAGAGCTTACAGCTCCCCACAACCCACGGCCCCAACCTTCCCGCTTATGTGCACATGCGTACTGTGTACGCATGTACGAACCAAATATCGCACAGAGAGCCAAGGCTCGCAATACGCGTTTGCGCCCCGTGGCGAACTTTTTCCAGGCCCCAGAGTCAACATTAGCGCATGGCCGCAATTGCAGCGTTGTTCATGTACATTGCTTCAGGCATGCGAACAACAGTCTCAAAAATGACCAATGCCAATCCAGGAGGTATACCCATGGATATCAAAACCATCGTTGGCGCCACCGTCATCGCCCTTGCCCTGCCCTTCGGCGCTCTCGCCGACCCCGACGAAAAGGCCGATAAGATCAGCCAGGAGTTAGGCTTGGACGATGAACGCGCTGCACAGGTCGAGCAAATTCTGACCACCTATCACGACGGCAAAAAAGCCCTGAAGGAGCAGAAAAAAGCTCAACTCAAAACAGTATTGAGCGAAGAGGAAATGGATAAACTCAAAGCGATGTACGAAAAGAAAAAGGACAAACACCGCAAGGACATGGAGTAGCCGTCAATGCTCCCACGCAGCGCGTGGGAGCATTTGTTCAGGCGTACGGTGCAGCCACGCAGGTGTCACGCCTGCTGCGGCACCCACAGCTCGGGCTTGGTGGCGTTCCACACTTCCGCCATGCGACCGCCGGCAACCCTCACCACCTGGACACCGGCCAGGTGCAGGTCGGGACTGTTCTTGCTGACCGCCTGCCACACCAGGGTCACCAATTCATCATTGCCGTATTTCAGCACGAAATGGTATTGCAGCTCTTTCTTGAGTGCGGCGGTAATGCGCTCTATCTGCTGATCGTGGGTCAGCTGGATATCACCGCCCGGGTCGTGGCGCAACATGGGGTTGGCACAAAGCGAGCGGATACGCTCGACATCTCTGCCCGTCCAGACATACTCATAGTATTCATTGACGATCTCAAGCGGAGCCCTGTTTGACATGTACAAGTTCCTCTGGTGGGTTTGTCTCGAATCGAAAAACAGCGGTTATGGTTGATGAAAGCAAAAAGTTTGTCAAAAAGTCCTGAATTTGCTCTTCAAGCCGCTGTTTTCAAAAAGATTCGCTCCCGCATCTCCACGATGCCCCAGAGCAAGGAACCCGGCCCACTGCTTTCTCCGGGAGAATTTTCTAATTTTATTGTTGAACTACCTTGCATGACAGCTTTCTAAACTGGGCACGAACTGATCAAAGAAAAACAAATTGGGAGGATAGACCATGACATCACTAAGAAAACTTGTACTGGCCACCGCGACCGCAAGCATCCTGATGGCATCGCCTCTGGCAGCACTTGCCGACGACAAGGATCTCAGCCAACAGCTGAGCGAAGCCCGGCAGGAAGGTTCCATCTGGACGGCGATCGCTCTCAACCGCCATCTCAACCCCTTCAAGATCGACGTCGATGTCGAAAGTGGTACCGCCATTCTTTCCGGTATCGTGGAAAATGACATCGACCGGGATCTGGCAGAACAGATCGCTCTCGGCATCGAAGGCATCAGTGAGGTCGACAACCAGTTGCAGGTCGACGGCGACGCCACCAGAAGTTACGAAACCCAGTCCGATCTTGCCCAGCGTTTTGAAGATGCCACTACGACCGCCACCGTGAAATCCAAGCTGTTGTGGAACCGCCATACCGAGGGTTTGAACATAGGCGTGGAAACCAGAGTTGGCGTCGTCACATTGACCGGTACCGCACAAAGTGCGGCTGCCAAAGATCTCGCCGGACGCCTTGCCCGGAATACCGACGGCGTGCGCAGCGTGGAGAACGACATCCAGGTCGATGGCGAAAAAACGCTGAGCGCAAAGGCGCAGGATACCGCACGGGACGTGGGCGACGAAGTCAGTGACGCCTGGATCACCAGCAAGGTCAAATCCAGCTTTCTGCTGAATCCGA
>CAYXXZ010000237.1:0-3159 GCA_964469165.1 uncultured Porticoccaceae bacterium
GCTGAACGGCGCGTTCGTCATGCGCCGCGATTATCCGGTTCCTCTCGTCGACAGTGACTGTCACCGCATTCACCATGAATATGACGTTATCCGCGCGGTTTTTCAGCGGGGTTTTCCCGCGCCGAATGCCCTTTGGCTGGACACCGAGCACGCTCTTCTGCCCGGCGGTGATTTCATCGTAATGACGCGATCGCCGGGCGTCAGCGGCGGCACGGTGATCACGGCAAACACCCGGGTGCCCGCCGATCTTGACCAAACGCTTGCCACCATTCTCGGCCGTCTTCACGCTCTGGAGCCGATGGAAGAGCTTGCGCAGTTGAATGAGCCCATCAATAACAGGCGCTGGAACCTGCCTCTCGAACACTGCGTGCGCGAGTATCTGCAGGGCTGGTTTGGCATTCTGCGGAGTTCGCCTCATCTGCCGTCCCCTTCGCTGACGGCGATGCTGGGCTGGGTGATGGACAACATCCCCACCAGCGAGGGGCATCCTGTTTTATTGCACGGCGATATCGGTTTTCACAATTTTCTGTTCGATGAGGGACGCCTGACAGCGGTGCTGGATTGGGAGTTCGCCCATTTGGGAGATCCCGCTGAAGACCTGGCGAATGTGCGCAACAATCTCGGTGATGATCTCGATTGGGAAAATTTCATGACCTGCTATCGCGGCGCCGGCGGCCTCGATGTGCCCATGTCGCGTATCCGCTTTTTCCAGATATGGGGCCATGTGCGCAACGCGATCTGTGCCGCGGTGTCGGCCAAGGTGTTTATCGATGGCCATGCGGATGACATGAAATTCGTGCTGACACCGCACATCTACATTCCGCATTTCATCGGTGCCGCGCAGGCATTGATTCGCGAGGTACAGGCTGCCTGATCGGCGGACGGAACTACTACCCTAAAAACAGCATCAGGAGTTGCCCATGTTGTACGACAAACCCGTGATATTCACCGTGCCGGAGAAGGAACTCGGTCGCCACGAGGCGGGCCCCGAAGAGTCCTGGCAGGAGAGCTGGGGCTTTTCCTGGCATGATCCTCTCCGTCGCGCCGGTGGCATCAATCACATTTCGATCTGGCGCAATCGCGGAATAGCCGACGTGTGGAGTTGGACCGCGCTCAACGGCAAGGTTGTGGGGAAATACCAGAATCTCAGATTGCCCCTGCCGGAAAAGGACTTTCCCAACTGGTCGCTCGGTGGCCAGACCATCACTACCCACAGCGGGCGCAGCTGTCGCCTGGAAGTGGACTACGAAAACGCCAGCATGGACCTGAATTACGAAGGGCACACCGAGCCGCTGACGTTTTCCTACGATGTGGATGGCTCGACCTGGGGCGGAAATCACTACGAATCGATCGGCCGCGTCAACGGCACGGTCACTGCCGGTGGCGAGCAGGTCGCAGTCAGCGGTTTCGCCTGGCAGGATCATTCATGGGGCCCGCGCCGTTGGGCGGACACCCAGTCCCACCGCTGGATAGTCGCCGAATTCGGGCCAGAACTGTTTTTGTCGGCCATTCAGATCATTCCGGAAAAAAGTCCTGTCGGCATTCCCATCGGCTACGTATACGACCGAGGCAGTTTGCACAAAGTGGCGCAGGTGTCATTCGGTGCGCGCGTCGCCGACGACGGCCACTCCCCCTTGGGCTGCGATGCCCGTATCTGGACCGATGCCGGTCACGGCTACCACATCCTCGGTGATGTCCATACCGCGAGCCCCAGCAGTCACGATGAAGGCATGTGGTTCACCGATGGCCTTGCCATTTTCGAATGCGGCGGACGCCTGGGCTCCGGTATTCTCGAAATACAGGAACTGCGCGGCCCGGCAAAATGGCACAAGGAATTATTGCCGGAATGAATCTCTTGCAGGAGCGCCTTGGCTGCGAAAATCGTTTGGCGGGGATTCGCGACCAAGGTTGCTCCTGCAGTCGTTAATTTTGTTGCTGTGGGGCAGTTCCCCGGAAATGCCGAACATGCCGATCAGGTTCGCTGCACGCACATGAATGAGCAAAATGTGCACAAATAGCTGACGAACGGTCCTTTGCTGCGTAATATTGTCGCAACGGCAGGGCCTGGATGGGCTGTGCCCTGGTACAAAGATCGGGATACATCCATTGAAAAGCAAAAAAAGATCAACCACAGCAGCGCAACAAGGTGACAACACCAAAGCGTCTCCCAGCACCCGCGAACAGATATTCGACGCGGCAGAGCGTCTGTTTGCGCAGCATGGTTTCCAGAAAGTCACGGTGCGCGATATATCCGCCGAGGCGGGTGTGAACCTCGCCTCCATGAATTACCATTTTGGCGCCAAGAATGATCTCGCCAATGAGATCTTCCGCAAGCGTTCGACGGAGCTCAACCGCGACAGGATGCAGATGCTGCAGGACGCGATGACGCGCCACGATGGCAAGCCGCCGGTGCGGGAGGTTCTGGCGGCGCTCTATGCGCCACCTCTGCGCTGGCTGCACGCCGACGACTGGCGCCGCACGGCGATCCAGGTCATTCTTCTGGCGCGCACCGAGGGCACCAAGGAAATGCGCGATGCCTTGCGCAAACACGTCTCGCACCTGGAGCGCTTCGCCACGGCCCTCAAGGCGGCATGCCCGCAGTTGTCGGATGAAACCATTTACTGGCGTCTGCATTTTTGTCTGGGCCTGGTCCACAACAACCGGGTGGCGGAGTTCGACCGTCTCAACCTTCTCTCGAAGGGCCTGACACGGGATTTCGACGCGGACGCCTTGTTGAAGGAAATGCTGGATTTTTCCGTTGCCGGGTTCATGGCCTGACGCCGCCTTCGGGTGAGGCGGAGCGAGCCATAAGCCGAAGTGCTGGAAGAACGAGGTTCTGCCAGAGTTCAACGTAGAGCTTACAGCTTATAGCTCAACCCTGTGCAAGACGTTGCCGATTTGCGACCATCACCGCACTGACATGGAGGAAATCCTCATGGGGTTTCGCGATACCTTGCCCGACTGGGTGCTCAATCACCTGGACGAATATCTGGAAGATGGCGAAAAGGGCCATTACTGGGATGCGGAGTTTCTCGGCGGCTACCGAAAAACGCCGACACTGCTGCTGAGCACCACCGGGCGCAGAACCGGGCAGATACGTATCATGCCGCTCCCCTACGGGCGCGACGGCGATAATTATGTGGTGATCGCTTCGCGCGG
>CAYXXZ010000238.1:0-3111 GCA_964469165.1 uncultured Porticoccaceae bacterium
ATAACCTTATCAGCTGGTCTGTGAATAACATACAAGGAGCCTGCCTGCAGGCGACCGTATGCCGTGCGTCCCGATAGTTGTGTCGCCTGCAGGCAGGCTCCTACAGCGACAGACCCAGTGCATCGGCCGTGGGGTTGTCTCGGCGTTTATGTGTAACCTGTAGCTCAGGCAAACAGTGCTGGATCGAGAAATTATGAACAGGCGCTAAGTCGTAAGCTTCAAGCAGGCGCACTGCAAGAACTGGGTTCTACCCCAGTTCAACTTGGAGCTTACAGCTTATAGCCCATCCCCCCTGTATTCGACGTGCCAACGAGTGATATACCCGCACTTGTTGATCTGTTATCGTCCCAACTCGCGACTTGTACTGCAGGTTTCAATGGGGCCGCAGCCCCCGACGAAAAGGAGAATGTCATGACCAAGGATCCCTGGAAGAACCCATCCGGCCCGCGGGGGCTCGAGGAAGACCTCGCGGTGTTGTTCAGAAAATTACCGTCTCGCGGCCCTTTGTTTATCGTGGTGTTGGTGTTCGTTCTGGCAGGCGCGGCGACGGCTTTCTACACCGTACAGCCCGAAGAGCAGGCGGTGGTCAAGCGGTTTGGCGCGGTGGTGGATATCACCGATCCCGGCCTGCATTTCAAATTGCCCTTCGGCATCGACAGGATTCAGCGGGTGGCGTCCGCCCGGGTGCTGAAGCAGGAGTTCGGTTTTCGCACCGAGAGCCAGAGTGACAGCCGCTCGCGCTATTCGGGCGCGGATTTCAGCAGTGAGTCGCTGATGCTCACCGGCGACCTCAACGTCATCGACGTGGAGTGGGTGGTGCAATACCGCATCCAGGATCCCATCAAATACCTCTACCAACAGCGCGAGCCCGACCGCACGTTGCGCGACATTTCGGAATCGGTGATGCGCCGGGTGGTTGGCAACCGCCTCGGTTCCGAGGTGCTCACCGTGGGCAGGGTGGAGATCGCCCAGGCCGCCCGCGACGAAATCCAGAGCATCATGGATCTCTACGACTCCGGTCTGCACATCATGACCGTGGAGTTGCAGGATGTGGTGCCGCCCGCCGCGGTGCAACCGGCTTTCAATGAAGTCAACGAAGCCCGCCAGGAGCAGGAGCGCATGATCAACGAGGCCACCAAGCGTGCCAACCAGCAGATTCCTCGCGCCGAGGGTGAGGCCCAGAGATTGATTGCCGAAGCGCAGGGTTACGCCACCGAGAGAGTGAATCGCGCCCACGGTGAAACGGCGCGTTTTCGCGCCATGTTGCGGGAATATGCTGAGGTGCCCGAGGTGACCCGGGCGCGCCTGTATCTGGAGGCCATGGCGGAGATACTGCCCGCAGTTGGTCAGGTAATCATGGTTCAGGAAGATCATGTCGGGCCACTGCCGCTGATGAACATCCGCGACGCCCGCCAGGGAAGAGACAGCAAGGGAGGAGACGCGCCATGAAACCCATCATCAGTGTTGCAGCCGGCGTCGTGGCGGTAGCCGCGGCAGTGACCCTGGCGTCCGCCGCCTTCGTGGTGGATGAAGCAGAACAGGCCATCATCGTTCAGTTCGGCGAACCGCGTGGCGACGTGATCAGCAGCCCGGGCCTGCACTGGAAGCTGCCCTTCGTTCAGGAAGTGCGCCGTTTCGACCGCCGTTTGCTGATCTGGGACGGCGATGTCACGGAGATCCCCACCCTGGGGCGTGAGTTCATCCAGGTGGATACCACCGCGCGCTGGCGCATTGCCGACCCGCTCCAGTTTCTGCGCAGCGTGCGCGACGAGCGAGGCGGTCGCAATCGTCTCGATGACATCATCGATTCCGTGGTGCGCGATATCGTTTCGGGCACCGAGTTGGAGGAAATCGTCCGCTCCGGCGACTGGGACGTGAGCGTCGACGAACTGGATGAAGTGGAACAGGAGCGCGAAGACGTGGCCCTTACCCAGCGCCCCAAGCTGGGCCGGGAGAAGCTGGAATCGGAAATTCTCAAGAGCGCGTCGCGCATGATGCCTGAACTGGGCATCGAACTGATCGACGTGCGCATCAAGCGTATCAACTATATCGACTCGGTGCGCCGCCAGGTCGAGAACCGCATGATCTCGGAACGCCAAGCCATTGCCGAGCGTTTCCGCGCCGAGGGCCAGGGACGCAGCCTGGAAATCACGGGGGAAATGGAGAAGGAGCTGCGCCGCATCAACTCCGAAGCGGCGCGGGAAGCGGAAGAAATTCGCGGCGACGCCGATGCCGAGGCGATCCGCATCTACGGCGAAGCCTTCGGTGCAGACCCGGAATTCTACGCATTCATCCGTACTCTGGAGACCTACCAGGCGCTGGGCGACAACGCTACCCTGATGATCCGCGCGGACTCGGATTTCTTCCGCTATCTGGAGAAGATCGGGCGTTGAGAGGGTGGGTGTTGTGGATGAGTGGGGGAGTTTAGGCTACAGGCGGTGGTTGAGCTATAAGCCGTAAGCTTTAAGTTAAACTCTGCCAGAACCCCGCTCTTGCTGTGCACCTGCTTACAGCTTACGGCTTAAAGCCTGTCTGCATCAGGCAGGCCGCAGCTTCGATTCCGGCCGTTGTGTACGTGTGTCCGCCAGTTGAATCTCAAGAATAGCTCGTTTCTCGTAACGTCCCGAGAGTTTCGACAGCCAGTCAGTGACGCGCATTTTCCAGCCATACTTTTCGTAGAGCGCGCGGTAGGCGCGCGCGATGTTTTCGGGTTCATCAAGGATGCGTGCGCGGGCTTCCAGCCAGTCGCTTTGAACATTGCCGCGAAACGAACAGGCTGCGAGCCGCGCGCGGCCATTGGCGCGGATGCGCTTCACTTTGCCAGCCTCGGCGGCGCTGAATACGTAGTAACAGCTACCTCTTCCCGCGATCCATACGGGGGTGAGTACCGCGTTGCCATTATTCCTGAAGGTTGCCAGGCTGACGTAGGGTTCGGTGGCGGGATCGAAGGATTCTGGATTCATACGAGACGCTCCGGATGTTTGGAGATCGGGGTCAGAGTAAAAACCATGACCTCATAGTTTTTACTCTGACCCCAATCTCACAATGCCCAAAAGAAAAGGCCGGGACAAGTCCCGGCCTGATCATACTGCGTCGAAAGGTCGTTACAGC
>CAYXXZ010000239.1:0-3075 GCA_964469165.1 uncultured Porticoccaceae bacterium
TGATGACGCGGGCCGGCGCCGAGATCGGCGTCGCCTCCACCAAGGCGTTCACCACGCAACTGGTGGCGCTGCAACTGCTCGCCATCGCGCTGGGCAAAACCCGCGGGCTGAGCGCGGAGAAAGAAGAGGAACTGGTGCGTGCCCTGCACCAGTTGCCGGCCCTGTGCACGCAGGTGCTAGGGCTCGACGGCCAGATCGAACGCACCTTCGTAGGTTTTACCGACAAGAATCACGCCCTCTTCCTCGGCCGCGGCGAGCAGTATCCCATCGCCCTCGAAGGCGCACTCAAGCTCAAGGAGATCTCCTACATTCACGCCGAGGCCTACCCGTCGGGAGAACTCAAACATGGCCCGCTGGCACTGGTGGACGACCAGATGCCGGTGGTGGCCATTGCGCCCAACAACGAGCTGTTGGAAAAGCTCAAATCCAACCTCCACGAAGTGCAGGCGCGCGGCGGCAAGCTCTACGTGTTCGCCGATGCCACCTCCGGTTTCAAGAATGATGAAAACGTGACTGTGCTCGATGTGCCCCACGTGCCCAAAAGCCTGGAACCCATCGCCTACACCCTGCCCTTGCAACTGCTGGCCTACCATGTGGCCATACTCAAGGGGACGGATGTGGATCAGCCGCGCAATCTGGCGAAATCGGTGACTGTGGAGTAGAGCTGCGGGAGCTTATCGAATCGGCTGAACCGGTTGGCGCGACGGCGCTAGCGGGGCTGCTCGCGTAACCGGTATTTCTGTATCTTGCCGGAGGGCGTTCGCGGCAGCTCGCTGACGAATTGGTAAATACGTGGAATCTTGTAACCGGCCAGGCGTTCCCGCAAGAAGGCGATGAGGGTGTCTCCTGTCAGCGTTTCGCCGCTGGCGGGCACGATGACGGCCTTGACCGCCTCGCCCCATTTTTCATCCGCTACGCCGATCACTGCCACTTCCGCCACCGCGGGGTGCTCGTAGAGAGCGTTCTCCACCTCCATCGGGTAGATGTTCTCGGCACCGCTGATGATCATGTCGCGGATGCGATCCGCCATGTAGAGATAGCCGTCCTCGTCCAGGTAGCCGCCGTCGCCGCTGCGATACCAGCCCTGGCTGAAGGCCTCGGCGGTGGCCCCCGGCAGATTCCAGTATTCCCGCATGATGGAGTCGGTTCTCACCCATATTTCCCCCGCGCTGTTTGCCGGCAGTTCGCGGCCTTCCGGATCGCGAATGCCGATCTCGGCACCGGGCACGGCGCGACCGCAGGATTTGAGGCGCGCGGGATTGTCGGGATCGTGCTCTTGCGGACTCATGACGGTGACCGAACCGATGGTTTCGGTCATGCCGTAGTATTGCGCGAAGCCGCACTTCATCACGGTGAGGGCCTCGCGCAGCAGCGCCGGAGCGATGGACGAGGAGCCGTAATGCAGTACCTTCAGGCTGGCGAGATTGCGCGGTCGCTTCTTCTGTTCCGCGACCATCATACCGAGCACCACGGGCACGGCGAACAGGTGGCTGACACGGTGTCGTTCGATCAGGTCCAGAAAGTGAGCAGGGTCTGGCGCTGGCATCAGCACCACCGTGGCGCCGCGAAACAGGCTGATGAGCAGCCAGCCGAGGCCGCCGATATGGAAATTGGGCATGGCATTGATGGTGACTTCATGACCGTCGCTGCGCAGATACCAGGAGCCGAAGCCGTCTTCGCCGCGGCGATGCTCGCCCATGGCACGGTTGGTGATCACCACACCCTTGGGCTTGCCGGTGGTACCGCTGGTGTAGAACTGGATGATGCCGTCGTCCGGCAGGTGGTGCAGCTGAGGATCCTCCGCCGAGAACTGTTCGCGCCAGGCCCTGAACGCCGTCGCCTCGCTACGGACGATGGTTCGCAGGGAAGGTACTTGTGCCTGCAGGCCCTCGACGAGGGGAACGAATTCGGGGTCACAGAAAATCAGCGCCGGGCTGGCGTCACCGAGAATGTGGCCGAGTTCGGCGGCGGTCAGGCGCCAGTTGATGCCCACGTAAACGGTTCGCGCCTTGCAGGCGCCGAAGAAGGCTTCCACGAAGGAGCCGCTGTTGACGCCCATGAAAGCCACGCGGTCGCCGGGGTTGCATCCTGCGGCAATGAGAGCATTGGCGATCTGGCTGGACCGTCGGTCCAGCTCTGCGTAGCTGCAGGCATTGTCGCCGTCCAGGTACGCGGTTCTGCTGCCGCGATAGCTGCTGTGAACGCGGGGGTAATCGGCAACCGGTTGCCGGTACTCGGGTTGCATGTCTTCTCTCAACGCAGCCGCGAACCGGCGATGATATTGCGTTGCACCTGATTGGTGCCGCCGTAAATGCTCGCACAGCGGCCATAGAGGTATAGATGCCCTCCCCCCGAGGCCTCCTGAGCGGGCGAACGGTTCTCCGGCATCTCACCGCGATCGATATAGGCGGCGTCATAGGCCATTTTATAGGGGCCGTGGAGATCGGCGACCAGCACCGATATCGTCTGTTGCAGCTCAGTGCCGCGTACCTTGAGCGCGGCCGCTTCGGCGGGGTGAGCGCTGCGTTTCTGCCACTCGGTGAGATAGCGTTGCTCCATGGCGATCAGGGCCAGGGTCTGGGCATCCAGCTCCGCGGTGCGCAGCTTGAATTGCAGGAGCCGATCCTTGTTCATGCCGTCGGCTTCCAGCAGCCGCAGGCGGGCGCGGATGGCGGCCAGGGCGCGGGATTTGGCGGCGGTGTCGGCAATGGCGCCGCGCTCGTGTTCGAGCAGGAAGCGGGCAATCTTCCAGCCATCCCCTTCGGCGCCGATGAGGTTGGCGACAGGCACCCGCACATTGTCGAAGAACGTCTGGTTGGTGTGATGCAGGCCGTCGATGGTGACGATCGGCGAGATGCTGATCCCCGGGCTTTTCATGTCGACACAGAGGAAGCTGATACCTTCCTGTTTTCGCCCCGCACTGCTGGTGCGCACCAGCATGTGCATCATATCGGCGTACTGGGCCTGGGTGGTCCACATTTTGGTGCCGTTGATGACGTACTCATCCCCGTCGCGGCGCGCGGGCGTCTTCAGCGAGGCCAGGTCGGAACCGGCATTGGGCTCCGAATAGCCCTG
>CAYXXZ010000240.1:0-3063 GCA_964469165.1 uncultured Porticoccaceae bacterium
CGGTCGATCATGTCGAGCTGGCGGATAACTGCGGCCAGTTGGGCGTGTTCGGTGGTGCCGTCTCCAGCCACTACCGGCTCGACGGACAGAGCACAGACGGCCAGCAGCGTGACAAGCAAACGATGCCATCGAGTGATGCAACGGTTGCGGTAGACCATCGTGCAATGCCTCGTGTAGATGAATGGCTTGATACTGAGGCATGCCGATCACCGGCGCCGTAGTAAATAGGAATGGCGGGGTGACCGGATTGGTTAGGCTCTAGGGTTGTAACTGAGATCTAACCTTAAGGACACTCTGATTAATTTCCAAAATCTGGGATAAGACGTTCATCGTTTAAGACCACCTGAGATCGATGACCATGCAGCAAAAATCTCTCACCGACGGCTTTGAAAAATACCGCAAAAAGACCCGCAAGGAGCAGTTTCTGGAAGAGATGGATACCATTATTCCCTGGAAGGGTCTGGTCGAGGCCATCGAACCCTTCTACCCCAAGCCCCAGGGTGCGGGACGCCGCCCTGTGGGTATCGAGCGGATGCTGCGCATCTACTTTCTGCAGCACTGGTTTAACCTCTCGGACCCTGCCGCCGAGGAAGCCCTTTACGATTCCCGCGCCATGCGCCGCTTCGCTGCCATCGACCTGGGTAACGAACCCGTCCCGGATGAGACCACGATCTGCAAATTCCGCCACTTGATGGAACGCCACAATCTCGGCGACCAGCTGTTCCACCTGGTTAACAAGTACTTGCAGGAAAACGGCATGAAAGTGAATCGGGGTACGATTGTCGATGCCACGATCATCAATGCTCCCAGTTCCACGAAGAACAAGCAAAAGCAGCGTGATCCGGAAATGCATCAGACCCGCAAAGGCAATCAGTGGTACTTTGGGATGAAGGCCCATGTCGGCGTCGACAGCCAACACAAGCTGATCCACAGCGTGGCCGCCACGGCGGCCAATGTCCATGACTCGCAAGTACTTGGCGATCTCCTGCACGGAGAGGAAACCTGTGTCTGGGGCGACTCGGCCTATGCGGGGCAAGGGGATGTCATCGCTGAGCATGCCCCTGGTGCCAGGGACTTTACCCAGAAGAAGGGGGCGCGCAACCGCTCCCTCAGTGACAAAGAGCGTGCCAGCAACCGTCACAAATCGAAGGTCCGTGCCAAAGTGGAGCATATCTTCGGCGTGATGAAAGGCCGCTTTGGTTTTACCAAAGTCCGCTACCGGGGTCTGGCGAAGAACGCCCATCACCTGTTCGTCTCCTGCGCCTTGGTCAATCTGGTGATAGCCAGCAAGACACTGTTGAAGAAAATGAAACCACCACAGGCAAGGTGCGCCTGAAAAACGGCTATCGGGGCGGATAACCCGGCCTGATAGCTAAAAAAGCTTCGAGTAGGGCGGAATACGCCTCGCAATACGAGCGGAACTGATGATTTTGATGGTCTCATACAAAATCCGTTAAATGATCAGAGGGTCCTTAAAGAGTTCGGAGTTCCCGCTTTAGGGTTATGAGCGGAAGGAAGGCGTTGTGAAGATATAATGAATGAGCTGATTACAGCGATGTGCCATAATCAGCCCGGTGAATATACTCACCACGCCCACATCCAGTCCAGCCTGCTAAATCTAGTCTGGGTGTGGGCTTATTCCCAGCGCCTAGCGGGTGAGTATCAATAGGCGCTGAGCACTCTTCTTTGTCGCATATCAATTTACCTCCTTCTAGTTACGCCAATCTGGATGCAGCTTTCTTATTAACAGGTGTCTTTTTCGTTGTGGCCGCCTTCTGGTTGGCTGAAACTTTCTTCGGTGGAGGCGCTACTTCCTCGGGTTGCTTTTTAGCCTCCTCAGTCCAGTACTCATGGAGTGCATCGATTTCGCCCATCGCACCTACTTCCGCCAAGCGATCAAGAAACCGGCCATATAGGCCGTCTTGGACAAAGCCTTTTTCCCGCATATTTTCGACTGCGGCATTTGGATTAAGTAGAAGAACATAGTGAAAGTCACCTGATACACCTGGCTTTGCAGAAATGAAATTAAGCTCCTGAAGTTTTTTCATGCGGCGACGCCACGTGTCCACAGCGCGTGCCCCGGAAAACCCGGCTTCCCCAGAGAATGTGGCTGGGTTTTCAATAGTAATTAGTGGGTGATCCGGTGATCGCGCCCACAAACAGAATAACGTGTGACCGGCCGGCTGCCCTTTTGACTGGCTATCAATCGCCTGCATGGCGATTGGCAAGGTGCGTGGTACAGTTGAATATCCGTCGTTAGTACGCCTGTTCCATATCCATACGCTGGGCGTATCGGGAAAATGAAGGGCCATCTGTTGCGCGGCACGGTCAGCCATCTTTAGTCGGCGCGCCTTTGCTTGTCTGCCATTTGCCATGTTGTGCATCCAATGTGCGGTTTCGTTGGAACTATCATTGTCTAACTCGACGCGATCGGCAAGGATTCGAAGCGCGCGTTAGATGGAGCGGTAGAATATAGTGAATGGCATATTAAAGAAGCTGAATCGCGTGTTATGTTTAAAACATATTTATCTGAATTGCGCTATCCCGCACGTAAAATATTATTTATCTATTAATAATCAGGTGCTTGTTAAGTTTTTGTGTGCTCACATTGCTCCTGTGCTGGCCGTGCTCATTGTGCTCGCGGTGCTCTAGGGGTTCCTAGGGGTTCCTAGGGGGCCGGAAGGATGCTGACTCTCCCCCAAACTTAACGCCTAAATAGTGTGCAAGAGGTGATCTGAAGGGCTATCACGCACGCGGTTTAGCGTTAGAGGTATTTCTTGAAGCTCCCCGCTGTGATATCCACCACCATACCCAGCAGGAGCGCGCTGGGTAACAGAATCAACAGTGGACTCACACTGACCGGCAGCGCCAGATAGATCACCCAGGGCAACACCAGTAACGGCATCAAGGCGGCTTTGGCGCGGTGGTACACAAAGCCGGATTCCCGGCCCGCGCCGAATCGACGGATGTCCCGGCGCACCAAACCATCCACCAGTCCCACAAAGGCGGCCATGCAGAATAAGGGGAGCATCAGGCACAGCACCAGCAGGCGCACCAGGAAAA
>CAYXXZ010000241.1:0-3042 GCA_964469165.1 uncultured Porticoccaceae bacterium
ATCGCGCTGAAACACCGTGCTGCTGGCCAACGGGTGTGCGGAAAGCACTCCGGCCTGCGTCCGATAATACAGACAGAAACGCCCCGCTTTCTGATCGTCGAACCAGCCGCAGTCGTTGACCATGATGGACAGGGGCGCGAGGCGCGATATCAAGGGCGCCTCCGGACCGGGCCAGGCCACATCCTCGATGCGATAATCTTCATTGAAGCGAATCATCACGGGCAGCCGCAGACGCTGGCCGCCCACCATGAGAATTTTCTGATCAGGCATCACGACCAATTCGCCACCGAGCACAGGCGGCTGCCATAGCTTCGCCATCAGTTCGGCGGTGTGGCTGTGAAAAAGCGCTCCGGGCGGAGCTGGTGGTACCGCATCGGCCAGCAAGTTGCGACCAAAACCCAGGCCCTCCAACTTTCCCCCCGCCAGCGCAAGGATGGTGGCGGCTACGTCGAAGGTGCTCGCGCCCTCCCGGTGAACGATGGCGCCCTCCTGCTCAGGCGCAAAGACCCAGAATACCAGGTCCCGGCGCTCGGCTTTCTTGAGGATGTCGAAAACAGTGTTCCTGTGTGAAGTATGGTCGGTCAGCACCACCACCAGCGTGTCGTCGCGATGATCCTGTTCTTGCACGAAACGCACGAATTCTGCAGCCAGGTGGTCGGTGCAGCGCACCGCATCCAGCATCGAGTCATCGCCCTGCAGAATGCCCTGTGCTCGACAATACGGCGACGGGAAGCCTTGCGGCGGATGGGTGTCCAGCGTCAAGGCCGTGAGCATGAAGGGTCGGCCGCTGTCATAAAGAGCTTTGAAGCGCTCTTTCGCAAATTTCAAGGTCTGGTAATCGTAATACCCCCAGGCATTGACGGGAACACCGGAGCCAAAGATGTTTTTCAGCTCATCCCGGCCCCACCGTGTTTGATAGCCGTGGCTGCGCAGGTAGTCTGCCTTGCCGGCAAAGCGCAGCGACGCGCCGCCGACGAACTCGGACTGATATCCCTCGGCTTGCAGGATATCGCCGATACAGGTGGCTCCACCCATGAAGTTGCCAAAGCCCAGATGGCCATTGCCATCCGCGGCACCGAAGGGCACGAGCGGGACGCCGCACTGGGAACCGACGATGCCGCCCATCGTCCACCAGGTGTAAGGGCCCATTTCCACGTCGGCAAAGCGGACTGCGTCGTCGGCCAGCGCACTCAGCTCGGGTAATAGCTGACCGAAATGCGTTTCATCGAAATAGGTGGTCTCCAGGCTCTCCAGATACAGAAGCACGATGTTTTTGTCGAGACCACCCAGACCTTCGGCAGGTATTTCCCTGTAGTACTGCGCCAATTCACCCAGGGACGTATCCGCGCCTTCTGCGTGGGGCTGATACAGCAGCACCTTGAGCAGCGGCAACTGATGGGCAACCTGGGGGACGATGGGGTTGGTCGCCAGCGCTCCGACGAGGAAAGCGGACGCCCAATACTGGTGACGACCCTCGCGCGGAATACGAATGAAATAGCGGAAAAGAACAACGAGCAGGCCGGCGCCAACCAGTGCAACCAGAGACCATTTGGCGACATGACGCTCGTATCCGGCGATACCGGCCCCACCCAGGCCCGTGCCGAGGTGGTAGACAACCGTCTCATCAAAACCATTGCCATTGACGCCGGCCAGAGCCGCAAAAACGACCCACAGCAGGCCGAGCACCAGCAGCAGCGTCAGGCACAAGGCGCGCATTTTGGTTGAAGCGCCTCGCCACAGCAGCAACATCAGCGCGGCGAGGGTCAGTGACAGAGAAGAAATACTGCCTGCTGATAGAGGGAACACTGGCACGTAATTTTGTAGGCCCTGAGGCATCCTGCTTCAAGTGTGACGAAGCGTTACATTGTAACGAAAATGACATCTGAGTCCATTGTTCAGGAAATGCGTTGAAAAGAGGCGATCACCGAGGGTGACCGCAACGCCATTACCGCCCCCGCTTCCGCGGAAAATTGCTGGCATAATGTGGCTGCTTCAGCGGCGCTTCAGACACAGTGTCTGCGGCCACAACCCTGCAAATGACGGTAGATGCCATGTCCAAGAACTCCCGCCTCGTGTATTCCACCGAAACGGGCCGAGTCAAGGAAAACCCGGACAAAAAGCCGCCGCCAAAGGGCGACGGTATCGTGCGAATCCGCCGTGAAACGAGTGGACGCAAGGGCAAGGGTGTCACGACCATCAGCGGCGTCGAACTGGACGACAAGGCATTGGCCGTGCTCGCCAAAGAGCTCAAGCAGCAGTGCGGCACGGGCGGCAGTGTCAAGGATGCGGTGATCGAAATTCAGGGCGACCATCGGGAAAAACTGCGCCAGCTGCTGGAGCAGCGCGGTTTCACCGTGAAGTTTGCCGGAGGTTGATCATGAGCAAGCATGCCGCGACAAAAATTCCCGCGCCCTGCGGCAGTTGGGAGTCTCCCATCAGCCCTGCGGCGATCACGGCTGGCAGCATCGGACGCGATCATCCTTGCATGGTCGCAGGCCATCTCTACTGGCAGGAAAGCCGGCCCGAGGAACAGGGGCGCACCACGGTGGTCGTGCGATACCCTGACGGCGCGTGCGCCGATTTACTGGCCGCGCCCTTCAGCGTACAAAGCAAGGTACACGAATATGGTGGCCGCGCCTGGCTGGTGGCCGGTGGCAGTCTGTTTTTTGTCGACAAGGCAGACCAGCGCGTTTACCGCATGCCATTGCCAGATCAAGGCAGTGCGCCATTCTCCGCGGCTGCCTCGCCCTTGACGCCCCCGGATGCCGCCCTGCGTTTTGCCGACTTCTGCTTCGACGGCCATGGCCAGCGCCTGCTCGCCGTGTGCGAAGACCACAGTGCGGAGCACGAGCCGCCGCGCAACTATCTGGTGGTCATACCTCTCGACGGCTCTGGCTGTGCAGACAATCTGGAAATCCTCACCCAGGGCAGTGATTTTTACGCCTATCCGCGCATATCGCCCGATGGCGCGGAATTGTGCTGGATCGCCTGGAATCAACCGCAGATGCCCTGGGATGGCAGCGAGCTTCACTGCGCCCCAAG
>CAYXXZ010000242.1:0-2995 GCA_964469165.1 uncultured Porticoccaceae bacterium
AAAAGGCCGGGACAAGTCCCGGCCTGATCATACTGCGTCGAAAGGTCGTTACAGCGCCTTGATCTCTTTGACGATGTCGAGCACGCCGGCCTGACCATCGGCAAAGAACATGACGGTATTGTCGTTGGCAAACAGCGGGTTGGGGATACCCGCGAAGCCCGGGGACATGGAGCGCTTGATGTTGACCACGGAGCGCGAGCGATCCACTTCGATGATCGGCATGCCGGCGATCGGGCTGTCGCCTTTGCGTGCGTCGGGGTTCACCACATCGTTGGCGCCGATGACGATAGAGACATCGACCGTATCGAAGGTCGGGTTGATGTCGTCCATTTCGATCAGGCGATCGTAGGGAATGTCGGCTTCGGCCAGCAGGACGTTCATGTGGCCCGGCATCCGTCCGGCAACCGGGTGGATGGCGAACTCGACGCGGCAGCCGCGCTTCTCGAGAACCACGAACAGGTCGCGCACTGCGTGCTGGGCCTGCGCCACCGCCATGCCGTAGCCGGGAACGATCACGACGCGGCTGGCATCGTCCAGCATGAGCGCGATTTCTTCCGCGGTGGTGGATTTGACCTTGCCGCCGTAGACATCGTCGGCACTGGCTGCCGTGCTGGCCTGGATTCTGCCGAAGATCACGTTGAGCAGCGGGCGGTTCATCGCCTTGCTCATGATGATGGCAAGGATCAGGCCCGAGGCGCCGTCGAGGGCACCGGCAATGATCAGAATGTTGTTGTTGAGCGCGAAACCCGTGGCAGCGGCACCCAGGCCGGCGTAGCTGTTGAGCAGCGCGATGACCACGGGCATGTCGGCGGCGCCGATGGGCAACACCAACAGGATGCCGAACAGCAGCGACAGCACCAGCATCAGATAGAACGCCCACTCCTGGGAGGGGTCGTAAATGGTGTAGATCATCAGCACGATGATCGATGCGGCCAGTCCGACGGAAACGTAGTTCTGGCCCTTGATGGCGTGGTTGCCCCTGATCCACTCCTGCAGCTTGGCAAAGGCAATCAGCGAGCCGGTCACGGTCAGCGAGCCGAGCATCACTTCCAGGCCGAGCGCGATGCGCTTGACCAGGCCCAGTTCCAGGAGGTCGATGGAAGCGTCATAGAAATACGCCGCACCTACCAGCGAGACGGCCAGGGCGCCGAAGGCATGCGACAGCGCGGTCCGCTGTGGCATGTGAGTCATCGGCGTCCAGATGGCGATCACGGCGCCCAGCGCGGTACCGATGGCGACACCGACCACGATCCAGCCATAACTGGTGACATGGGGGTCGGCAATCGCGCCGGCCATGGCCATGGCCATGCCGAAGGCGGCCATGATCATGCCGCGCCGCGCGGTACGCGGCGAGTTCATGGCCTTCAGGCCAAAGATGAATAGCACTGACGCGGCGAAATAAGCCGCTTGAATGAGGATGATACGGCTCATTTTTGCTCCCTCTTACCGGCCTTGAACATCTTGAGCATACGGTCGGTGATCAGGAAGCCGCCGACCACGTTGGTGACGGCAGACGCCACCGCGATGGTGCCCAGTATGGTGCTCACCTTGCTGTGCCCGGCACCGGCCACAAGAATGGCGCCGACCACGGCAATGGCCGAGATCGCGTTGGTCGCGGACATCAGCGGCGTATGCAGAAGGGGTGGCACCTTGTGAATGATGTGATAGCCAACCACTGCGGCCAGCATGAACACGTAGAACCCGTTGATTTGTAGTAGAACGTCCATAGGACCTTACCCTTTCAGTGCTTGCTCGACGCGCGGATGGGTAATCACACCATCTTTGGCAAAGCGAGTTTCACGAACGATTTCGTCGTCATCTTTGTCGGCGAACTGGCCTTCTCTGTCAGTGATGTGCAGCAGGAAGTTGACGACGTTCCGGGCGTACAGCTGACTGGAGTGATAGGCCAGGCTGGAAGGCAGGTCGGTGGGGCCAAGCATGGTGACGCCATCGACGACATGAGTCTGTCCGGGCTGGGTCAGTTCGCAGTTGCCACCGGTTTCGGCGGCCAGATCGACGATGACCGAGCCGGGTTTCATGCCTTTCTGCATGGCGGTGGTCACCAGAATAGGTGCCTTGCGGCCGGGAATCTGGGCGGTGGTGATCACGATGTCGGCACTGCGCACGAACTGGGCCAGGGCCTCTTGCTGCCTGGCGATGAAATCGGCGGACTGCTCCTTGGCGTAGCCACCGGTATCGCTGGTATCGCTGGTATCCAGTTCGAGCTCGACGAACTTGCCGCCGACACTCTGTACCTGCTCCTTCACTTCGGGCCGGATGTCGTAGGCTTCGACAGCCGCGCCCAGGCGTTTGGCGGTGGCAATGGCCTGCAGACCGGCAACGCCGACACCCAGAACGAGCACTTTGGCCGGTTTCATGGTGCCGGCGGCCGTGGTCATCATGGGCAGAATTCTGGAGATCTGGTTGGCTGCGAGCAATACCGCCTTGTAACCGGCAAGGTTGGCCATGGAAGACAGGGCATCCATGGATTGGGCGCGGGTGATGCGGGGCACCAGCTCCATGGCATAGGCAGTACCGGCCTGGGCGGCGAGTTGCTGGGCGTTGCCGGGCGTGCCCAAAGGATCGAAAAAGCCGATCACTTGGTGTTGCTTGCCGATCTTGCCGAACAGCTCGGCACCTTCGCTACTCAGCAGTGACGTGCCGCGCACGAATGCCAGGACCTGTGCATTTGCAAAGATCTCGTCTCTGCTTTGCATCTTGGCGCCAGCCTTGATGTAGTCGTTATCGAGGTAACCAGCGGCTTGCCCCGCCCCTGATTCGAAGACCACTTCGACCTTCTGCTTCGCTAATTGCGCGACCGATGCCGGCACCAAGGCCACGCGTCGTTCGCCAGGATAAACTTCCTTAAATACGCCGACAATCATATTTGGTTTGCCGCCTTGTGTTGGTTGATTACGGGACTAGTTACAGGACTAGGGTTTTGGAAAACCCGGCATGCTAGCACAGTGTTTACTAGTCGTCGATACAGTATTTT
>CAYXXZ010000243.1:0-2987 GCA_964469165.1 uncultured Porticoccaceae bacterium
CGATGATTTCCGGGCGGCCACCGCATCCTGGTTGCGGACATGCTTCGGGTTCATCCACGCGCGCATAACAAAATCTCTAGTGATGATTTAAATGGCCGGCGCGCATTGCTCCTAAAACGCATCTCGCCGCACATTTTTTTCTTCGTCACTAGACGCCTATGTCTCCATCAACTAGAGGACATAGACGATGACAACGGCTTCCCACTTTCGCTCGCTCCTTCGAGCACACCCCATTGCCTCGTTCCAGTGCACCACCCCGAATCCAAGCGGAGGTGCACGATGAGCAGCCGCATGCCCAAGCCGCACCGCAAAAAAAATGGCCTATGGCGCGGCCAGGTCACGCTGAAGAATGGCAAGCGCCCCGCAAAAGATTTCCACACGTATGCCGAAGCCGCCGCCTGGATTGCTGATACGCTCGCTAACAGCAACGCTGAAAATGCACCGGTGTTAGGTGGTCCGACCCAAGCTCGCCTAGCAGACATGCTGGACTACTACGTACACCATGTGACGATTGCGAAAGCAGGTGCCGACCAAGAAATCCGCCGTGCTAACCATTACCTAGTCCCGGCAGGCCTCCCAGAGCTCGCCCTTTGGACAAACGAAAACGGGCAATCAGAGATTGTGACCCTAACGGAGCGGAAGTCGTTACTGCGGGAAACCCGTGGCGACACAGAATCGCTCACGGCCACGAAACGAAAGGGGTCACGCAATGAGGCTGGAGTGACGCCACAAGGGTTCAAAAAACGGAGCGATACGCGGGGCCCGGTCGCCTACCCTCGCACGTACGAGCTGTACGCTGCCTTGGCTATCAAACGTGCGTCGCAAATTACCGGTGCAGACATGCGTGCGCTGCATTCCACGATGACAGCTGAAAAATACTCAGCGAGCACCATTCAAAAAGAAATCGCGCTGTTAAAAGCAGTCTTTAATGAGTCGCAAGCCAATTGGCATTGGCCCGTTGCACACAACCCGTGCGCGGGTATCAAACTCAAGCCCGGCGCGCGGCGCTTCATTATTTTCACCGATGAACACCGCGAGCGCGTCGTCAACGCAGTAATGCAGTGCGACAACCCTGTATTCTGGCCGCTCGTGGAGTTCGCTCTCGAAACCGCTGTGCGTCAGACCACTCTTTTGAATCTGAACTGGGAACATATCAGCCTGCAGGACAGCAAGCTCTACACCGACGTCAAGCGCTCGGACAGCTTCATCCCCCTTTCACCTCGTGCCATCCAGATTCTCGAAGGGCTCCCCGGCCCCAGGCAAGGGCGTGTCTTCGATACAACGACTGAGGCTATCACCCAAGCATGGCGGCGAATCAGGGAGAAAGCGGGGCTACCGAACTTGATGTTTCGCGACCTACGACATGTCGCACCGACGATGCTCGCGCGCGCCGGGATGAATGCGCACTTCTTGAGAGATGTCCTGGGCCATAAGACAACTACGCAAGCAGAAATCTACATCAACCTGACCAATCAGGATGTCGTCGATGCCCTCAAGCTGCTGGCTCCAGATGTCAAGACCCCGCTTCCCCCAGTGGCCTCTGATTGGAAAACCCTTCAGGCTCAGAACAAGGCCCGGCGCCTGAATGAAAAAGCCGTTGTCCTCATTGAACAGGAGCGCGAAGGCACTGCTAAGAAGGAAAACTCTCGTACGGTACCGGAATCCACCAGCACCCTAGCTCCTGCCACCAGCAACATCATCGCTTTCCCGCCTCGCAGGCCAGCATCAGAACACGATACGCCGCTACCAGACGCCGAAAAACGGTACACGAAATGGAGCGGCAGTTAGTCGCCCCTTCTTTTCCAAGCCAGGTGATGTCACCGTTCACTCTCACAACCAAGGCCCTCGCGGGCCTTTGCTTTTTTCACTGCCCCATAACTCCTAAAATTTAGAAGCAACCACGGTTTCCTATACGAAGAAGGCAACATCGCCCACACTGAGGAAATCATCGTGAAAACAGAAAACCGCCTTTCCGCCGAGACTCTATGCACTAAAAACGACGTCGCAGAGCTTTTGCACATGTCTGAGCGCTCCGTCGAGCGACTTGTCAGTACACGGCGCTTCCCAACGCCTGTACGTCTCGGAAAACACTCATACTGGCGCCGGGACGTGGTCCAACAGTGGCTGGAGCACAAGTTCCAAAACCAAGTCTCCTGGAGAGCGAGAAGGTAAACACCATGGCGACGCCATAAAACAAGTTAGCCACAAAAAACGGGGCGGGCAAACACCCACCCCAAAAAATCAACGTATCACTACACCGACTCACAAACGGGCTTTGACCCGCTTTGTTCACCCCGTGGACTCTCTCACCGCTAATACAGCGAGAATATCTGTCCAGCGCATCGGGTACGCGTTACCCGCAGCAGTGTTGCACGCAACAGTGTATTGTCCCCACAGCCACAACACGAACTGCTGGACACTGGCCGGCCCCTGTTCCAGCTCTGCAGGCATCAATGGCCCCACCCACGGGTCATGTCGCATTGCTAGCAATGCCTGTTGTAAGCGACCACGCTGAACGTCCCCGGGCCATTCCATGTCTTGTATCCCTAACCTTCCTGCCAGCACCATCAGCAGTACTACCGGCATGTCCAGATAAATGCTGACCTTCTTCAGTGTGGAAGGAAGGGCATTCGCCAAACCGGCTTCTCCCCTCCGATATTGCCTCAGACGTTGATACGAAACGCCGATTTCTTTCGCCAGTTGCACCTGTGAATGTCCGTTCTTTGCAGCTCTTTGAAGGAGTAGCTCCAAAACAGGGCATACAGTCTGAACCGGCTTTTCATGACTCATGGTTACCTCCTACGTTTCGCAGTACATCACTGCTTCAAACGTATAGTCATCTGGTACTAAAAGCTCCGGAGGGTAAAGGCTGGGCCTACTTTCAGCTATTGATTCTTTATGGGCACTGCGGCGATAAAAACAGATTTATCCCTTAACAGGCTGCTGAAATACTTATCAATGCAAGCGCCCGCTATCCCGGAATTAAA
>CAYXXZ010000244.1:0-2985 GCA_964469165.1 uncultured Porticoccaceae bacterium
TGATGCTGCTGTTCCTCCAGAATCTGCGCTACACCCTGATTCCGACCCTGGTGGTGCCGGTGTGCTTGCTGGGCACCTTCGCGGTGATGGCGGCGCTCGGCTTTTCCATCAATATGATGACCATGTTCGGCATGGTGCTGGCCATCGGCATCCTTGTGGATGATGCCATCGTGGTGGTGGAAAACGTGGAGCGCATCATGGCCGAGGAGGGGCTTTCGCCGGTCGATGCCACGCGCAAGGCGATGGGTCAGATCTCCGGCGCCATCGTGGGCATCACCCTGGTGCTGTCCGCGGTGTTCGTGCCGCTGGCCTTCATGAGCGGCTCGGTGGGCGTCATTTACGAGCAGTTCTCCGTATCCCTCGCGGTTTCGATTCTCTTTTCCGGGTTTCTCGCCTTGAGCCTGACCCCCGCCTTGTGCGCCACCCTGCTCAGGCCCGTCGCCAAGGGAGACCACCACGAAAAGCGCGGTTTCTTCGCTTGGTTCAACCGCAGGTTCAATCAACTGGGGCGCGGCTACAACCGCCTGAATGGCAAACTGCTGCGCCGCCCGGGGCGCTACATGGTGATTTATGTCGCCATCGTGGCGGTACTTGCCCTGTTTTATCTGCGCCTGCCGGAGTCGTTCGTGCCGGCGGAGGACATCGGCTCGATCATCGTCGACGTGCAGCTGCCGCCGGGAGCCACCTATGAGCGCACCCTGAAAACCGTGGAGGACATGGAAAGCTACCTGTTGTCGCGGGACAGCGTCGAGTCGGTACTCATCGTCACGGGCTGGAGCTTCTCGGGCATGGGCCAGAACGCGGCCATTGCCTTCCCGGAATTCAAGGACTGGTCGCAGCGCGATGAGGACCAGTCGGCGATGGCGGAAGTGGCGGCCTTCAATGCCCATTTCGCCAACAACATGGATGGCCGCCTGTTTGCGGTGCTGCCGCCGGCGATCGAGGGGTTGGGCACGGCGGGCGGTTTCTCGGTGCGCATCCAGGATCGCGGCGCACTTGGCCGCGAAACATTGCTCGCGGCCCGGAACCAGTTGCTGTACGAAGCCAACGCCTCGCCCGCTATCGCCTACGCGATGATGGAGGGCCTGGAAGATGCGCCTCAACTGCGCCTCGCAATCGACCGCGAAAAGGCCGAGGCCATGGGCGTCAGCTTCGACCGTGTCAGTGAGGTGATATCCAGCGCCTTCGGTTCCGCCACCCTGGGGGATTTTGCCAACGCCGGTCGCATGCAGCGAGTGATTGTGCAGGCGGAAGCAGAAGATCGCATGACGCCGGAAAGTATCACCAGTCTCTATGTCGCCAACCGCTGGGGCGACCAGGTACCGCTGGCGGCGTTCGTCACTACCGCGTGGGAGTACGGGCCGGTGCAGATCGCGCGTTACAACGGCTATCCGGCAATCAAGATCTCCGGCGACGCGGCGCCGGGTTACAGCAGTGGCGAAGCCATGGCGGAAATCGAGCGCATTCTCGGTACCTTGCCCAGGGGCATCGGCTACGAGTGGACCGGGTTGTCACTGCAGGAGAAACTCGCCGGGGCACAGGCGCCGATGCTGATGTCGCTGTCCGTGCTGGTGGTATTCCTGCTGCTGGTGGCACTGTACGAGAGCTGGTCGATTCCGCTGTCGGTAATGCTGATCGTGCCGATCGGGGCGCTGGGCGCGGTCATGGCGGTGACGCTGCTGGGCATGTCCAATGACGTGTATTTCAAGGTGGGGTTGGTGACCATCATCGGCCTCGCCGCCAAGAACGCCATTCTCATCGTCGAATTCGCCAGGGATATCCACGCCCGTGGAGCCACCCTGGTCGAGGCCGCGACGCGCGCCGCGCGCCTGCGCTTCCGCCCGATCATCATGACCTCCATGGCATTCATCCTCGGTGTCACACCGATGGCGATCGCCACGGGTGCCGGCGCGGCGAGCCAGCGCGCCATCGGCGTCGGGGTCATCGGCGGCATGCTGAGCGCCACCGTTCTCGGCGTGATCTTCGTGCCGGTGTTCTACGTGTGGGTGCAATCGCTGCTGCAGCGGCGGCGCGAAGTGCGGCAGCAGGCACTCGCGGATTGACGTAGCTTGCCAACGACTCTGGTATCGCTGCCCACCTGTGGATGCTTGCCTGTAGGAGCTTGCCTGCAAGCGACCCCCCTGCCGAGAATGGTTGCTTGCAGGCAAGCTCCTACAGGTGGCTTTATCACACGAGAATGGCCTTAAACCATGCGTCCGATGGTTTTGCGAAAGCGCGCCAGCGAGAGCGCGAAGAGCGCGCCGCCGATGGCCAGCAGGGCGAGAAACTGCGGCCATACCACGCTGAAACCCGCGCCGCGGTAGAGAATCGCCTGGGCGAGCATCACGAAGTGGGTATTGGGAGCCAGCAGCATGATGTGCTGGATGGCATCGGGCATGCTCTCGCGCGGCGTGGTGCCGCCGGACAGCACCTGGAGAGGCAGCAGGATCAATATCAGCAACAGGCCGAACTGAGGCATGGAGCGCGCCAGGGTGCCGAGAAAGATCCCCAGAGCCGTGGTGGCGAACAGGTGCAGCGCGGCGCCACCCAGAAACAGCGGCACCGAGCCTTCGATCGGCACCTGCAGCCAGCCCTGCACCACCAGAATCAGCGACAGGGCAGCGGCCAGCAACACCACCAGTGCCATTGCCCACACCTTGGCGGCCATGATTTCGAACGGGGTCACCGGCATCGCCAGCAGATGCTCGATGGTGCCGTGTTCGCGCTCGCGAATCAGTGCCGCGCCGGTGAGAATGATCGACAGCAGCGTGATGTTGTTGATCACCTGCATCACCGCGCCAAACCAGGTCTTGTTCAGCTCCGGATTGAAACTGGCGCGCAACGTCAGCTCCACGGGCAGCGCAGTGGCGCCGCGGTGGCGCTCCACGAAGGCACTGATCTCGCCATTGATGATGGCCTGCACATAGGCGTTGCCGGTAAAGGCCTGCCCCATGCGGGTGGCATCGATGTTGAGCTGGATTTGCG
>CAYXXZ010000245.1:0-2977 GCA_964469165.1 uncultured Porticoccaceae bacterium
CCGCGCGCGGCGAGGCCGTCCGCCACTTCGCGAAATGCGGTTTGAATACTTTTCTCATATTCGGCAACCCGCATGTCGCGGCGCAATTCACTGACATCGAGGTTTGCGCGCAAGCGACCGGCAGTGAAGATGGGCAAATGAATGGTGGGTGCGAAATTCCAGGTCTCCGAACCACTTTCAAAGAGGCCCGACAGCTCGCTGCTGGCTGTGCCCGCCGCCGCGGTGAGACGAATGCTCGGGAAAAATGCCGCGCGCGCCGCGCCGATGTCGGCATTGGCGGCGCGCAGGCGGCGCTCGGCGGCGAGAATGTCGGGGCGCTGCTCGAGTAGCGTGGCGGGCATTCCGGCGGGAATTTCCGCCAACAGGCTGTCGCCGAGCGGCGCGCTTTCCGCGAGAGCTTGCGGCAGCGGCGCACCGAGCAGCAATTCCAGGCCGTTGATGTCCTGCGCCTCGCGGCGAGTGTAGCGCGCAACATCGGCGCGCGCCTGTTCCACCAGGGTGCGCGCCTGGCGCACGTCGAGCGCCGAGGCGACGCCAGCCTCTTCACTGACTTCGATCAACTCCAGGCTTTCCCGGTAGCTCTCCAGCGTTGCCCTGGCAAGTGCCAGCAATTCCCTGTCGGTGGACAAGGCCAGCCAGGCCAGCGCCACGTCGCTCACCAGGCTGATGTGAACACCGCGCCGCGCCTCTTCGGTGGCAAGGTAGTTTTCCAGGGCCGCGCGGTTGAGGCTGCGCACCCGGCCAAACAGATCGAGCTCGTAGGCACTGGTGCCAATGGTCAGCCCGTACTGTGTCAGGGTGTCCGTCTCACCGCTCGGCGACAGATCCGCCGGCAGGCGCTGGCGCGAGTCGCTGCCATCGACACCGATATCGGGAAACAGCTCGGAGCGCTGAATGCGGTACTGGGCCCGATACGCCTCCACATTGAGCGCCGCAACACGCAGATCGCGGTTGTTGTCGAGCGCCAGGGTAATCAGCTGTTGCAGGGACTCGTCGCGAAAGAAGGCACGCCAGGCAATCGGATCCCCGGCTTCTGCGGTCACGGCACTGGCATCGTAGGCTTCGCTTTGCGGCCAGGCATCGGGCACCGGTGCCGCCGGGCGCTGGTAGTCCGGCGCCAGGGTGCAGGCGCCAAGGCTCAACGCCGACAGGGTCATGATCAATCTGGATGTCTTCACTGAATATCTCCCGTTACAGGCGCGGGCTTGCGCCTTCTCTCGGCCAAGCCGGTGACCACCACGTAAAACAAAGGCACAAAGAAAATGGCCAGAAACGTGGCGCCGATGGTGCCGCCCACCACGCCCGTACCGATGGCGTGTTTGCTGCCGCTGCTGGCGCCGCTGGCAATCGCCAGAGGCAACACCCCGAAGGTGAAGGCCAGCGATGTCATGATGATGGGGCGCAGCCGCAAACGTGCCGCCTCGAGTGCCGCCTCCACCAGGGTCTTGCCTTCCTTCTCATATTGCGCGCGGGCAAATTCGACGATCAGTACCGCATTCTTGGCCGCCAGCCCCATGGTGGTAAGCATTCCCACCTGAAAGAAAACGTCGTTCGACAGGCCGCGCCCCAAGGTGGCGAAAACCGCGCCGAGCACGCCGAGCGGCACCGTCAGGATCACCGCGAAGGGCACCGACCAACTCTCGTAGAGGGCGGCCAGACACAGGAACACGATGAGCACCGAGAGCGCGTAAAGCAGGCCCGCCTGGGAACCCGCCTGGCGCTCCTCGTACGACAGCCCGGTGAAGGCGATATCGAAGCCGGACGGCAGTTCCTTGACGATGCGTTCGAGGGCCGCCATGGCTTCGCCCGTGGAATGGCCAGGTGCCGGCTGGCCCTGGATCTGCACCGCGGGCACACCGTTGTAGCGCTGCAGCTTGGGCGAGCCGTAACCCCACTCGCCGGTGGCAAAGGACGCGAAGGACACCATCTTGCCTTCGGCATTGCGCACGTACCACTTGGCGAAATCCTCCGGCGCCAGGCGGGAATCCATGTTGCCCTGCACATACACTTTCTTGACCCTGCCCTGATCGATGAAATCGTTGACATAGGTGGAGCCCCAGGCCGCGCTCATGGTGGCGTTGATGTCCGCCAGCGCCACCTGCAGGGCGCGCGCCTTTTCATCGTCGATGATCACCTGGTACTGGGATTCGTCCGGCAGGCTGTTGGGACGCACCAGCGCCAGCGAGGGTTCCTGGCGCGCCAGTGCCAGAAACTGACCCACGGCTGCCATCAGCGCCTCGTGACCAAGGGCGGCGTGGTCCTGAAGGTAGAGATCGAAGCCGGTCGCCGACCCCAGCTCCATGAGCGCGGGCGGTACGATGGCGAAGGCCGCGCCATCCTGTATCTGCGCCAGACGCTTGTTGGTGCGCTCCATCAGGGCAAGCACACTGTCTTCAGGCCGGGTGCGGTCCTCGAAGGGTTTGAGGGTGACGTACATGTTACCGGCATTTTGCCCGCGACCAGCGATACTGTAGCCAGTGGTGGCAAAGATATGGTCGATGAGATGGCCTTCCTGCTCCATCAGGTGATGGCGGATTTCTTCCTGTACACGCACGGTGCGCTCGGCGGACGCATTCGATGGCAATTGCACGATGATGAACATCTGGCCCTGATCCTCATCCGGCAGGAATGCGGTGGGCAGCTTCTGGAACAACAGCGCTACGATAGCGACGAGTACCAGATACACCAGCATGAAGCGCCCGCGCCCTGCCAGAATGCGAGTGACACCCTTGCGGTGGGCGGCAGCGCCGCGATCGAAATAATGGTTGAACCAGCGGAAAAAGCCGCGATTGCCGTGATGCTCGCCGCGCTTGAGCGGCGTCAGCAGGGTGGCGCACAGCGCGGGCGTGAAAATCAGCGCAACCAGCACAGAAAAGCCCATGGCGGTGATGATGGTGAGCGCGAACTGGCGATAGATCACCCCGGTGGAACCGCCAAAGAAGGCCATCGGCATGAACACCGCGGAAATCACCAGGCC
>CAYXXZ010000246.1:0-2954 GCA_964469165.1 uncultured Porticoccaceae bacterium
GTTCGACAAGGACTCGCCGCACCCGGTGGTGGGCCTGATCACCGAATGGGTCGACAAGGATGGCCGCGTGGAAACCCGCTCCGAGAACTCCGATCTGGGCGGCACCATGCGCCTCGGCGCCCAGGACGCCCTGCTCGAAGAGAACTCCATGGCGCAAAAAATCTACGGCGCCACAAGAATTCGCGAAAGACACCGCCACCGCTACGAAGTGAATGCCAATTACATCGACTCCCTTCAGGAAGCGGGGCTCAGGGTGGGCGGCTGGTCGGCGGAAAACCATCTGGTGGAAACCATCGAGCTGCCCGGCCATCCCTGGTTCTTCGCCTGCCAATTCCACCCCGAATTCACCTCTACGCCGCGCGAGGGCCACCCGCTCTTTACCGGCTTCGTCCGTGGTGCACTGGCCTATGCGGAACAGTATCCCGAGGGAGCGCAGTGATGCCACAGGCCCGCGTACAGATGCACAAGGCCGTCCAGTTGGGTGACCTGCGCTTCGCCAACGATGCACCCTTCGCGCTGCTGGGCGGAATGAATGTGCTGGAGTCCCGCGATCTCGCCCTGCAGGTCGCGGAGGCGTATGTCGAGGTTACCGCGGAGCTCGGCATTCCGTACGTATTCAAGGCCTCTTTCGACAAGGCCAACCGCACCTCCATCCACTCCTATCGGGGGCCCGGCATGGAGGAGGGCTTGCGGATTTTTGAAGAGATCAAGAACACCTTCAATGTGCCGGTGATCACCGACGTTCACGAAACCTGGCAGGCGCAGCCGGTTGCCGAGGTGTGCGATATCATCCAGCTGCCGGCGTTTCTGGCCCGCCAGACCGACCTGGTCGCCGCCATGGCGGCAACCGGTGCCGTCATCAACATCAAGAAGCCCCAGTTCATGAGCCCTTCCCAGGTGGGCAACCTGGTGGAAAAATTTCGCGAGTGCGGCAACGACAGGCTCATGCTGTGTGAACGCGGCAGCTGTTTTGGCTATGACAACCTGGTGGTGGACATGCTCGGGTTCAATGTCATGAACGGCGCCAGCGGCGGCGTGCCGCTGGTTTTTGACGTGACCCATTCCCTGCAATTCCGCGATCCGTCCGGTGCTGCGTCCGGCGGGCGCCGTCGCCAGGTGGCGGAACTGGCGCGCGCGGGCATGGCGGTGGGGCTGGCCGGTCTGTTTCTCGAGGCCCATCCCGACCCGGATCGCGCACTTTGCGACGGGCCGAGTGCCTTGCCGCTGGATCAGCTCAAACCTTTCCTGCAGCAGATGAAGGCAATCGACGATCTGGTGAAAAATCTGCCGGCCCTGGATATCCGCTGATCAGGCGCGGGATAACTATTTGTTAACGGAGACATGGAAATGACAAAAATTGTTGATATTCGCGCCTACGAGGTGCTCGATTCGCGAGGCAACCCCACAGTGAACGCCGATGTGGTGGTGGAGAGCGGCGAGGTGGGCAGCGCCTGCGCTCCGTCCGGGGCCTCGACGGGGTCGCGCGAGGCGCTCGAACTGCGCGACGGCGACAAATCCCGCTACCTGGGCAAGGGCGTGCTCAAGGCCGTTGGCAATGTGAATTCCGTGATTCGCCAGTTGCTGCTCGACAAGGATGTGACCGAGCAACGTGAACTCGACCGCATGATGATCGAGGCCGATGGTACCGAAAACAAGGCCAAGCTCGGCGCCAATGCGATTCTCGCAGTGTCGCTGGCGGCTGCCAAGGCCGCCGCCGCAGCCCGGAAAATCCCCCTTTACGCCCACATTGCGGAAGTCAACGGCAGCGTCGGTCAATACAGCATGCCGGTGCCCATGATGAACATTCTCAACGGCGGCGAGCACGCCGACAACAACGTGGACATCCAGGAGTTCATGATCCAGCCCGTTGCGGTGGAATCGTTCTCCGAGGCGTTGCGGGTCGGCGCCGAAATCTTTCACGCCCTGAAGAAGGTGCTCGGCAACAAGGGCCTCAGCACCGCCGTGGGTGACGAGGGCGGTTTCGCGCCGAATCTGTCTTCCAACGCGGAAGCGCTGGCGGTGATCAAGGAAGCTGTCGAGAGCGCTGGTTATGTGCTCGGCAAGGATGTGACGCTGGCGCTCGATTGCGCCTCGTCCGAATTCTACAAGGACGGCAAATACAACCTGGCGGGTGAAGGCAAGGTCTACAGCGCCGAGGGCTTTACCGACTATCTGGCCGGGCTCTGTGACCAGTATCCGATCATTTCCATCGAGGACGGCCAGGACGAATCCGACTGGGCGGGCTGGAAATACCAGACGGAGAAGCTCGGCAAGCGCGTGCAGCTGGTGGGCGATGATTTGTTCGTCACCAACACCCGAATTCTCAAGGAAGGCATCGACAAGGGTGTGGCCAACTCGATCCTCATCAAGTTCAACCAGATCGGCTCCCTGTCGGAAACCCTGGATGCCATCAAGATGGCCAAGCAAGCGGGCTACACGGCGGTCATCTCTCACCGTTCCGGTGAGACCGAGGACACCACCATCGCCGATCTCGCCGTGGCCACGGCGGCGGGTCAGATCAAGACCGGCTCCCTGTGCCGCTCCGATCGGGTTGCGAAGTACAATCGCCTGCTGCGCATCGAGGCGGAGCTGGGCGCAACGGCGCCTTACCGCAGCCTTGCCGAATTCAAGCGCTGAGGATGCACTTGCCGCCAGCAGTCCTGGAGGGGCGCGGCCTTCTCGGGTGCTGTCGGCGAGGGTGTGAGCTATAAGCTGTAAGCTATAAGTTGAACTGTGTCAGAGTGCAGTTCTTGCAGGACTCCGGCTTGAAGCTTACGGCTTAAAGCTCGCTTGCCAGCTAACTTGCAACGCCGCTTTTTTGCGATCCATCCCGGGCTTTGTATACACTCAGCGCTGTTACGGCAGGACCGGTCCACCTCGATGAGAAAACTCTTTCGCCGCCCCAGGCTGTGGTTGCTCTTTACCCTGTTGTTCATGCTTCTGGGGCTGCAGTA
>CAYXXZ010000247.1:0-2940 GCA_964469165.1 uncultured Porticoccaceae bacterium
AAGCGTGCATGGACGACGTCTTGGCGCCCGAATCGACCCGCACCTTGATGGCCGGGACCCCGAGATCCGCAAGCTTGCACCACTCCTGATTGCCGACAATGAACTTGCTTTCTTCTACGCTCGACATCGGGCTACCCGCCGTTACCGGAAACGGCGCGGATTATCAGCGGGAATGCGGCTGGCGGCAATGGTTTTGAGCAGTGTGTAGGTTGGGCTGACGAAGGAAGCCCAACATCAGATACGGGCGTTTCACTGTGTTGGGCTTCGTTCCTCAGCCCAACCTACGTCTCAGATATCCATGTCAGGTTCATTCTTCGGATAGTCGTAATGCCTGAGTTCCGCGCCGCCGGCACGATGCCGCAGGTGGGCACGTTGGTGATCTCCTCCAGCGCCAGGAAGTTGAGCAGATCGGTGATGGCGGGATTGAGGATGTCGGCGGTCTGCACCACTCCTGATTACCGACAATGAACTTGTTCTCTTCCGCACTCGACATCAGGCTACCCGCCATTACCGGAAACGGCGCGGATTATCAGCGGGAATGCGGCTGGCGGCAATGGTTTTGAGCAGTGTGTAGGTTGGGCTGACGAAGGAAGCCCAACATCAGATACGGGCGTTTCACTGTGTTGGGCTTCGTTCCTCAGCCCAACCTACGTCTCAGATATCCATGTCAGGTTCATTCTTCGGATAGTCGTAATGCCTGAGTTCCGCGCCGCCGGCACGCAGCTTGCTCCATTTCTCAGTGTCCACGTCCAGCACCGCGATGCCGCAGGTGGGCACGTTGGTGATCTCCTCCAGCGCCAGGAAGTTGAGCAGGTCGGTGATGGCGGGATTGTGGCCGACCAGGGCGACGCTTGTGATGGCGTCGTCGAGCTGCTTGAGGAACAACGCCAGATCCTCGTAGCTGAAGGTGTAGAGATCGGGGACGATCTCGCTGATTCCCTCGGCGAAGGCGCCTTCCTCGGTGAGGATGTCGGCGGTCTGCACCACCCGCCTTGCCGGGCTCAACAACACTTTCTCGACGCCCAGCCGCAGGGCCGCAAGGCGCTGTGCCATTTCCCGCGCGTCGCGCTCACCGCGCTTCTTGAGGGGCCTCATCAGATCGGTGAGGGCGGGGTCCTTCCAGGAGGATTTGGCGTGGCGCACCAGTATGAGCTGCTTCAAGGGGGTCTCCCGTATTTGGTCTGTCAATTGGTGGGGTGATTTTGTTATTCTATCGCGCCAATAAAACACCCCCAGATTGCAGCAACATGACGGGGATCAGCAAACGGCACCGCCATGAAATTGTACGGCATCAAAAATTGCGACACAGTGAAGAAGGCCCGCGCGTGGCTCGACCAGCACGGCCTTACCTATGACTTTCACGACTTTCGCCAGGATGGCCTCGATGAAACCATGATTCATCGCTGGCAGACCTCGGTAGCTCTCGATACCCTGCTCAACCGCCGCGGCACCACCTGGAGAAACCTCGACAGCGACATCCGCGAAAACCTCGTCGAGGCGGAAATCCCGGCCCTGCTTGCCGCTCATCCCACCCTGGTCAAGCGCCCGGTTCTCGAACGCGGCAGCGAGGTGGTGGTCGGTTTCAGCGACAAGGTATACAGCACTTTTTTCAATATCTAATTCAACATCCCGCCTGTTTCGTTCAGGCCCGTTTTTCAGGAGAGCGTATGATTGCATTTCACAGCCTCGGTCTTGGTGTGGGCACCCAGAACAGCAAGGGAAAATGGCTCGAAGTCTACTTTCCCTCCCCGGTGCTCGATCCCAGCGAGAATCTGGTGAATGCCATCCGCGATGTACTGGATTACGGGTCGGGCAATGCAACCATCCCGCTCACCCACAAGCAGGCCAAGGCCCTGTGCGAATCGCTGCGCGATGCCGACGAGAAGGATCAAGCGGCCATCGCGGGGGCCATGAGCAATGGCGAGAAACCGCTGGTGCTGGTGCTGATCGAACAGGACGCCAGGCCCCTGTCGGTGCCCGAGGCCTATCTCAAGCTGCATCTGATTTCCCACCGTCTGGCAAAGCCTCACAGCCTGGATCTGGACGGCCTGTTCGGCGTTCTGCCCAACGTGGCCTGGACCAGCAAGGGCGCCATCGATCTGGAAGAATTGCCGCAACGCCAGTTCGAAGCGCGCCTCAAGGGCAAGACCCTCAGTGTGGACTGTGTCGACAAGTTCCCGAAAATGACCGACTACGTGGTGCCCGGCGGCGTGCGTATCGCCGACAGCGCGCGGGTGCGCCTCGGCGCCTACCTGGGTGAAGGCACCACCATCATGCACGAGGGGTTCGTCAACTTTAACGCCGGCACCGAAGGCCCGAGCATGGTCGAGGGCCGCATTTCCGCCGGCGTTTTCGTGGGCGCCGGCTCCGACCTGGGCGGCGGCTGCTCCACCATGGGCACCCTGTCCGGCGGCGGCAACATCATCATTTCCGTGGGCAAGGAATGTCTGATCGGCGCCAACGCCGGCATCGGCATCCCTCTCGGCGATCGCTGCACCGTGGAGGCGGGTCTCTATATCACCGCGGGCACCCGTGTCGTGCTGCTCGACGACGAACGCAAGCCCGTCGGCGCAGCCAAGGCGCGCGACCTGGCCGGCAAGGACGACCTGCTGTTTCGTCGCAACTCCACCACGGGTGCAGTGGAATGCCTGACCAACCGCTCGGCGATTGCGTTGAATGAGGCTTTGCATGTGTATAACTAGCAGGTCGGACGTCGGACGTCGGACGTCGGACGCTTTTGGAGTGCCACTTCCTGAGCAACAATCTCTGGTCAGCCACCGCAGCGCAGGTGGTTCTGAAAGGCCTGGTCCCACTGTGTTTTTGCGTCAGACGTCAGACGTCAGACGTCAGACATCCTCCGTCAGACGTCAGACATCAGGCATCACCCGCCAGTTCTCCCACCGCGGGGGCAAGCAATGACCGCACCCTCCCCCACGCTAT
>CAYXXZ010000248.1:0-2915 GCA_964469165.1 uncultured Porticoccaceae bacterium
CGTCAGTGTGGAAATTGGGTCATTGTTCAGAGCTTCCTTAAAGCTTACAGCTTACGGCTTATGGCTCACCGACAACCCGTAACCCGGATTTTCGACTTGTGCGTAATCCAGAAGGAAAAATCATGCCCCAGGATATCCCTGTAACACCGGCCGACCTGACGCCATCCCTGTTGACGGAGCTGGTAGAAACCCTGCGGCCGGGTGTGCGGGTCGAGGACGTGGACGTCATTTCGGCAAAAAATTATGGCGATGCCGACAACACCATCTCGGTCTCGACCTCCTCCCAGGTCAAGATTCGCGTACGCTACGGCGGCAGCGGCGCCGACAGTCTGCCGCGCGATCTGCTGGTGAAGATGTCGTTTCCCGAAATTCGCGGTGCTTCGAACCCCGACCTGGATGCGGAATTCGACAACGAGGTCAATTTCTACAACCGGATTCGCCCCGAACTCGATATCGAAACCCCTCTCGGATTGGGCGGGCGTTTCGATCCCGACAGCGGCCGCTTCGTGCTGCTGCTCGAAGACCTGAGTGTGCGCTCGCCGCACATCAACTCGATGGCCGATGCCGACAACCTGACGATCGTCGAAGCCTGCCTGGATACCTATGCGAAACTCCATGCCGGGTTCTGGCAGAGCCCCCGCTTTCAGGGCGATCTGGCATGGGTGCAGAACCAGGTCGATGGGCCGCTTGAAGACATGTTCGTGCGCTTCATTCGCGATCATATCGTCAAGGAACTCAACCGTGAGGCTTTCAAGCGTGAGTTTGTCGAGGAACTGGGCACCACGGAAGAAGCGCTCTATACCGGCTGCCGGGTTCTCAAGTTGCACCAGGCGACGCTGCCACAAACCTTCCTGCACGGCGATGCCCATCTCGCCAACACCTATTATCTACCTGACGGCGGCGGTGGCCTGCTCGATTGGCAGGTGAGCGCGCGCGGTTACTTGATGCACGACATCGGCTACTTTCTGCAATCCGCGTTTTCGGTGGAAAAAAGGCGCAAACACGAAAGAGACATGCTGGCCTACTACCGTGAACAGCTGTGCCGCAACGGCGTGAAAGACGCACCGAGTCTTGAAGCGCTATGGCTGGAATATCGCCGTTCGATGATTTACGGCTTCTACTACGGCTGGCTCACGGCACCGCGCGAGAATTACGGCTGGGAAGTCATGGTTCTCGGCAATCATCGCACAAAGGCGGCGTGCCAGGATCACGACACCCTGCAGCTGATCGACGCGCTGCGCTGAACGTTGCACCACAGGTGGAGAACCCCGCTCATGGCAAAAACCGTCAGTCAATACGCCTGTGAGATGGCAGACCGCGAAGCCATCCGCGAATGCCACGCGCGCTACGCCCGCGCCATCGACCGAACCGATAGCGCGCTGTTGCGCGATGTGTTCTGGCCGGATGCGACGCTGAATTTCGAGGGGTTGTACGAGGGCGAGGTGGGTGCCTACCTGGAACAGATCGCGCCCGGCGCCGCCGCGCAAATGGAGCAGACCGCGCACCTGATGGGCAACAACACATTGATTGACATCGCTGGCGACAGCGCCGTGGCGGAAAGCTATATTCTTGCGTTTCATCGTTTCCCGGGCGAAGGCAAACCCTTTGATCTCCTTCTGGGTGGCCGCTATCTGGATCGTCTCGAAAAGCGCGATGACGTATGGCGGATTCTGTCCCGCAAGCTGGTGTGCGACTGGTTCCGGGAGTTTCCTGATTCCGCCGATTGGCAAAAGGGGTTCTTTGGGTTGCAGATGACGCCGGGTGGCCGCTTTCCACGAGATGACTCCTATCGCCATTTTGGTTCGTCAAAAACGGAATAATCATCATGAATCTGCAATACGCGCTCGATCATCTGGCCATTCTCAATCGCTATGCCGCCTATACCTACGCGGTGGACGGTGCCGATGAAGAGGGGTATCTGGATTGTTTTACCGAGGATGCAGTCGTTGACCTGTCCAGCTTCAAGATTGCCTGGGCCAGAGCTGGAGACGCTCTGCGCCAGTTCGCCGATGAAAATGGCATCGTGCGCGGTACGGAAAATCTGCGCAAATCCGTGGGCGCCGTAAACTTCCACCACATCACGGCCAACGTTCTGGTGCGCGCCATCGACGGTGATCGCGCCCAGGGGGCGGCTTATTTCGTGGTCTTCACTCGCGATGAGGGCAGGATCGAACACTACGGCCGCTACGAGGACGAGCTGCGGAAATGTGCCGACGGCCAATGGCGTTTCAGCGTGCGCCGGGATATTGCCATTTACGAGCGCGACCACCCTTTGAACATTCGCAAATAGCCGACCTGATTCGGGAGTACCGAGCCATGCCCAGCCAGATACCCGCAACACCTGAAGAAATATCCAGAGACTTCATCGACGAACTGGTGAAAGAGCTTCGTCCCGGTATCGATGTGGATTCCGTCGTCGTCACGGAAGTGAAAAATTACGGTGACGCGGACACCAGCGCTTCAGTATCCACTTCCATCCAGGTGCGGATGGAGGTGGGTTTTCGTGGTGACGGCGCGCAACGCCTGCCCACGCGTCTGCTGGCAAAAATGTCGATTCCCGAAGACGCGGACTGTGCCAATCCGGAACTGGGGCCGCTCATCGACAACGAAATCAACTTCTATCGGCGTCTGCGTCCCGAGCTGGCCATCGAAACCCCTTTGGGACTGGGTGGTCGCCGCGACGCCGCGAGCGGGCGATACGTCTTGCTCATGGAAGATATCATGGTGCGGAATCCGCACATCAACGCCATGACCGATCCCGATGACGTCAGCGCGGTCGAGGCCATCCTGCAAACCTACGCCGAACTTCACGCCGCTTACTGGAATTCACCCCGTTTCAGCGCGGATCTGGCCTGGCTCGAAGGTCAGACGCAGGGCAGCATGGAAGATATGTTCGATCACAGTATTCGTCAGCA
>CAYXXZ010000249.1:0-2891 GCA_964469165.1 uncultured Porticoccaceae bacterium
TCACGGCGACGAGCACAATTACCGCAGCGCCAAGGCGCGCCTGTTCGCCTTGCCCGGTGTCGAGTTTGCGGTCATCAACGGCGATGATGCCGTCGGTCGCTCCTTTCTCGCACAGTTGCCAGACACCGTGAAGGGCTACAGCTACGGTATCGGCGGCGCCTGGGATGTGCGCGCCGAAAATGCCAGTTTCAGCGCGCAGGGCATCGGCGCTGACGTGCATACGCCCTGGGGCAGTGGGCGTCTCGAAAGTGCGCTGCTCGGCGAGTTCAACCTTTATAACCTGCTGGCGGCCATCGCGGCGGTGTGTGCCACGGGCGAGGATTTCGCGGCGGTGCTGGCGGCACTGCCGCAGCTCGAGGCGGTCGCCGGCCGCATGGAAGTGGTGGCGCCCGACGCCCGGCCCGCGGTGGTCGTCGATTACGCCCACACGCCGGACGCCCTGGAAAAGGCGTTGCGCGCCCTGCGCGGCCATGCCCGCGGCAAGCTCTGGTGTGTATTTGGCTGTGGAGGCGACCGCGATGCGGGCAAGCGACCGCTGATGGCGCAGATCGCGGAGCAGCACGCCGATCAGGTGGTGGTCACCAGCGACAATCCGCGCAGCGAAGACCCCACCCACATCATTACCGATATCGCCGCGGGCTTTGCCGTTCCGGCGGTCGTCGCCTTCGAAGTGGATCGCCGCGCGGCGATCCGCTACACCATTCTCAATGCCGAGCCCGAGGACAGCGTATTGATTGCCGGCAAAGGCCACGAAAATTATCAACAGGTCGGCATGGAAAAACGGCCTTTCAGCGACGTGCAGGAAGCGCGCGACGCACTGGCTGCGCGTGCGACGCATGGGGAGGGCGCGCCATGATCGGCGAACTGACCCTGTCGCAGGCAGCGATCGCCTATGGCGGCACCCTGCTGTATCCGGATGCCCATTTCGCGCGGGTGTCCACGGATACCCGTACGCTCGCCGACAACGACCTCTTCGTGGCCTTGCGCGGCGACAATTTCGACGGTCACGACTTTGTCGAGAGCGCCGCCCTCAAGGCCTGTGCCCTGGTCGTGGAGCACCCCGACAAGCGCTTCCCCATTCCCCAGTGGGTGGTGCCGGATACCGCTGTCGCCCTTGGCCAGTTGGCGCGCCTCAACCGCAGCCGTTTCGAGGGGCCACTGGTGGCGCTCACCGGCAGCTCCGGCAAGACCAGCGTCAAGGAGATGGTCGCGGCGATCCTGTCCCTGTGCGGGCCCACGCTGGCCACCCAGGGCAATCTGAACAACCACATCGGCGTGCCCAAAACCCTGTTCGGTCTCGACGCCCGGCATCGCTTTGCGGTGGTGGAAATGGGTGCCGGCGCCCCCGGCGATATCGCCTATCTGTGCGGCATCGCCAGGCCCGACATCGCGCTGGTGACCAACGTGATGTCGGCCCACATCGCATTTTTCGGCAGCGAAACCGCGATTGCCGACACCAAGGGCGCGATTTACAGCGGCCTCGGCCCGAACGGGGTGGCGGTGATCAATCTCGATCAGCCCTGGTCGTACAAGTGGCAGATGGCGGCGGGCAGCGCCCAGGTTCTCGGCTTCTCCCTGGAGTCGGCGAATGCCGAGATCGGTGTCGACGGTGAAGTCGCCGTCAGTGCCCTGGCGAGCCGCTTCACCCTGCGCATCGGCCAGCGCCGCCGCGAAGTTTTCCTGCAGCTGCCGGGCCGCCACAACATCGCCAACGCCCTGGCCGCTGCCGCTTGCGCACACGCCGCCGGCGCAGGCATCGACGATATCGTCGCCGGTCTCGAATCGGTGCGGGGAACCAAGGGTCGCCTCGAAATGAAGGCGGGCAAACAGGGCAGCCGCATCTTCGACGACACCTATAACGCCAACCCCGGCTCCGTGCGCGCGGCCATCGACGTGCTGGCGGCGCAGGGTGGCAAGACGATTCTCGTGCTCGGCGACCTGGGCGAGCTGGGTTCGCTGAGCAGCAAGAGCCACCGCGATCTGGGCCAATACGCCCTGGAAAAGGGCATCGATGCCCTGTTCGCCACCGGGCGCTTTGCGGAGCACACGGCGCGGGGCTTCGGCGCGGCGACCCGTTGTTTCGACAGCAAACAAGACCTTGCCGCGGACCTGGTGTCCCGGCTGGACGCCGGTACCACCGTGCTGGTCAAGGGATCGCGCAGCTCGGCCATGGAAGACGTGGTCGCACAACTGATAGAGGAGAGCGCACATGCTTCTGTGGTTGGCTGACTGGCTGAGCCAGTACCTGAGTGTTTTCGGGGTGGTGAGATACCATACCTTGCGTGCCATCATGGGCATCCTCACCGCGCTCGGAATTTCCCTGCTGTTCGGACCCGCCATGATCCGCCGCCTGCAGAGCCTGCAGATCGGCCAGTCGGTGCGCAGCGACGGCCCCCAGTCGCACCTCAGCAAGTCGGGCACGCCCACCATGGGCGGCGCCCTGATCCTGCTGTCGATTTTCGTTTCCACGCTGCTTTGGTCAAACCTTGCCAACCGCTATGTGTGGGTGGTGCTGGGGGTGACCTTCGTCTTCGGCCTGGTGGGCTGGGTGGACGACTACCGCAAGGTGGTCGAGAAAAACTCGCGCGGCCTGCCGGCGCGCTGGAAATACCTGTGGCAGTCAGTGGCCGCTCTCGGCGCCGCGCTGTTTCTCTATTTCACGGCGACCTCACCGGCGGAAACCGAGCTGATCGTGCCATTTTTCAAGGACGTGGCGCTGCCGCTCGGCGCCTTTTACGTGGTGCTGAGCTACTTCGTCATCGTCGGTGCCAGCAATGCCGTGAATCTCACCGACGGCCTCGACGGGCTGGCCATCATGCCCACCGTGCTGGTGGGGGGCGCGCTCGGGGTGTTCGCCTATCTGGTGGGCAACAGCCAGTTTTCCACCTATC
>CAYXXZ010000250.1:0-2857 GCA_964469165.1 uncultured Porticoccaceae bacterium
CTGGGAGATTTCATCGAGGACAACACCATCATGTCCCCGGTCGACTCCGCCACCGTGGAAAGCCTGACGGAAGCCACTCGCGAAGTGCTCAACGGCCTCACCGCACGGGAAGCCAAGGTACTGCGCATGCGTTTCGGCATCGACATGAATACCGATCACACCCTGGAAGAAGTGGGCAAGCAATTCGACGTCACCCGCGAGCGTATCCGCCAGATCGAGGCCAAGGCATTGCGCAAGCTGCGCCATCCCAGCCGCTCCGAGCATCTGCGCAGCTTCCTCGAGGAGTAAAACTCCGCGGTTGTCCAACCCCACTCGTAAAAAGGCCGGCTATACCGGCCTTTTTACTGTGTAAGCCCTCTTCGCACCACGCCATAACGCATGATCACCGACCCCCTGTTCTATCTTTGCGCCATTCCCGCCATTTTGTTGTTCGCCATGGCCAAGGGCGGCCTGGGTGCTGGTCTCGGTTTGCTGTCGGTACCGCTCATGTCCCTGGTGGTACCGCCGGCGCAGGCCGTCGCCATCATCGTCCCGCTCCTGGTTGTGATGGATGCGTCCGCCGCCTGGAATTTTCGCGGCAAATGGAATGCGGAGCAGGTCAAGATCATGCTGCCGGGCGCGCTGTTCGGTGTTCTGGTGGGCACCTTCACCTTTCAGTATTTGTCGGATGACGCAATGAAGATCCTGATTGCTGTCATCGCGCTATCCTTCAGCGGCAATCATTACATCAAGCGCTACCTGAGCAAGGCAGATGGCGGGGAAAGACCGCCCGCGCCAACCAGCGTCATGCGTGGCCGTTTTTGGGGAGCCATTTCGGGCTTCACCAGCTTTGGCATTCATGCCGGCGGCGCACCGGCCAGCGTTTATCTGCTGCCGCTGAAAATGGAGAAAACCATGTTGATGGCCACCTTCGCCCTCTTTCTCGGCGCCGTCAACATCGCCAAGGTGATCGCTTATACCTGGCTGGGAGAGTTGCAAAGCAACCTGATCACCTCGCTGGCATTGCTGCCCCTGGCGCCAATTGGCGTGCGGCTGGGCTATTTCTTACTGCACCGCATCAGTGAAAAAGTGATCTATCAGATCAGCTACCTGTCTCTCGTTGTTCTCGGCACCAAGTTACTAGTGGAGGGCATCCGCGGCGTCATGGGGTAGGGCTTCATGAGCCCGTCTCATGAAGCCTCAACAGGCCCCTAACGCACGATGGCTTCGCCGCCATCCACAATCAGCGACAGGCCATTGATATAGCTGGCACGATCGGAACACAGCCAAACCACGGCCTCGGCTTGCTCTTCCGGCTGCCCCATTCTCTTCAGAGGGATGCGCCCGGTAACTTCGTCGAGGTTCAGTTTCAGGTTGTCGGTCGAGCCAGCCATCATTCCGGTATCTGTCTTGCCGGGCAGCAGCGCGTTGACCCGCACTTTCTCGGGACCGAAATCCAGCGCCGCCGATTTCGTGAGGCCGAGCACCGCGTGTTTCGAGACGATGTAACCGGCCACTCGCGGCAACGCGAACAGCCCCATCCCCGATGAGGTATTGACGATGGCGCCGCCACCCCGCTTGATCATGTGGGGTATCTCGTATTTCATGCACAGAAAAACCGACGTGGCATTGATGGCCATGATGCGCTCCCATTCGTCTTCATCCATATCGACGATGGTGTGATTCCAGCCCGCGTGGCCGGCGTTATTGAAGGCAATATCGAGACCGCCGTATTTCTGCACTGCCGTATTGACCATGCGTTGGACATCGGCACTGACCGTGACATCCGTGGGAACGAAAGTCGCCTCGCCACCCTGCTCGGTAATTTCCCGCTCCACCGCCATGCCTTTTTCAACATCGATATCCGCGATTACGACCTTTGCACCCTCGCGGACAAACGCGAGAGCCGTGGTGCGGCCGATACCGGACGCGCCACCCGTGACGATCACCACCTTGTCTTTATGCAACATGTTTATTCTCCAAAGATGTTCGAGAGTCGTGTTTCACCGAAGCACGGCTCAGTATTTTCCTGAAGTTTTAGAACCAGACAGAATCGGGCATGGGCACCTGGCACAGGTAGCCGCCCTCGACCAGCAGGGATTGTCCGGTAACATAGGCCGCCATGTCGCCGGCGAGAAAGAGAATGGCGCTCGCGATCTCCGAAGGGACGGCGAGCCGACCGAGAGGATGGTAATCCACCGCTGTCTTGCCGCGCCCGGCATCGAGGTAACCCTGAACCCGCGGCGTTTTGATCACCCCTGGCGTCACCGCATTGACCCGCACGCCCAGAGGCGCCAGCTCAATGACGGAACTGCGAATCATGTGCTCAAGCGCCGCCTTGGCCGTGCCATAGATCGCATGATTGTAGGGCGCGGCATGCCCTGCGGTAGAACCCACAAAGGTGATCGATCCGCCGCCACTGCGGGCAATGGCCTTTCCGCCGATCTGCGTGGCCAGAAACGCGTGGCGCAAGACGATATCAAACTGCCACTCCCAATCGCTCTCATCGAACTCCAGAAGCGGCTTGCGGTTGACCATGCCGAGCGTATCGACGACGCCGTGAATCGCGCCCAGTTTCTCCTCGGCTTCGGCAAAGATACGCTCCATATCGTCCCGCCTGGTGGCATCTCCCAAACAGGCATGGCCGTCCACTTCGCCAGCTACCGCCTCTGTCATCTCCCGGCCGCGTCCCACGCACACCACTTGCGCTCCCAACTGACGAAGGCCGTGGGCAACCTGTCTGCCGATACCCTGCCCCGCGCCGATGACGACGAACCCTCTGCCATCGAGACGCAACATATTCTGATAATCGGGAACGTTACTTCTGTCCAGATCTGTCATGCCAAATCATCCTCACCTTATAATTTTGGAATGTATG
>CAYXXZ010000251.1:0-2832 GCA_964469165.1 uncultured Porticoccaceae bacterium
AAGGCGGTGCACATCAATCGCTGCCCGGTGGTGGCCACCACCAAACTGCTGGATAGCGCAGCCGCTGCGCGCCTCGGTATCGATATCGCGCGCTGCGAGACACACTGGGCGCTGCTCAAGGATGCGGATGTTGCCGCCAAGCTTGCCGAGGTCTTCACGGCGGATGATCTGCCGGCCAAACGCGATCCCGAACTGGCGCTCTACGACGGCTTTCCATCGCCCCGGGACAAGGCATTGTTCGGCAAGGTGCGCGCCGCTGCGCCGCAAGAGCTGGCGGTGTTGCAGACGCGCTTTCAGGATCCCCGTTACCGGGAGCTGCTGTTTCGCTACCGGGCGCGCTTTCATCCGGAGTGCCTGTCAGAACAGGAGCGAGTGGTCTGGGAAGAGCAGCGCTACCAGATGCTCGCGGAGCCACTGCCGGGGCGTCTCGGTCCGGATGAATACTTCGCACGTCTCGACGCTCTGGACGCGCAGGTTCAAGGCGAGAGGGACAGGCAGATTCTCGCCAGTCTCTCGGAATGGGGTGACCGGTTACTGAGCGAGTAGCCGCGACGGGAGATAGCGGAGGGAGAAGAGAGATGACGCGTCGTTACTGGCTTTTCAAGACCGAGCCATCCGAGTTCGGCATTGCGGACCTTGCCGCGCAGCCGGATGGTAAAACGCGCTGGGACGGTATCCGCAACTACCAGGCCCGCAACAATCTTCGCGATCTCACGACCCCCGGCGATGGAGTATTGATCTACCACTCCAGTTGCAGGGAACCGGGAGTGGCCGGAATTGCGGAAATTTGCAGCGCACCCTATCCCGATCCCGCGCAGTTCGACCCGGACAGCCCCTATTTCGATAGTAAAAGTACCCCCGACCAACCGCGCTGGTACAGCGTCGATATTCGTCACCGCGATACCTTGAAGCGCGTCATCCCTCCCGCCACGCTCAAGGCGCTACCCGATTTGACGGAGATGGTGTTGTTTCGCCAGGCACGCCTGTCGGTCCAGCCGGTGAGTGAAGACGAATGGCGTACCATCGTCGGGCTGGCGGGCGCCGCGTAGATACGGCTGCATATCGGTGGGTCAATTTATGACGGCTGCATACCGTAGGGGCAATTCATGAATTGCCCCTACCACAAATCCGCAGCTGCGTAGGTTGGGTTGAGCGAAGCGAAGCCCAACATCGTTGCGACGGCATATCACCGGTTGTTGGGCTTCGCTTCGCTCAACCCAACCTACACCACACCTCACCATCGCGCACCTCACTTTCCACAGTGGTCAGGTACTGCCCGGGACAGGGCCCGGCGACGCATTGCCCGGATTCGATATTGAACAGGGCGCCGTGCGCCGAGCAGATGATATGGGTCTTTTCGCGGTTGAGAAAACGGTCCGGCATCCAGTTGAGCGGGGCGCCGGCGTGGGGGCAGCAGTTGCGGTAGACGAAGACCTCATCCCCCTGGCGTACCGCGAACAGAGATGAGGCGGTGCCATCGCCAAAGCCCTTGCAACCCCCGTCGGCAATGTCGTCGAGAGCGCACAAAAGATGCTCCATCACCCGCCTCGGCGCAGTGCTTCGATGCGCACGTCCAGGGGGGGGTGTGTCATGAACAGTTTGGAAACCGTTTCCTTCCAGCCCGCCGAGATGCCAAAGGCCGTAAGGGTATCGGGCATCTGGTTGGGCACGTGGGCCTGGGTTTCCGCCTGCAGTTTTTGCAGCGCGCGAATCATGCTCTGGCGGCTCGCCAGTTCGGCGCCCGCGGCATCGGCGCGGAATTCGCGCCAGCGGGAAAACCACATGACGATGATCGAGGCGAGAATGCCGAGCACGACCTGCAGCACCATGACGATCATGAAATACCCGACGCCGTGGCCGCGCTCGTTCTTGAACACGACCCGGTCGATGACGCTGCCGATGATGCGGGCGAAGAACATCACAAAGGTGTTGAGCACGCCCTGAATGAGCGTCAGGGTAACCATGTCGCCATTGGCGACGTGGCCGATCTCGTGAGCCAGCACGGCGCGCACTTCGTCGCGGTCGAAGCGCTGCATGAGGCCCTCGCTGACGGCTACCAGCGCCTTGTTGCGGTTCCAGCCCGTGGCGAAGGCGTTGGATTGCTGCGCCGGGAAAATGCCCACCTCGGGCATGCCGATATTGGCCTTGCGCGCCAGATCCGCCACCGTTTCCACCAGCCAGCGTTCCTCGGCGCTGGCCGGTTTGTCGATGATGCGGGTGCGGGTACCCATCTTGGCCATGGTTTTCGACAACAGCAGGGAGATGAACGAGCCTGCGAAGCCGAAGATCGCGCACATGATCAACAGCGACGTGAGGTTCATGCCCACGCCCTGGCTGGCGAGATACTGCTCCAGACCGAGTACCCTGAAGACGATGCTGAACAGCACCAGAATGGCGGCGTTGGTGCCCAGGAACAAAGCCAGCCTCAACAAACGAACCTCCGCAAATAGTGAAGTTGAATAGACGTGTCTTACACAGTAGTCGGAAATCCGGGCTGCAGCCGTGCCTGAGGCGGCGCGAACTCCAAGCCATAAGCTCCAAGCAGGCCCACTGCAAGCACTGAGTTCTGCCAGCGTTCGATGTAGAGCTTGGAGCTCAACGACAACCCGTAACCCAAATTTTGACTTATGTGTAAGATGCGCCCTGATATCGAAAATTCAATGGTTGCGGGGAAAAATCCACCGCGCTCCCCGCGCCCCGAATGGTAAGATGGCGCACAGCCGCTGCGGATGTTGTGCCCCGAATCCGGATACCGAACGATGACAGATGCCGAACGCCTCACCGAACTGGAGATACGCATTGCCTATCTCGAAGATGCCCTGGCGGCGCTGG
>CAYXXZ010000252.1:0-2794 GCA_964469165.1 uncultured Porticoccaceae bacterium
CGTCTTGACATCGAATCCTCCCGGGGGTTACCGTACGGCTATCAGGCGATAGCCAAGCATAAGGAATTCTACCCCAATCAGCCAGGGGACATGCAAACTGCCAACCAGGGCAGAGCGGGCTGTAAGCCAAAAGCTTCAAGCAAGAGCGCTGGAAGAACGGGGTCGTGCCAGCGTTTACCTCAGAGCATAAAACTTGGAGCTCAACGACAACCCGTAGCGCAAATTTCTGAGTTATGCGCAAGTCAGGTCGCACTGTATGCTTATGATTGCGAACGCCGAAGCGCTACGTTCACGTATCAGCAATAACATTGTCAAAAACCAAAAGGAATCATGAAAAAATGGCCAGACTACAGAACAAAACCGCATTGATCATGGGTGCGACCGGCGGCATCGGTCAGACCTGTGCCGAGATGTTTGCCCAGGAAGGAGCCCGCGTGGTGATCACCGGGCGCCGGGCGCCTGAAGGCGAGGCACTGGCACAGGCGATTACCGCAAACGGCGGTGACGCAAAGTTCGTGCAATGCGATGTCACCGAGCCTGAATCGGTCGAGAACGCCGTTCGCGAAGCCGTCGCCCACATGGGCCGTCTCGACATCCTGGTCAACAACGCCGGCGGCTCCGCCAACACAGACGGCCCGGTAACCAGCGCCGATCTGGACGAATTCTGGAACAAGATGCGCGTCGATCATTTCGGCACGTTTCTCGGATGCCGCTTTGCCATCCCCGAGATGATCAAGAACGGCGGCGGTTCTGTCATCAACATGGTATCCATGGCCGGCTTCGGCAATTCGACCGGCGGACGCTCGGCCTATGCCTCTGCCAAGGCGGCGGTGATGAACCTCACCCGCACCACCGCGCAAACCTTCGTCGGCGACGGCATCCGGGTCAATGGCATCGCACCCGCCGCCGTCGGTACCGAGCGCATCAAGAAGATGCTGGCCGATCGGCCCGAAGCCAAGGCCGCCCTCGCCTCGCAGCCACTCGGGCTCATCGAACCCTATGACATCGGCTACGCCGCCATTTACCTGGCGTCGGACGAATCGCGGATGATCACCGGCCAGATTCTCGCCGTACACGCGGGCTCGTTTGGTGATTGAACCAGGAGCTTCAAGGCGTAACGTTGCACGTAGGTGCCTGTAGGAGCCTGCCTGCAGGCGACAAATTTCGGTGGGTGGGGTCGCCTGCGGGCAGGCTCCTACAGGGGGTAGAGATTATGAACAGGCACTTGGCGCTTGCAGCTTTTCGCTCGGCGACAACCCGTAGCTCAAATTTCTGATTCTTATGTTCGTCGCCAGTTGGCGGCATTGACTCACAATACAATGATTGGAGAAATCATGGCAGGACAGTTCCAGGGGAAATCCGTCGTCATCACCGGTGCCGGTCGCGGCATCGGTGCGGCCATTGCACAGGCTTTCGCCGAAGAGGGCGCGAGTCTCGTTCTCGCGGCGCGCTCACGCGACGAGTTGGACGGCGTGGCCGCCAAAATCCGCAAGGCGGGCGGCACCGCGCATGTGGTGCCCACCGATCTCGCAGACTCGGCCCAGGTCGAGGCATTGGCCCGCGAGTCGCTCAAGCTGCTCGGCGGTGTCGACATTCTCGTCAGCAACGCCGCTTTTTCGCCGCCCCCGCAACCGTTGCTCGACACCTCGCTAGACACCTGGCGCCAGGCTCATCAGGTAAACACCACCGCCAGCCTGATTCTGACTCAGGTGCTGGCGCCACAAATGGCCGACCGGCCCGGCGCAAACATCATCATCGTGTCATCCCTCAGGGGATTGGGCGGCACACCTTACGGCGGCTCCTACGGGTCGTCGAAGGCGGCTCTCAATCAAATGGTCAAGACCCTGGCCTGTGAACTTGGTCCGCTCGGCATAAGAATCAACGCAGTGCTTCCCGGCCCGGTGGAAACCGCGATGACCACGGAATATCTCGCCGGCAACAAGCCGCTGTTCGATTATTACGGCGACATGGCGCCACTCAAAGGGTGGACACAGGCTGAGGATATGGTGGCTCCCGCCCTCTTCCTGGCGAGCCCGGGCGCACGCAAGGTTACCGGCCATCTTCTCGTGGTCGATGGTGGATTGAGTGCGATCAACCAGGATGGTTTCCCGCCGCCTGCCGAGTTGCTGCAGTAGCCGGAAATTCAGGCTACAGTCCCTCATGATGCCGGGCGAGCTGTAAGCCATAAGTGACAAGTGCCACCACATCGTGGACACCTATTTGTGCCACCACATCATGGACAGCGTTCTTTAACAATCGAGTAGTCACTTCGTGGAAAACCCTGAATGTCACCTATCGTATTGGAGATATTCATGAAAAAACTGAGGAACAACTGCGTCAACGGGCCGTTCAGCGGCACCGGGATGGAGAGAGTCCGACCAGTATCTATTTTAGCTTGGGCAGGTCAAAAGCCTGGCTGTACAAGTGGCTGAGTCGCTACGATCCCGCCCGCCCGGACTGGTTTACAAGCCGCTCCAAACAACCCCAGTGGCTGTCGACTCAGTGTCTTTGGCGATACCTTCCCGGTCGCACCGGATCTTTAGTACGAGTACGTTGTGGCTACGATCGATGTTAAAGAACAAAAACTCAAACTCTTCTTGCAGTATCTGCAAGTGGAGGAATTTGATTACAAATTACGCTAGCAATACTGACCGTGGCTCAACAAAATTACGAGGTGACGGGATAGTGTCTACGATGTCATGGCACATCTTCCTGTCCACGATGTGGTGGCACTTGTCACATAAGCTTTAAGCCGGAGCCTTGGAAGAACTGGGTTCTGTCAGAATTTAACTTA
>CAYXXZ010000253.1:0-2786 GCA_964469165.1 uncultured Porticoccaceae bacterium
CGTGTCTACGAGATCAACCGCAACTTCCGCAACGAAGGCCTTTCCACCCGCCACAATCCAGAATTCACCATGCTGGAGTTCTATCAGGCCTACGCCGATTACAACGATCTGATGGATCTCACCGAAGACATGTTGCGGAATCTTTGCCTGGAAGTGCTCGACACCACCGAGGTGCGCAGCACGGTGCGCAATGCCGAAGGTGAAGTGCTTCAGGAAACGGTCTACGATTTTTCGAAGCCATTTCGCCGCCTTTCGGTGTTCGATGCGATTCTTCATTTCAATGCGGACATCTCGGCGAAAGCGCTGGCGGACGAGCGCGGCGCGCGCGAGATCGCCGAACATCTCGATATTCCTCTCAAGGATTCCTGGGGGCTTGGCAAGGTACAGATCGAGATTTTCGAAAAAACCGTGGAGCACCGCCTCGATCAGCCCACGTTCATCACCGAGTATCCCACCGAAGTGTCGCCCCTCGCGCGGCGCAACGACGACAATCCGTTTGTGACCGATCGCTTCGAGTTCTTCGTCGGTGGCCGCGAAATTGCCAATGGCTTTTCCGAGCTCAACGATGCCGAAGACCAGGCGGAACGCTTTCGGCGCCAGGTGGCGGAAAAGGAGGCGGGCGACGACGAGGCCATGCACTACGACGCCGATTATGTGCGCGCTCTGGAATACGGCCTGCCGCCCACGGCGGGCGAAGGTATCGGCATCGACCGTCTGGTGATGCTGCTGACGGATTCACCGTCCATTCGTGATGTGCTGCTGTTTCCCCATATGCGACCGGAATGACGAAACGTCTGATGTCGGACGTCTGACGCTGGACGCTCAAGAGCAAAGCGGTTTGTGCCACCTTGCTGGTAATATGCAGGCCGGGTTAGTGGAAGCGTAACCCGACACAGGCTCCAATATCACAGAGACAGGGCTTTTGCGTCAGACGTCAGACGTCCGACGTCAGACAAGAAAGGAAGCTCAACCATGACCACCGCACAATCCGTCAAACTGGAGCCCGGCTGGCTGTCCGTACTCGGCCCGCAATTCGAGCAGCCCTACATGGCCGGGCTCAAGGATTTCCTGCAACAGGAAAAGCAGCGCGGCAAGGTGATCTATCCGCCTGGCTCCCTGTGGTTCAATGCGTTCAACACCACGCCGTTCGACAAGGTCAAGGTCGTCGTTCTCGGGCAGGATCCCTACCATGGCCCGCACCAGGCTCATGGCCTGTGTTTTTCCGTGTTGCCCGGCGTCCAGACTCCACCATCGCTGGTGAATATCTATGCCGAACTGCACAGCGATTTGGGTATCGAGCCAGCCCCTCACGGTTGCCTGACGAGCTGGGCCGAGCAGGGTGTGTTGCTGCTGAACGCGACCCTGACCGTCGAGCAGGGGCGCGCTGGCGCTCATCAAGGCAAGGGCTGGGAGCTGTTTACCGACGCCGCCATACATGCCCTCAACGAGCAGCGCGAGCACCTGGTATTCATGTTGTGGGGCAGTCATGCGCAGAAGAAAGGAAACGTCATCGACACCCGCAAGCACCTGGTCTTGAAGGCGCCTCATCCGTCACCACTCTCTGCTTATCGAGGATTCTTCGGTTGCCGGCACTTTTCCAAAGCCAACGTCTACCTCGAACAGAGCGGACAACAACCCATCTACTGGGCGCTGCCGCGTACACTTTGACGAGTGACAGTCATGCAGCTCGAGGAACGCACATGAAATGCAAGATTTTTCTCGCCGCGCTGCTGGGGCTTGCCGCGCTGCCCGCGTTTGCCGCCAGTGGCGATCTGCACGTCACCGTTGCCGGCGTGCGAGACAACGAGGGCGCGGTGCGCCTGGCGCTGTATCGCAATGGCAAGACCTTCGGCAGGGAGAACAGGGCGCTGACCATTCGCGAAGCGATGGTGCGGGAAGGGGAAGCGAACATTGTGATCAGAAGCTTGCCCGCAGGGCGTTATGCGATCCTGGCGTATCACGACCGCAACGGCAATCGCAAATTCGACAGGCGTCTCGGCCTCATCGACGCGGAGGGGCACGGTCTGTCGAACAATCCCGCCAGCGATGCCGGACGCAGCTTCGACACTGCCGCCTTCGATTTTGCCGGTGCGCCCGGTGCTGCGGTGCGCATCGACCTGAATTATTGCCATCCCGGCCCTGACGAGGAGCGGTCGCTGCCACGTTCCTTGAAGTGCTGGGTGACCTTGTCGGACTGAGGGGGCTGCCGTGGCGCTCAAGGCCACCATTTACAAGGCGCAGCTTGCCATTGCCGACATCGACCGGGGTTATTACGCGACGCACAGCCTGACCCTGGCCTGCCATCCCTCCGAAACCGAAGAGCGCCTGATGTTGCGCGTGTTCGCCTTTGTGCTGTTTGCCGGTGATGATCTGGCATTCACCCGCGGCCTCAGCACGGACGATGAGCCCGATCTGTGGGCGCGGGATCTGACGGGCCGGATTACTCACTGGATCGAGTTGGGTACGCCGGATGAGTCTCGTATTCGCAAAGGCTGTAACCGCGCCGAGCGGGTGACCGTGCTCAGCTACGGCTCGCGCCAGGCGGGGGTTTGGTGGGACAAGCAGGGTGATAAGTTGGCGCGTTTCGAAAATCTGCAGGTGATCTACGTCTCGTCCGAAGACTGTGCGGCGCTCGCGGGCCTGGTCGCGCGGGCCATGGATATTCAGGCGACGCTTCAGGAGGGCCAAGTGTGGCTCAACGATATCAGTCTGACGCCACAGATATGGAAAGCCTAGGAGCCTGCGCGGCAGAAACAGATTTGCACTGCTGACAGGTGCCACGGCTA
>CAYXXZ010000254.1:0-2783 GCA_964469165.1 uncultured Porticoccaceae bacterium
CCGCTACAAGCGTTTTCTGATGGACGTTCGCCTCTCTGACGGCGAGGTGATCACCATTCACTGCCCCAACACCGGCTCCATGAAGAATTGTGTGGTGCCGGAAACGCCCTGCTGGTTCTCCTGGAGCGAAAACCCCAACCGCAAGCTACCCGGCACCATCGAGATCACCACCACGCCGCAGGGTTACCTCGCCGGCGTCAATACGGCGCGCCCCAACCCATTGCTGAAGGAGGCGGTACTCGCCGGGAAAATACCCGAGCTCGCCGACTACCAGACCCTGAAAAGTGAAGTCAAATACGGCCTGGAAGGCAGCCGCATCGATTTCTTGCTGGAGAACGACGACCACCACTGCTATGTGGAAGTGAAAAACGTCACGCTGGAAACCGGCAACGGCGTCGTCGCCTTTCCCGATGCGGTGACCAGCCGCGGCACCAAACATCTGCGCGAACTCATGGCGGTCGTCGACAGCGGTCATCGCGCCGTGCTGTTCTTCTGCGTGCAGCACAGCGGCGCGCGCCGGGTGGTGCCCGCTGCAGACATCGACCCGCTCTACGCGGCCACCTTGAAACAGGCCGTGGCCGCGGGTGTGGAAGTATTGGCTTACGGCTGCACGCTCTCGCCCCACGAGATCGCCATTGCCGACGCGATTGCTTTCAGTCTCGATGTCTGAGAAATTGCTGACAACTGACAACTGACAACTGACGTCATGCTGAATCACCGCCTGGCCGCACTCCTGGTACTGATCACCTGCGTGATATTGCCGATGCTGTTCTACTGGCTGACCTCACCCGGCATCACCTGGGTGCGGCCTTACATCATCTGGGGCATGGTCATCTTCGCCACCTGGCTGTGGCAGCGCCGGCGGGGCACGCTATGAATACCGCGCTGCCCGCCGCCCTGGCGATCTTTGCGATACTGTTCTTCGCCGTCGCGGCGCTCTCGCAATGGCGCAGGATACCCTGCTCGCTGTGGGAGCACCCCGCGATATTCGCCCTTTCCTACCTCGGCGCCAGCGGTGTCATCTTCTTCTTCGGCGCCATCGAAATGGTGGGACGCTACGGCGTTTCGGGGCTGATCGGGCTCGCAGCCTTTACTGGACTGTTCATCTTCTCGCCCCTGTTTCTCGACCCGATGCGCTGGATTTCCCGCAACCACGCCTTTGCCACCTTGCCGGACCTGCTCGTGTATCGCTTTCGCAGTCCGCTGGTGACACGGACCTGCTGCGCGTTGCTGGCGGTGGCGAGCCTGCCCATTGCCGCGGCCCAGCTCAAGATCGTCACGACGCTGTTGCCGGCTGGTGACGGGCTTTGGTTGATGGCGCTGATCACTGCCATCAGTGCCGCCTTCATCCTTCTGTACGGCAAACCTTCCAAGGTGGTGACATCCGTGCCGGGCATCACCAGCGTCGCCACACTGCTGACGCTGGCGGCCCTCTCGGGTTGCGGCTTTCTCGCCGTGAGCGCGGTATTTGGCGGCGTCGCCGAACTCAACGCCTGGTCACAAAGCTCGGGACAGGCCCAGGTGATCCTGCGCTTCGAGACCGCCTATGCCCTGATCCTGCTGTTCTTCCCCACCGCCTTCATCCTGCCCCAACAAGGCTTCATCCAGAATCTTTCCAACTGGTGGCCGCGCAGCACCAGCCCCGGCTGGATCGTGCCGCTGGTGATGTTGCTCGCCACGCTCCCCGTATTCCCCATCCTGTGGGCCGGCCTTGAACTGACACTGGATGCGCCCCTGCAGCACTACGTGCTGGTGCTGCCGCAGGTACTGGGCGCACCCTGGCTGCACCTGCTGAGCCTGGTCGCCATGCTGTTCATCGTCACGGGCCTGCTGTGCGTGACGGCCATCGCCCTCGGCAAGGTGATCGTCATCGCCTTTCTGATCAACGCCGACAAGCCCTTCTGCAACACCGACCTCGATCGCTGGATCGAGCGCCGGCGCCTGGTCGCCGCGCTGCTGTGGCTGGCCCTGGCGCTGGCGTACGCCGCAGTCAACGGCTCGTCCAGCGTCACCGATCTGACCATCACCGGCATGATCGGCATGATCCAGCTGCTGCCCGGCATCATCGCCACGCTGTACGTGCCACGCATCAATTACAAGGGCTTTCTCGCCGGCCTTGCCGTCGGTTCCAGCCTCTGGCTCTACGGCACCCTGACCCCCAACTTCTTCAATACCGCGCCACCGCACCTGTTCGGCATGACCCTCGCGCTCGGCCCCGAGAACTGGCCGTTCTGGCTCCTGGAATCGCTTGTCGCCAACCTTCTGGTGGCGCTGCTGGTGTCGCTGTTCACTGATATGTCCAAGGAGGAGAAGCAGTACGCCTTCCAGTGCATGGTGGACAACCTGCCCACCCCGCAGCGCCAGAGCCTCGAGATTTCCTCCGTCGAGGACATCCAGGCGCGCCTCGCGAGCTGGGTGGGCGCGCCCGCCGCGGCCCGGGAGATCAGCGCCGCGCTCGGCACGCTCAGCATCGGCGTCGACGACCACCGCCCCCTGGCGCTGCGCATGTTGCGCGATCAGCTCAACTACCAGTTGAGCGCCAAGCTCGGCACAGTGGCGACCGAGAAAATCATGAACAAGGTCATGCCCTTTGGCGGAGGCGCGGTGGTGGACGACATCAGCCTGCTGGAATCGCAGCTCGCCAGCGAAGGCAGTGCCCTGTCAGGATTGGCAGCAGAGCTCAACAAACTGCGCCTCTACCACAAGCAAACCCTGGAGAACCTGCCGGTGGGGGTGTGCTCCATCGACTCCGATGGCGAGATCATGCTGTGGAATCTGACCCT
>CAYXXZ010000255.1:0-2782 GCA_964469165.1 uncultured Porticoccaceae bacterium
TAGCCAGGTGACGCAGGCGATTAAGGCTGGCTCGCGCGCTTAACCGCCCACGGCGTGAAAGGCGCTGACAGGAACCTTGTCCTGTACGCTGCGAGCAGAGATCAGAAAAACCAATGCTGTAACCATGGAGCTACATTAGCTTGCGAAACCACTCTTCGCAAGCCCCCTCTCACGCGGCAGCGAGATACGCACTGAAAGTCCGCCCACAACGGAATGGTCGAGCGCCAGGGTGCCGCGGTACGCGGCCACGATATCGGCTGCGATCGCCAGGCCGAGCCCCTGCCCCGCAACTGACTCGTCGAGACGGTAGCCCCGCAACAGCGCTTGCTGGCGCTGCGCCGGATCGGCGATGCCCGGGCCATCGTCATCCACCTGGATGAGCCAGTGCGCGCCCTGCGCCTCGACTTTGACCTGAATGCGGCTGACTGCCCATTTCCAGGCATTGTCCAGCAAGTTGCCCATCACCTCCAGCAGATCCACCCGCTCGACCGGCAGTGTCGCGTCCTCATCCAGCACCAGCTCCACCGCCAGATCGCGGCGGTGGGCGCGGCGCAGGGCATCGATCACCGCGGGCAGGTCGCGGCTCGCCACGAAGGGTTCGCCAACGCCGCTCGCGGCGCCGCCCTGGGTCTGACCCAGTTCGCGGCCGATGCGCTGGCTGAGTTGCTCCAGTTGCGCCAGCAGCGCACCGTGCAGTTCCGCGTTGCGGCGGATATCGTCGCGCTCGACCAGGTTGTAGAGCACCGCCAGCGGTGTTTTCAGGGCATGGCCGAGATTGGCCATGGCGTGGCGCGAGCGCGACAGGGCATGGCGGGTCTCACTCAGCAGGGCGTTGATCTGGCGAATCAGCGGCGCCAGCTCCTGCGGCGCGTCGTCGTCGAGATTCTGGCGCGTACCGCTCTGGATCTCCGCCACCTGGTGTCGCGCCACCGCCAGGGGCCGCAGGGCGCGACCGAGCCAGAGGTTGAGGGCCACCAAGGTGACGGCGAGCGCCGCCGCCCAGAGAATCGTGAACGTGTACAGACCGCGGCGAAACTCCCGCACCAGCGGGCCATAATCGCTGGCCACGGTGATGGCGAACAGCTGCCCGAAACGGCGAAACTCCCGCGTCCTCAGCAACAGCTGCTGACCGCCCGGCCCGGGGGCGCGAACGAAGCTGTCGGTCGCGGCCACGGTCGGCAGTTCGCTGTCCCACAGGGAGCGCGAGCGCCACTGGGTGTCACCGAAATGGACCACGAAATACTGCCCCGACAGCGGTCTGCTGTAGGCGGCATCGAGGCGCGCCTGATCCAGGTAGGGCGCCTCGGGACCACGGCGCACCGCGGCCAGCACGCGCTCGGCATCGGCGTCGATGCGAGCCTCCATCACGCGCCCCTGGATGCGCTCGAAAAGCAGGCTGGCACCGCCGGCGAGCAGCACGCCGAGCACGGCCAGTACCGCTGCCGTGGCCACCGCCAGCTGACGTTTGAGCGAAGTATCCCGGCGCCGTCGGATCACGCGCTCAGCCCGCAGAATACATAGCCCTGGCCGCGCCGGGTCGCGATCACGCCCTTGCCCAGTTTGTCGCGCAGGTGGCTGACGTGAACCTCGATGACATTGCTGTTGCGCTCGCTTTCGAGATCGTAGAGATGCTCCGCCAGTTGCCAGCGCGACAGCACCCGGCCGGGGTGCAGCATGAAATAGCGCAGCAGTGCGAACTCACCGCCGGTAAGCGACACCTCGCGCTCATCGATCCGCACACACTGGCGCGCCTCGTCGAGGGCCAGGCCGTTGGCCCTGAGCAGGGGCGCGGCTTCGGAGCCGTGGCTGCGGCGGATCAGGGCGCGCAGGCGCAACACCAGTTCGTCGGGATGGAAGGGTTTGCCCAGGTAGTCATCCGCGCCGGCCTCGAGGCCTTCGACGCGCTCGCTCCAGCCGTTGCGGGCGGTGAGTACCAGCACGGGCAACGCCAGCTGTGCGGCGCGCCACTCGCGCAAGATGTCGAGGCCACTGACCCCCGGCAGGCCCAGGTCGAGTACGGCGATATCGTAGCTGTCATCGAAAGGCGCGCGCAGCGCATCGCGGCCATCCACCAGCCAGTCGCAGGCGTAACCCTCGGCGCGCAGGCGCAGCAGCAATTCATCCGCCAGCGCAACACTGTCCTCGACCAGCAGCAGGCGCATCAATCCTCGAGCTCGTCCGCGAGAATGGCACCGTTGCTGGCGTCGATTTCCAGCTCTCTCACCTGGCTGTTGCGGGTGAGAATCTCGATTTCATAAAGATAGATACCGTCGTCTTCATCGAGTTCGACCTCGAGCACGCGCGCACCGGGATAGCGCGCCTCGACGGATTTCAGCAGCTGCTCGAAAGGCACCAGGGCGCCGCTGCGGCGCAACTCCAGCACCTCGTTGTGGCTGATGTCGCGCGCGCTGGCGGTGCCGCACGACAGCAGCACCGCCACGAGCAGGGGCAGGACACGCAGATCAGTCATCGTCGTCCTGGCGGTTTTCCAGTACCGCACCGCTGGCGGCATCGATGGCGACATCCCACTCCACATTGGCGCTATCTCTCAGCTCCAGCTTGTAGACGTATTTGCCGTACTCGTTTTCCAGCTCGGTATCGACGATTTTGGCACCGGGATGCAGCTCGAGGGCCGCCTCGTTCAGCTCGCGCGGATCCTTGATGGTGCCTTTTTCCACCAGGTCCATGGCCTGCGCGTGGTCGACGTCGTCAGCGACGACAGGTGCCACGGCAAAGGCGGAAAGGCTGGCAGCGATGATCAATGATGCAATGGGTTTCATGG
>CAYXXZ010000256.1:0-2740 GCA_964469165.1 uncultured Porticoccaceae bacterium
TGACACCGGGGTTGTTGTCGGTTTCGAAATAATAGTTGTCCTTGTGAGTCCATGATCCAGAAATGTCGATGGGAAAATCGCCGGCAAAGAGGCGATAGCTCAGGCTCAGGTTTGTTGCAACGGACGGTGTGTTGACGGTGTCGTTGCCTGCCAGGTCACAGGAATCGACGGCGATGGGGGTGACACCATTTGCGGAGGGGTAAGGGGGGCTGTTGACACAGCCGCGGCTGGGAATCGATACAGCTGCATCGGGCGCCAAGGGATAATTTTGTGGGCCGCCCGGGAATGATGTGTATTTGCCGTCGGCAAGGTTGATGGAGGCAGTGATCGTCAGGTTGTCCACCGGTACGGCGGTAATGTCGATGTCGATACCCTTGATGGTGGCCGCGCCGGCGTTGGTGATGATCTGTTGTCCCACTACGAGGGTGGCGACCTGAATATCCTTGTAATCGTAGTAGTAGGCTTCCGCGTTGAGTCGCAAGCGGCTGTCGAACAATTCGCTCTTGAACCCCAGAGCGTAGGAGTCGAGTACTTCAGGCTCGGCCGCCGCCGGCGGGCTGGAAGCACCCGGCGAGAGACCGCCGAGATTGAAAATACCGCTTTTGAAGCCGCGGTTATAAGACGCATAACCCATAAAGTCGTCAGTGAAGCGATAATCCATGCTGAGACGGCCTGTCATCTCCTTGAAGGTGGCATCGTCCTCGACGGTGGGGAAGTTCAGAGTCGGGCTGCGAGTCGAACCCTTGAATTCACGTTCGTCCTGGGTGTAACGCATGCCAAGGGTCAGGCGGGTTTTGGGCATGATTTCTGCTGTCATCTCAGCGAATGCGGATATGGAGTCGGTGTCCTGTGCGGCATTGACGAGGCCCGTGCCGCCGATCGCGCCGAGAGCGCTGCCCTGATATGTCGTGATGAACTGTGCCTCATCTCGCAGCAGGAATGCGCCGAGCAGCCAGGAGATTGCGTGGTCGTCTGGCGAGATCAGCTGGAATTCCTGTGTGTATGTCTTGGCTTTCTGGTCGATGAAGGCATAAAAAAATGGCATGGGCGACGTGTCGATGTCGTACTTGGCGTCGGACAGTACGTCGGAATAGCTGGTGATACTGACAAAGCGGGCAGCGGACCAGTCGTGCGTCAGTTTGATACTCGCTTGGGTAAAGTCTGTGGTGTAGACGTTGTCGTCTTGCCCTGTGGTGTCATAGAAGTCCACATCTTGAGGTGTGTAGCCCGCAATACTGTGAGTGCCCTCGAGAACCCGGCCGGCGACTCCTTGCGAGCCCTGGCTCTTGTCGTAGCTGAGGTTGAACAGCACTGATGTCGCATCGGTCGGCTCGAACAATACTTTCGTGCGCAGGCCATGTCCCCAGCGATCGTAGGCATCTCGGCCCGTGAATATATTCTTGCCCCATCCCTCTTTTTGCTCTTTGTTGTAAGCAGCGATATTGACTGCAACATTGTCAGTCAGGCCGGTGGATCCATAAAACTGAAGGCCCGCGGTATCGTAGTTGCCGTAGGAGACACCCAATTTTGCTTCCGGCTCATGAGTCGGGTTCTTGGTGCGGATATGGATAACACCGCCGGTGGCGTTGCGACCGAAGAGCGTGCCCTGCGGGCCTTTCAATACTTCGATCTGGTCGATGTTGTTGAAGTCGAATACCGCTGGGTTGCCGTTGTTGACATAAATGTCGTCGATAAAAGTGGCGACCGAAGGCTCATTGCCAATCGTACTGCTGGGTGTACCCACTCCTCGAAGAAAAGGGGTTGCCGAGGTGGCGCTGCGGTTGTAGGTGAGTGACGGAATGGCTTCAGCGATGGTTTGAGGTTCGCCAAATCCGAGCAAGCCTGCCATATCCCCGGAAACGGCGGCGACGGAAATGGCGACGTCCTGCAGGCTGGCCTCACGACGTTGAGCTGTGACGATGATTTCCTCAAGTCCGCCCTGTGCGCGTGGAGTGTTGTGGGCGGGCTCCTGTGCATCGGCATTGATTGTGGCAAGAAACGCAGTCGCGAAGGCTGTCAGCAAGTAATGGTTATGGCGTTTGTGTGTCGTCGTTAGGTTGTGTCCCATTGTTTTTCCCTCTTAGGTGTGATTATCCGCTATTGACGGGTGGCTCTTGATGGGCTTGCAGCCATTTGCTGTGATAGTGAGGTGGCTGTGTGATTAGTATAATGTTTGTTTGGTGGCGTCCGCAATGTCTGGCTGCCTTCTTCGTTGTTCGGCCCTGCGGTAGATGCGCAATCTCCAGTTTCTGTTAGATTTAGGTGGTAATCTGGCAGGGTAGAGGGGGTATGCTTCGTGTGAGCGCGCGTCCAATAGTTTCCGGTTATAAGTCCTGATTTATTATAAGTGTCATGTTAAGGCTGTGTTTGATTGACTTGTGTGAAGGCTTGCAATACCTTTGTGGCCCTGTCTGGTATCGATAACAAGTTCACGGAGGTGAAATGCGTCTCAAGAATAAAACAGCTTTCATAACGGGCGCCACGAGCGGCATTGGCGCGGTAATGGCCAGGCGCTTTGCGGAACAGGGCGCAAGGGTCGTGATCGCCGCGCGTCGCGAAGAGCTCGGCAATGCGGTAGTGGCGGATATCCGCAAGGCGGGCGGTGAGGCTGCCTTCGTTCGCATGGATATGGCCCGTGAAGACGATGTGGCGCGCGCCGTGCAGTTTACGGTTGATACCTTCGGTGGGCTCGATGTTCTGGTCAACAACGCCGGCCCGGTGGATCTGCTCACGTCGGGTG
>CAYXXZ010000257.1:0-2739 GCA_964469165.1 uncultured Porticoccaceae bacterium
TGGGCGGCATTCTTGGTCACATCCGGCGGCGAGTAGAGCATGGTGTCGAGCGCCTCGTACAAGGCGTACCACTTCTCGTACTTGCCGCCCTTGTGGAAGTGGGGCTCCATACGGTCGAGCATAGTGCGCAAACCCATCCCTTAGCCCTCCTTCTCGATGCGGGTGAGATTTTCCCGAAGAATCGGGCCGTATTCATACTTGCCGACACACACGAAGGTGCACAGGCTGAGATCCTCCTCATCGAGCTCCAGGCAGCCGAGCTGCTGGGCCGTCACCGTGTCGCCGACGATCAGCGAGCGCAGCAGATGGGTGGGCAGTATGTCGAGCGGCATCACCTGTTCGTAGGCGCCGATGGGAACCATGGCGCGCTCACTGCCGTTGGTGGTCGAGGTGAAGGCAAATTTCTTGACCTTGCTGAGCGCGGACAGATAAATGGGCATTGCCGAAAAGCGGTTGCCGCCGGGCGACAGATAGCGGAACAACTCGCGCTCCCTGCCCTCGCGGATGACGCTCACCTGAACGTGGTAGCGTCCCAGATAGGCGAAGACACCCGCGGCTTTGCGACCGGACAGCAGCGAACCGGAGACGATGCGATTCTCACCGTCCTTGAGCGCGCCAGCCGTCAGTTCATCGAGATTGGCACCGAGTCGGGTGCGCAGCAAGACGGGCTTTTCCACCTGCGGCCCCGCCAGCGCCACCACCCGGGAGACGTCCAGGCGGCCGGTGGTGAACAGATGCCCAAAGGCAGCCACATCCTGATAACCGATGTGCCACACGGTTTTCTTGTCGCTGACCGGATCGATGAAATGAATATGGGTGCCCACCAGCCCGGACGGGTGTGGGCCGGAAAACTCATGGCGCTGTACGCCCGAGAGATCGCCACCGGGAATGGCGGCGCCCGGCGCCGTGCAAAGGTGGACTGCGCCATCGGTCAGCCGCGTCAGGACTTTCAGACCATTGATGAAATCCGCTTCACGCCCGGCAAGTACCACCGCGGGGTCGGCCGCCAGCGGATTGCTGTCGATGGCGGTGACGAAAATCGAATGCGGTATCGCATCGGGGGCCGGCACCTTGGAGTAAGGCCGGGTTCTGAGCGCTGTCCAGGCGCCGGAAGCGAGAAGCACTTCCTTGACCTGCTCCCTGCTCAGCGACTCCGGCGCTGCGGACGCGGCGAAGGTTTCCTCCGCGCCATCCTCGACGTCGATGACCACCGACTGCAACACGCGGCGCTCGCCCCTGTTGATCGCCGAAACGACACCCGCGGCGGGCGCCGTGAAAAAGACACCTGGATTTTTCTTATCCTCGAAAAGTACCTGACCTAGCCTGACCGTATCACCTTCACGGACGAACATCGTCGGCTTCATGCCGACATAATCGTTGCCAATGACGGCGACTGAACGAACGGCAGGTCCATCGTGAACCACCTGCTCGGGGCCTCCCGAAACAGGCAGGTCCAAACCTCGACGGATCTTGTACATACAAGTCACACCCATTAATCAAACAAAAATTGCGGCTGCCATCCTGCGCGGGGACGGGAGTCCAAAATCCACCGGCCAATCACGGCCTCAGCGATCTGCACGCTTGTCTCAGCGGCGACTGCTCGGCCTGGAGGCATTCAGGGATTTCGTAAATTCTTGACAAACAACCAAAAAAAGGCGGCCGCCTGAAGCGGCGGGCGCGTGTGCGAAAAGATATTGTCCGCCACACACCCTTTTGACGGGGTGCAATTATAGAGAGTGGCGACAGGGATTGCCAGTGAGCTGGAATAATATAAGTGCTTTGTCTGGCATCAAAAATCCACTTTTCGACGCCACAAAAAAGGCCTCCCGCGGGAGGCCTTTTTGCTTACAGGGTTCTCGGGTAGATCTGCCATTCCACCCCGGCCATGCGTTCCAGTACCCGCACCGCCTGACAACTGTAACCGAACTCGTTGTCATACCAGCAATAGAGAATCGCGGTATTGCCGTTGGTGATGGTCGCCTTGGCGTCGAAGATACAAGCGTGGCGATCACCGACGAAGTCGGTGGATACCGCCTCATGGGAAATCGTGTAGCCTATTTGCTGCTGCAGCGGCGAGTAGAGCGCCGTCTGACGCATGAACTCGTTGAGCCCCTCAGTGGTTACCTCCTGCCCCAGCTGAACATTCAAAATCGCCATGGAGACGTTCGGCGTCGGTACCCGTATGGAGTTGCCGGTGAGCTTGCCGGCCAGCTCCGGGATCGCCTTGGCGACCGCCTTGGCGGCACCGGTCTCGGTGAGAACCATATTGAGCGCCGCACTGCGTCCACGGCGCGACCCCTTGTGGTAGTTGTCGATCAGGTTCTGGTCGTTGGTGTAGGCGTGAACCGTCTCGACGTGGCCCTTCTCGACACCGTACTTGTCCATCAGCACCTTCAGCACCGGCACGATGGCGTTGGTGGTGCAGGAGGCGGCCGTGACGATCTTGTCATCATCGCCAACGGTGTCGTGGTTGACGCCGAAGACGATGTTCGGCAGATCGCCCTTGCCCGGCGCGGTCAGCAATACGCGGGATACACCAGGGCACTTGAGGTGCTGGCCGAGGCCCACTTCGTCGCGCCACACGCCGGTGTTATCGACCACGATGGCATCCTTGATGCCGTAGCGGGTGTAGTCGATCTCCTCGGGGGAATTGGCATAGATGACCTGAATCTCGTTGCCATTGCAGATCAGCTTGTTCTCTTCCTCGAGAACGCGGATGGTGCCCTTGAAGGAACCGTG
>CAYXXZ010000258.1:0-2732 GCA_964469165.1 uncultured Porticoccaceae bacterium
GCCTGGGTAATGCTCGCAATCGCATTTTTTGCTACTCTTGCCCTCTCTCCGCCGCAACGAAAAGAATCATCGGCTGCGGCGATGGTCGAGCAATAAGGATTTCCCATCAGCGCAATGCCGAGTTCCTCTCGGCGACAACCATAATTTGAAAAGGAGTACATGTGATGACCGCAACTGCAACCGCCGCCGTGGCGTACAGCCCGGAAAAAGAATTCGTCCTCGAAGAGGTCACCCTCGACGACCTGCGCCCCGATGAGCTTCTCGTGAAAATCGTGGCCGTCGGCATTTGCCACACCGACGCGACACTCAAGCAGATGCTTCCCCTGCCTGCTGTTCTCGGTCACGAGAGCACGGGCATCGTCGAACAGGTCGGCGCTGCGGTCACCAAGGTCAAACCCGGCGATCGCGTGGTTATCTCCTATCCTCACTGCGGCACCTGCCCGAGCTGCGCCGACCACCATCCGAATCTGTGCGACAACTTCGCCGCACTCGCCATGTCGGGCGCGCGCCCCGACGGCAGCGCCACCATTTTTCTCGGCGACAAACCACTGACCAGCGCGTTTTTTTCGCAGTCATCCTTTGCCACCAGGGCCATCACCCTGGAAAACAACGTGGTGAAGGTGGATCTGGAAAGCGGTGAAGACCCCAACAAACTCGCGGCCCTGCCGTGTGGCATCGTCACCGGCGCCGGCGCGGTTCTCAACAATCTCAAGGTGCAGAAAGGCCAGAGCCTGATCGTGTTCGGCGCCGGCGCGGTGGGCCTCAGCGGCGTGATGGCGGCGCACAGCGCCGGAGCGCACCCGATCATCGTCGTGGACGTGGTGGAAGAGCGCCTCGCCCTGGCCCGCGAACTGGGGGCGAGTCACACCATCAACGGACGCAGCGAAGATGTGGTGGAGCAGATTCGCGCCATCGTGCCCCGCGGCAGCGACTTCGCGCTGGAGACCGCGGGCCACATCAACACCTTCAACACCGGTGTGGCAAGCGTCAAGAAAGGTGGCGCCATGGCGATGGTGACGGCGCCCAACATCGGCGGCACCTTCGAATTCAATGGCATGGCATTTCTGAGCCAGACCATGAGCCTGGTCGGCATCAACATGGGCGGCAGCGTCACCGAGGAGTTCATTCCGCAACTGATCGCCTTGAACAAGGCGGGCAAATTCCCCTATGAAAAGCTCATCACGTTCTACCAATTCGATGAGATCAACCAGGCGTTCCACGATTCCCACATCGGCAAGGCCATCAAGCCGGTACTTGTCATGCCCTGATGTTACAGGGAGTGAACACAGGCAACAGGGCTTTTACACCGTAGGGGCAGTTCATGAACTGCCCCTGCACCCTATGAGTAGAGGCCTCTGGAACACACTCAACTCCAGGAGAAACTCATGAGCAAACCCTTGAGCGGCAAGGTCGCCATCGTCACCGGCGGGTCAAAGGGCATTGGCCAGTCCATTTCCGAGGTTCTCGCCGCTGACGGCGCCGCCGTGGTGGTGAATTACGCCAGCGATGCCGCGTCCGCCGAGACAGTGGTCGCCGCCATCGAAAAGGCCGGGGGCCGCGCCATCGCGGTCAAAGGCACCGTAACCAGCGCGGCAGATGTCGAGGCGCTGTTCAGCGCAGCGCAGGAGAATTTCGGCGCCCCCGATATTCTCGTGTGCAATGCCGGTGTCTCCGCCCTGCATCCGATTTCGGCGGTTACCGAGGAAGAGTTCGAGCGCATCTACGGTGTCAACGTGAAAGGCCTGATGTTTCTGCTGCGCGCCGCGGCGACGCAATTGAAGGACAATGGCCGCGTCATCACCATTTCTTCCTCGACGGCTGTAGCACCGCCACCCAACGCCTTTTTGTATGCATCCAGCAAGGCGGCGGCATCGATGATGACCCAGATCGCCGCGGCCGAGTTCGGCGCGCGTGGCATCACCGTCAACGCCGTGCTGCCGGGCCTTACGGAGACGCCGATGATCTCGGCCATGCCCCAGGCATACAAGGACGCCGCCGCCGCGGCCTCGCCCTTCGGGCGCATCGGCAGGCCCGAGGACATTTCCTCCATCGTGGCCTTCCTCGCCCGGGACGAGGCACAGTGGGTCACCGGCCAGTCCATCGTCGCCAATGGCGGCGCGCGGCGGTAATTGTTATGGAGCTGTAAGCTATAAGCTTTAAGCAGGCGTGCTGCAAGAACGGGGCTCCGAGACAACACCACGGCCGATGTACTGGGCCTGCCCGTGCAGGAGCCTGCCTGCAGGCCTCCCACAAGGCTAAACCGGGGTGTCAGCGAAGCCGGCCAAGCGTATCCGCCAGCGCCAGCGCCGCCAGCGCCACCCTTTCCTTGTCGGCGTCGCTGGTCATCAGGGTGTCGGCAACGGCGTGGCGAACGGGCAAGGCTTGCTGAGAGGCAGCATCGCGGCTGTCGAGCACAAAGCCATCGATGACATCCCGATAAAACTCCACCACCGTTGCCGGTGTCACGGCGAGCCCCAGCTCCGCCATGATCTTGGCGGTAGGCCCCTTGACGGCATTGCCGCCCATTACCGGGGTGACGGCAACCACGGGGGCGCCATTTTGCCGCAACAACTCGCGCATGCCCGGCACCGCAAGGATTGGCGCAATACTCAGCCAGGGGTTGGAGGGCGCGATGAGTATCGCCCGCAGCGGCTCGCGCAGTGCCGCCACCACCGCTGGCGCAGGCTGCGCGCGCTCCGCGCCGGCGAACCGACAGCCGCGCAACACCGGCT
>CAYXXZ010000259.1:0-2695 GCA_964469165.1 uncultured Porticoccaceae bacterium
TACGACCGCTTTCGCAACCGCATCATCTTCCCGATCCGCGACACCCGCGGTCGCACCATCGGCTTCGGCGGTCGCGTTCTGGACGACAGCAAGCCCAAATACCTGAATTCGCCGGAAACACCGGTGTTTCACAAGGGGCGCGAGCTCTACGGGCTCTACGAGGCCCACAAAATCCTGGGCGAAATCCGCTCATTGATGGTGGTGGAGGGCTATATGGACGTGGTCGCCCTGGCCCAGCACGGCATTCACAATGCCGTCGCCACCCTCGGCACCGCCGCCACCGCCGACCATCTGGACAAGTTGTTTCGCTACACCAGCGACGTAATTTTCTGCTTCGACGGCGACGAAGCCGGCAGCCGCGCTGCACGGCGCGCCATGGAAACCTGCCTGCCGAGCATGGCCGATGGCAGGAGCGCCCGCTTTTTGTTTTTGCCCCAGGGAGAGGACCCGGACACCCTGGTGCGCAAGCTGGGCAAGGAAGGCTTCAGCAAGCTCATGGAGAACGCCGACCCTCTGCCGGATTTCCTCTTTGCCTGCTTGCAGGAAGGCTTGAACACCGCGTCCATCGACGGCAAGGCGCGCCTGAGCCAGCTGGCCGCGCCGCTGATCAACCGCATCCCCGACGGTGTCTTTCGCCAACTGATGCTCAAGGAGCTGGCGCGGCGCACGGATATGGACATCGAGGCGTTGGCCCTCATCATCAGGCCGCCAGCACCCGACACCGGCGCCGCACCGGAAGATCAGCAGGCGCCGCACTACGATGACGACTATGCCTCGACCCAGGACTATGCCCCGATCCAGGACGACGCCCCGCCCTGGGACGGCGAATCACCCGAATATGATGGCGGCGCTCGATCCGCCCCCCCTTTGGAGACGCCATCCCAGCGCAGGCTCAAACTCTCCCCCCTTCAGCGCCTGATTCTGCTGCTGCTGCACATGCCGCAGCTGCGCACCGAGCTGGCCAGCCTTGACGATCTGTCTCAGCTCGACGACCCGGACGCCGAAACCCTGGCCAGCCTGTGCATCCTGCTCGACGAGCAGCCGCACTACACGCTCAATCATATTCTCGGCTACTGGCGCGGCATATACGGTGCCGAGGAGGGCGAAAAACTGGCGCGTATCGTCGCGGCCGACATGCTCGGCGCACATCAGCCCAGCGCCCGCGATGATGTTGCGGAATTTCGCGATATCTGTCGCCATCTGCAGGAAAAAATGTTCACGAAACGGCCCGCGAAGGCCCAACTCGAGGAACTTCTCGGCCGCGATGAACTCTCTCCCCAGGAACGCAAGCACGTCACGCTGCTGTGGCATCAGGAACTGACAGAGGACGAGCGCACCCCCGACTTGTACCAGCTTATGAAACAAAAGCTTACCGCAAAACATCGCGCAAAAAATTAAATCCTGAACTACCCTTGAAGTAACGGGACATCACCACAACTATTCGGTATAATCGCGCGTTTCTTTTCACCCCCCTCAACCTGACACTGGACAACTATGAGCGACTCCCCTCAGCAGCAATCCCGTCTCAAAGAACTCATTGCCAAAGGGCGTGAACAGGGTTATCTCACCTACGCCGAGGTGAATGACCACCTGCCCGAAGACATCTCCGATCCGGATCAGGTTGAAGACATCATCCAGATGATCAACGACATGGGCATCAACGTGTTTGAAACCGCGCCCGATGCCGATACTCTGCTGATCACCGCCGGAGACAACACCACCGACGAAATCGCCGCGGCGGAAGCCGCCGCCGCCCTCGCCGCCGTCGAGACCGAACAACACCGCACCACCGACCCGGTGCGCATGTACATGCGCGAGATGGGCTCCGTGGAACTGCTGACCCGCGAGGGTGAGATCGGCATCGCCAAGCGCATCGAGGAAGGTGTTCGCGAACTTATGTCCGGCCTGGCCGAGTGGCCTTCGGCCGTCGACCATATCCTGAACGAATACGATCTGGTGGAAAGCGGCGAACGCAAGCTCGGCGACATCATCAGCGGCTATCTGAACCCCATGGAGTACGTTCCCTCTGCCATGGAGCAGAGCGCCGCCGCAGCCGAAGCCGCGGAAAATGGCGAGGTGGAAGACGACAGCAATCTTGACGAAGACGGCCTGGACCTGGACGAAGCCAGCCTGCGCTTCGAAGCACTGCGCGCCCAGAACGAGAAAACCAAGCGCACCCTGGCGCGCCATGATCGCCACAGCAAAACCGCGCAAAAGCAGCTGGAAGAGCTGGGCGAGATTTTCAAATACCTGAAGCTGACACCGCGCCAGTTCGACCCGCTGATTCTCGAAGTGCGCAACGCCCTGGAAGAGATCCGCAAGGAAGAGCGCAACATCATGATGCTGTGCGTTCGCCAGGCGCGGATGCCACGCCAGGAGTTCATCGAGAAATTCCCCGGCAACGAAACCAACGAGAAATGGCTCGCCGGCCTCATCAAGGCGAAGAGCCCCTACTCCGCCAAGCTCGAACTCGCCAAGGATGAAATTCTGCGCTGCCAGCGCAAGCTCACCGCTCTCGAGGAAACCTACGGCCTGGCCGTGGCCCAGATCAAGGACATCAACCGTCGCATGTCCATCGGTGAGGCGAAAGCGCGGCGTGCCAAGAAGGAAATGGTGGAGGCCAACCTGCGCCTGGTGATTTCCATCGCCAAGAAATACACCAACCGCGGCCTGCAGTTCCTCGACCTGATCCAGG
>CAYXXZ010000260.1:0-2684 GCA_964469165.1 uncultured Porticoccaceae bacterium
TGGTGGAGGCGAGGGGAGTTGAACCCCTGTCCGTCAGTCCTCTGCCTTTTGCTCTACATGCTTAGCCACGTCTTTGAATTTAACAGCGGGTTACCCGAAGGGCAGGGAAGACCAACTGCGATCCCGGTCAGGTTTTAACAACTCGGCCCCAGGCGAGCGTTGTTGCGAGCTTGTGAGGATCGACGCCTGATGACGGACGCACAAGCACGTATCCGGTCAGACGGCACCCTACTGGGTATTAAGCAGCGAGTGCGGAGTAGTTGTCGTCGTTGGCAACTATAAGTTTGCGACTTTGGATTTACGAGATTGGTCGCCATCTCGGCATGCACACAAGGTTTCGTAACCGGCGTCGAATCCCAAAACGCCCCCAAGTGTTCTTCAACCTATCTATAAGGCCCGATAGGTAAAATTTCAAGGGCATGGTAACACAATTCGCGATGAGAGGCTGAGGATCCTCAAGCTTTGCGCATGATGCGCTGCTTCTGGCGCTCCCAGTCCCGTTCCTTGGTGGCTTCGCGCTTGTCGTGGTCGGCCTTGCCCTTGGCCAGGCCGATCTCGCACTTGGCGATATGGCCCTTCCAGTAGAGCGAGAGCGCGACGCAGGTGTAGCCCTTCTGTTGCACGGCACTGGCAATGCGGTCGATTTCGCGGCGATTGAGCAGCAACTTGCGGGTGCGCGTGGGCTCGGTCACGAAGTGGGTCGAGGCCGTTTGCAGCGGCGTGATGTGTGCGCCTATGAGCAGCGCCTGGCCATTCTGGACGATGACGTAACTGTCGGTAAGCTGGGCCTTGCCCGCGCGCAGGCTCTTCACTTCCCAACCCTGAAGCGAGAGGCCCGCTTCGAAGCGTTCGTCGATGAAGTAGTCGTGCCGCGCGCGCCTGTTCTGGGCGATGGTGGCATTACCGGTTTTTTTGGCTTTGGCTGCTTTCTTTGTCATGGCGGCATTATACCTACGCCCCGCAGCCGGAGATACGGTCGGCCCGGTTTTGCGGCCTTTGCCAAGGGGGGTACAATTGCGCGAATTCAATAAGGCAAGCTGTTATGTCTGAGTCTTCGGGCCCTGTTCAGGGCACAGTCCATGGCGTGTGGCGCAGTCGCTGGGTGTTCATTCTGGCGGCAACGGGGTCGGCTGTCGGCCTCGGCAACATCTGGAAGTTTCCCTATATCGCGGGCGAGAACGGCGGCGGCGCCTTTGTGCTGGTGTATCTCGCCTGCATCCTGTTCGTTGCCATCCCGATCATGATGGCAGAGGTCATGCTGGGCCGGCTGGGTCGCATGAGCCCGGTGAACGCCATGAAAAAAGTGGTGAAGGCCACGGGGGCACCACGGCTGTGGGGAAGTATCGGCTGGCTGGGTGTGGCGGCGGGTGTGCTGATCCTTTCCTATTATGCGGTCATTGGCGGCTGGGTGCTGCACTACGTCGTCGAAATGGGCAGCGGCAGATTGCAGGGCGCCAGTGCCGGAGACGTTGCGGCGTCTTTCAGTAGTCTGCTTGAAAATCCACAAAAACTGATTTTCTGGCAAACCCTGTTCATGGTGCTGACCATGGGTGTGGTGATCGGCGGGGTGACCAAGGGGCTTGGGGTGGCAGTCAAGGTGATGATGCCATTGCTCTTCGTGCTGCTCTTCGTGTTGCTGATCTTCGCCGCACAGCATGGTGACTGGGCGGCGGGCGCTCGATTTCTGTTCAGTTTTCGCAGTGATAGCCTCACCTGGTCGGGCGTGATGGAGGCTCTTGGCCATTCCTTCTTCACCCTGAGCCTGGGCATGGGTGCCATCATGGCATACGGTGCCTATATGCCGGAGGGCGCTCCTATCGGCAGGACAGTGCTTACCATCGCGGGGCTCGACACCCTGGTGTCGCTGGCGGCGGGCATGGCGATTTTTCCCATCGTTTTCGCCAGCCCCGGCATGGCGCCCAATGCGGGGCCGAGTCTGATGTTTCAGACGTTGCCGGTGATCTTCGCCAACATGCCCGGCGGGCTGTTTTTCGGCACGTTGTTTTTTGTGTTGGTGACCATCGCGGCCTGGAGTTCTTCCATCTCGCTGATCGAGCCCGCCGTTGCCTGGTTGATCGAAACATGGCGCGTCAGCCGCGCGACCGCCAACCTGGTCATCGGTACCTTTGCCTGGGTGCTGGGCTTGGGGACGGTGTTTTCGTTCAACCTGTGGAAGGACCATACCCTGGCAGGCAATACGTTTTTCGAGGTGATGGACTTTGCTACCGCAAGCATCCTGCTGCCCCTGGTGGGACTGTTGATTTCGGCGTTTGTCGGCTGGGCGATGAAGCGCGAAGACGCCATGGCGGCCCTGGGCGACAACGCCGTGAGAGTGCTCAAGGTCTGGCACTGGCTGCTGGCCTATGTCGCAACCTCGGCCATCGCGCTGATTCTGGTGGTTGGTTTGTACAAGAAGTTTTTCTAGGATTTTTCCATGTCGACGGTTATTCAGCGCAGCGCTTTGGTCATGTACTCCGCCATGGATATGTATGCTCTCGTGAATGATGTGGCGTCCTATCCCGCTTTTATGGAAGGGTGCGAGAGCGCCGAGATTCTGGAGCAGGGCGACGGTTTCATGGTGGCCCGGCTGGATCTGCGCAAGGGCGGCGTGAGCTACAGTTTCACCACCCGCAATACGCTGACGCCGGGCGAGGAAATTCGTCTGGCGTTGCAGGATGGGCCTT
>CAYXXZ010000261.1:0-2681 GCA_964469165.1 uncultured Porticoccaceae bacterium
CCTTCGACAAGAGTACCGTTACCCTTGCTGCCACTTCCCAGGGAAGCGAAGCGCAGCATCAGGAAAGGTTGGCCCGAACACTTCTCAACAGGCGAATGGCCTCGTTGCGTTCGAGACCGTTGCCATCCACGTCGAGCACCCGAATCTGCGAGCCCTCTTCGGCCTCGCTGAGGCGAATCTGATAATTGGCCTCGACCACCTTGCCGTCGCGGCTGAACATGCGCCGGAAGAATCCGGGTTCCTTGTCGTCCTCGGGCGGCGTGTAGTTGACGTAGAAAGTCCCCGCCGAGCGATCCTGGTCGACGGTGGTGAAGCCGCCGCGCGTGAGGGAGTAAGCCAGGGAGGCCCAGGCGCGCTCTTCATCGAGCCGCATCAACAGATAGGGATCGGCCACGCGCGGCGTTACGAATTCCACTTTCTGCTCGCCGCCAATGGCCTGGGCAAGCAGCGACACCGTGCCGCTGGTGACGTCGCCGGCAAGCGCATTGGCAAGAATCTCGACCATATCCTTTTCACGGCCATCATCCACCGACGCCTCGGGCCAGGAGGCCTTCTCTGCGCCATCCTTGTTCATCTGGTCGTGCAGCACCTTGATCTCGGTGCTCTGCATTTGCACGCCGGGCTGAATGTAGAACCGATAGCGGTGGTTCTGCTCCTCATCTCCCTTGAATTCCAGCCATACGGTTTCGAGAACGCCCTGCGACGCTTCGGCACGGGCGGTGGGAATGCCACTGCGGTTGAGAATGTTGCGCACCCGCGGCCAGATCTCGCTGGGGTCGCGGTTGCTGAGAATCCAGCGCTCATCGCCCAGGGTCTGAATCCTGATGACTTCGTCGATGCTGTTGGCCGCCAGCGGCTGGGGCCTGGGCACGGTATCGAAATCCTCCGTCACCGCCGTTTCGGGAATCTGCGGCACGGGATAGAGCTGGCCGATGCTCTCCGTATCCATGTCTTCGGGTACCACCAGCGGCGGCATCTCGACCGCATGGCGGTAGTCGCCGCTGCGGTTGCGGAACATACCGTCGTCGCCAAACATGCCGCATCCGGAAACGGTCGTCGCGGTCGCGACAAGTACAGCCAGCGTCTTTATCTTCATGCGCAAAGCTCTCTTCAAGAAATAGTGGTAGCCGCCTGGCCACTGTCGGCAAGGGCCGCGCGCACGGTGTCGTGGAAGCGCGGCGAGAGATCGGTCAAGGGCAGGCGGATGGCATTGTGCTGGCACAAGCCCAGTTCCGCCACCGCCCATTTTGCCGGGATGGGGTTCGATTCCAGGAACATGGCCTTGTGCAGCGGCATCAACTTGTTCTGCAACGCGCGCGCACGCGGCTCGTCGCCGCCCACCGCGGCCGCGCACAAGGCGCTCATATTGGCGGGCGCCACGTTGGCCGTTACGGAAATGTTGCCCTTGCCGCCGGCCAGCATGAGATCGATGGCCGTGAAATCGTCGCCTGAATACACCGCAAAGGTGTCGGGACAGCCGCGGATCAATGCCCTCGCGCGATCGATGTCGCCGGTGGCTTCCTTGATACCGACGATGTTGTCGATGGCGGCCAGGCGAATCACCGTGTCGGCCTGCATGTCACAGGCGGTGCGACCCGGCACGTTGTAGAGAAGCTGGGGAATGTCCACTGCCTCGGCAATGGCCTTGTGATGCAGATACAGCCCTTCCTGGGTAGGCTTGTTGTAATAGGGTGTGACCAAAAGACAGGCGTCGGCCCTGGCGTCACGCGCCGCCGCCGTCAACTCGATGGCCTCACTGGTGCTGTTGGCACCCGTACCCGCAATGATGGGAATGCGCCCCGCGGCGACCTCGACACAACAGCGGATGACTTCGATGTGCTCATCCACATCCAGGGTGGCGGACTCGCCGGTGGTGCCCACCGCGACGATGCCACTGGTGCCCTGCGCGATATGCCACTCCACCAGCTTTTTGAGGGCAACCCAATCCACGGCGAGGGTGTCGGGAACCATGGGGGTAATCAATGCCACAATACTGCCGGTGATCATGCGCTGCTCCGGTAAAAAAGCGTAATGTTACTGGTGTGCCCCCAAGCACACAAGCAGCGCTCTTTGGAGAAGCTACAAGCCGTAAGCTTTGAGGTAACAAAGGTCGCCTGCAGGCAGGCTCCTGCAACAGCCATCCCGACCCTCTCTACCTCCCCCCTGTAGGAGCTTGCCCGCAAGCGACCCCATACAATTCCGCAGGGATCACCAAGCTCAGCGCCGCGCCCTGGTGTACAGCGACGGCTGCCCGGGCGGGCGTGTCTTGAAGCGGCGATGGGCCCACAGGTATTGCTCGGGGTGGCGGCGTACGAAACCCTCGACGATTTCGTTGACGCGGCGCGCATCCGCCACGTCGTCACCACTGGGAAAATTGTCGAGCGCGGGATGCACGCGCACATCGTAACCACTGCCGTCGGCACGGCGGAAGTGGCTGAAAGGCACCACCCTGGCCTTGCCCAGGTGCGCAAGCTTGCTGGTGGCGGTGATGGTGGCGGTCTCGATACCGAAAAACGGCACGAACACGCTGCCGCTGGGGCCCAGGTCGTGATCGGGCGCGTACCAGATCACCCGACCGTTGCGCAGGGCGCGGGTGATGCCGCGCACATCCTTGCGCGGATAGGCCACCGAGCCGGGGCTGCGCACCTTGCGGCCCTTGGTCTGGATGTACTCGTAAACCG
>CAYXXZ010000262.1:0-2655 GCA_964469165.1 uncultured Porticoccaceae bacterium
AACTGTGAACTGTGAACTGTGAACTGTGAACTGTGAACTGTGAACTGTGAACCTACCGATTCGCCGCGACCCTCGGCGTATCACAGTTCAGATAGCTTGAGGAATTCAGCCATTCCTGGTCGGGATAGTAAGTAAAGATCAGTTGGCCACCCTTGAGATTGTCCACCACCTGTTGCGCCGCCTCGCGGGGCACGGCGGGACAGCCCAGACTGCGGCCGATACGGCCATGCTCATCGATCCAGCCCGGATCGACATAATCCGCACCGTGAATGACGATCGCCCGTTCTCTGGCCAGGTCGTTGACGCCGGGTTCGAGGCCGTCGAGGCGCAGTGAATAGCCATGTTTTCCGGAGTAGCTCTCATCCCCAACGAACAGGCCGAGACTCGACTGGTAGCTGCCGAGGGTGTTTGAAAATGCCGTTGCGCTCAGTTCCCCGGAATTCCTGCCGTGAGCCACCAGTTCCTGCAGCAACAGGGAGCGCTGTTGCAGATCGAAGATCCACAGGCGCTTCTCGGTGGAGGGCAGTGAGTAATCGATGATGGCGAGGCGGCGAGGCTCCGCGGTACCCTGGTTGACGGCACAATTGGTGGCCTTGAGAGCCGTTTTGAGCACGGTGCGACTCAGTTCAGGGGCGATTGCAGCAAGAGAGGCGTAAAGGTCGCTATCGAAGGAGGAGGCCGAGGCTGTGGTCACTTGCGTCAGGGGCAAGGTGATTGCGAAAAATTTGCCAAGCAGTTTGATAAGGCGCTTCGCCGGCATTGCTTTTCCCCCTGGGAACTCTGTTATCTTTCAATCTGGAGGATCCTGACAGCCAGGATCGTTGTGACGTTTCTGCTCTGTGCCTGTGCGGGGCATTCTAGCAGGGATCGCCGAATAAGGAAAAAGAGTTGTTTAAAAAATATACACCTGTCGCTGCACTCTGCACTCTGCTCTGGTTGTCGCTCCCGGTCCTTTCTGCTGAAACCGGGGTCGATTACGCCAATCTCCCGACGCAAGTCTGCCCCGAGCCGCCCATCAGGCTGGACCCGGCGGTACGCACGGTCGCGGGGGGCATGTTTCATCGCGACCTGTGGCGAGCCAGTGACAGCCTTCGCGCGTTGGCGACGGAACTTCGCACCCTGGCGGACGATGGCCTCTACCCCGATCAGTATCACCTGAGCTGGCTTGAGTCGCGCCGGAGAGGGGATGATCTCGACACCTGCGAAGCGCTGCTGGCGAGTCAGATTCTCGTCCAGGCGCTCAGCGACCTCACCCTGGGCCGAGTCGACCCGCACCGGGCGGAGCTGGTGTGGTACCGGCATCCCATGACGGATGAGGATCGTGTACGCGCCCTGTCCGCCCTGGTGGCGAGTGGCGATGATCCGCAAGCCTTGATTCAGGCGGCACGCCCGGCCTTCGCGCCCTACCAGCACTTGCGCGCCGCCTATGTGGCGGCTCGCGACAATCCTCCCCGAGATCCCTGGCCCGAGATTCCTGCAGGGCCTTCACTGCGTGAGGGCGATACGGGTGAGCGGGTGGCACTGCTGCGGGCGCGCCTCGCCGCCGAGGGGTATACCGCTGCCGAGGCCGCGGTGGTGGAGCATTTCGATGTCGGGCTCGGCGATGCCGTGAAGGTATTTCAGCTTCGCCACGGCCTGGCGGTGGATGGGGTGGCTGGCCGCAAGACGCTGGCTGAGCTCAACCGGGACGCCGAACAGCGCGTGGCGCGCATGCGCGTGAACCTGGAGCGCATGCGCTGGCTCGCCAGAGACATGGCACCGCGCACTCTGGTGGTGGACGTCACCGCGGCGCGGGTCATGTACTATCGCGGCGGCGAGCTCGCCTGGACCAGCAGAGCCCAGATGGGCATGGCGTCACGCGCCACGCCGGCGCTGGTGTCCTCGCTGACCCATGTGACGCTCAATCCGACCTGGACGGTGCCGCCCACCATTCTGCGCAACGACAAACTGCCGGAAATTCGCAGGGATATTTCCTATCTGACAAAGAATCGCCTCAAGGTGCTGGATCGCGAGGGCAACGTGCTTGATCCCGGACAGGTCGACTGGAGCAATCCGGGCGGAATCATCCTGCGCCAGGACGCGGGACCAAGAAACGCGTTGGGCCGCATCGCCTTTCGCTTTCCCAACCCGTTTGCGGTGTACCTTCACGACACGCCGAACCAACACCTTTTCGACAGCGGCGAGCGCTTCTTCAGCTCGGGCTGCGTAAGGATAAAGGATGCCATGACGATGGCCGATCTGTTGTTCAGCGATGGCGGCGACGAGCGCAAGGCGGAGTTCAGCCGGGTGCTCGAATCCGGTCGCACCGGCAATCTCAACCTGCCGCAGCCGGTTCCGCTCATCATGGGCTACTGGACGGCGGAAGCCGATGCGCAGGGCCAGGTCTTCTTCCGCCCGGATGTCTACGATCTCGATCAGGCACTACTGTCGTTGTTGCAGAAAAAATGAGAGGAGAGGAAATGGCAGCTCTCTCATTTCCTGTTCCCGGCACAGGATGCCGAGCATGCGCGGCACTCGGTTACAATCGGGACCACAGCGTTTTGATGGTCGTGGATATGAATATTTGTGGGTATGGGGTGACTTTTGTGGTACAGGGCGACTAAGGGTAGGGCGGGATGATCGATATTCACTGCCACCTGCTGCCCGGCATCGACG
>CAYXXZ010000263.1:0-2650 GCA_964469165.1 uncultured Porticoccaceae bacterium
GCACCGATCACCAGTTGCACGCGGTCGTCGAGCAGTGCCTCCCAGGTGCCACCGAGCACTTCCTCGCAGAGGTCGATTTCCATACCAGGGTGTTGTTGCAGAAACTGCGCCAGCACCGCCATTATCCTCGTTACCGGTAGCAAGGAATCGACAGCGATCTTGAGACGCGGCTCCCAGCCCGATGCCAGGGTACGCACTTCAGCGGCCACTCTATCTGCAGCCTGGAGCAGTTGGCGGCCCTCTTCCAGCAACAGCCGCCCTGCGGGAGTGAATACGGACTTTCTTCCCTGGCGCACGAACAGGCTCAGGCCCAGCGATTCCTCGTGCTTCTGAATGGTGTAGGACAAGGCGGATGGCACGCGCCCCAATTCCTCCGCGGCGGCAGCGAAACTGCCGCGACGGTCGATGGCATCGATGATTTCCAGCAGTTCGAGCGTAATGGCAGCCATGACTGATCAAATTACTTGAATAAAACAAACAAATAGTGCCTGTTATTCCCCGCGACCTCAACCACTACAATGGCTGCACACATCAACGAATCTGACGAAATTATCATGAGCATTCTTCAAATCGACACCAGCCCACGTTTCGACGCCTCCAACAGCCGCATCCTCAGCAATCACCTGGTGGACCAGCTTGGGGGCGACAGTCTGGTACGACGCGACCTGGCGGAAAACCCTCTGCCACCGCTCTCTGCCGAAGACCTGGTAGCTCTGCATGGCGGCAGCGACAATAGCAACGCCTCGCTGCGCACGCACCTGGCGATTTCGGACCAGCTCATCGCCGAGCTCAAGGCCGCCGACACCCTGGTGATCGGCATGCCGGTGCACAATTTCTCGGTGCCCGTGGTGCTCAAACAGTGGATCGACTACGTATGCCGCGCGGGGGAGAGTTTCCGCTATACCGCCACCGGCCCCGAAGGGCTGACCGGCATCGACAGCGCCTGGTTGATAGTGGCCGCTGGCGGCGTGGATATCGGTGGCGAAATCGACTTCGCCAGCGCCTATATGGCGCATATCTGCAAATTTATTGGCGTGAAAACTGTCCATATCATTGATGCCAGTGGCTCCAAGCGTACCCCCGAAGAGGTCATCGCCAAGGGCAAGGCCCGGATCGACGCGCTGCTCGGCACAAAAACAACCGCAGAAACAGCTGCTTAGGAGGATTCATCATGGGCTTGTTGCAAAAGGGCAAGTGGGTAGACCGCTGGTACGAAACCGATGCCACGGGTGGCGAATTCAAGCGCCAGGACAGTCGCTTTCGGCACTGGATCAGCACCGATGGCAAAGGCGGACCCGAAGGCCGCACCACGTTCCCCGCTACCAGCGGACGCTATCACCTGTTCGTATCCCTCGCCTGCCCCTGGGCCCACCGCACCCTGATCTTCCGCGCCCTGAAAGATCTCGAACAACACATCGGCGTCACCGTGGTGGCGCCCTTGATGCTGGAGAACGGCTGGGAGTTCCCCACCGGAGGCGACGACCTCTATGGGCTCGATCACCTCTACCAGCTCTACCTCAAGAGCGACGCCAGCTATGAAGGCCGGGTCACCGTACCCATACTGTGGGACAAGGAAACCCAGACCATCGTCAACAACGAGTCCTCGGAGATCATCCGCATTCTCAACACAGCCTTCGACGGCATCACCGGAAACCGTCTCGACTTCTATCCCGAGCCCTGGCGGGAACAGATCGACGCGATCAACGCGCGCGTCTACGACACCATCAACAACGGCGTGTACCGCGCAGGTTTCGCCACCTCACAACCCGCCTACGAGCAGGCCTATCACGCCCTGTTCGAGAGCCTGGACTGGGTCGAAACCCTGCTGGCGCGGCAACCCTATCTGATCGGCGACACGCTGACGGAGGCAGACTGGCGTTTGTTCACCACCCTGATTCGTTTCGATGCCGTGTACCATGGCCATTTCAAGTGCAATCGCAACAAATTGGTGGAATTTCCGCACATTTCTGCCTATCTGCGCCGTCTGTACGACGTTCCGGGCGTGGCTGCGACCGTGGATTTCCACCACATCAAGACGCACTACTACGGCAGCCATAAAACCATCAACCCCTCGGGAATCGTCCCGCTGGGGCCCACACCGGATTTTGGTTCTTACACTTAAGTCGGGAATTTGGGCTACCAAAGCCCGGTTTTTCTGCGCGTAGGGGCAATTCATGAATTGCCCCTACAGTATGCAGCGGGAATAAATTTCAGGCTGCCGTAAAAACACCGGCGGATCGGCCAAATCCATTCTCAGAACATGACTACACGCGGGGAGGGCTTGCGGTTAGACTATCGGCACTTCCAATGCCACCTGTTTGTAACGAGGTTTTATGAAAGCAAAAGCCATCGCCCTGGGCCTGCTCGCGAGCGCCACGCTGCTCGGCGGCTGCTCGATCGTCAAGGTGTCCGAAGCGGGCAAGCGGGTCGATATCATCAGCCCCGACCAGGCATACAACTGCAATCGGGTGGGTTCCATTTCCACATCGGTGCTCGACAATGTGGTCGGGATCCCCCGCAAACACCACAAAATCCAGGAAGAACTCGACAAACTGGCCCGCGACCAGGCGGTGTTGATGCGTGCCGACAGTATTGTTCGGGAGTCCATCAAGGATGGCCAGGGCTCATACATCGCCTACAATTGTCATCA
>CAYXXZ010000264.1:0-2648 GCA_964469165.1 uncultured Porticoccaceae bacterium
GCGGGGTGAAGAGCTGGGTGGCGGCGGGGATGTTCTCGGGCGTGATCTTCTTGTTTTTCTTCAGGCCGTCGAACACCTCGTCCTTCTTCTCGGAGATATAAAACTGGTAGAGCCAACCGATCACCTCGACGTCTTCGCAGGCGTCGGGCGTCATGGCCTCTCGGGTGTGGGCCAAGATGGCGTGCTCCGAGAGCAGATCATCGGGCATCAGCAATTCGGTGTAGTCGTCGATTTTCTGAAACAAAAAGGGCATGGCCTGGTTCCAGAAGTTGCAGGCGGCCACCACCAACAGGCGATAGGCCTCGCCCTGCGGATCGTGGCTGGGCGCTTTGCCGCCGAGCAGGGCGGATACCTGCTGCCGGACTTTTTCGGGAACTATTTTTTCGTCGATGTGCCCCATCTTGGCCTCCGCCAAAATCTCGGGCTGGAACTGTCCGGACTCGGCGGGAGAGACAATGTTGATGCGGTTATAGCGGTTCACATCCATGAAGCGCAGGGCGCAAAAGCGATTGAACCAAATGTAGGCCACCCGCTCGATGACCTGGGCCTTGCCGTGTTCTTCAATGGCCTCTTCGAGCTTCTTGACGGCCTCGGCGCGTTCGCGTCGGGCGGCGCTGTTTTCGGCCAGCACCAACTTGAGTTTGGTCGACACCTGTTCCATGAGGCTGCGGCGCGCGGATTGGGCAAACTTTTTGAGCTTTGCGGTTTCCATCATATTTGTATCCTTTTTCCTTTGCGAATTTCATCCAGCAGCGCCTTGCGCATGGATTCCACATAGCGCTCCACATCGGACTCGTCGGCCAGCCAGGCTTTGTCAAAAGCGACCGCCACCGCGCGGCTAGACACATACTCGATGCGTCGCTCTGCCACCGCCGGTTGCTTGGGTTTCGCTGCATCATATGGCGGCTTGGCGGTTTGGCCGGCGCCAGGTGCAGGCTCGGGCGTTGGTGCCGGTTGCGCCCAGGACGCCATCTGCGAGAGCAGTCGCTGGTAGTCGTCTTCCTCGAACCGACGCCGGGTGTCGCGGATGACGGCGATCAGTTGCTGGCGCTCTATGCCTGTGCCGAATTCATCGAAGGGACGGATGAGCTGCTCCTGCTGCTCGCCGCTCAGTGCGCCGAACTCGGACATACCGCTGATACGGCCTTTGAAACTGGCGACCATCTCCTTGGCCTTGTCGATCTCGGCCGCAAGTTGGGCCGTGATCTTGCCCTGCAGGATTTCCACTTGCGCCTTCACCTGTTGCATGCAGTTGCCCTTGAAGCATTTCTCATCGTTCAAGCTGGCGGCTATCAAAGCGGGTTCATCGCCTTCGATGTAGGCGAAGTTGGGCTCTTGGGCTTGCAGGAATTTGCGGGCGTCATCGAAGATCGCTTTCTGCGGGCCGCTCATGAACTTGCGGATGGGATCGATGACACCTTCCTTCATGTCGAGGAGCGCGTCTTCTTGGCGCGTGAGTTCGGTCAAGTACCAGGCATAGGGCTTGCCGGTTAGGTCCTTGAGCGCCTCAAGCACCGGCGTCAGCGCATTTAAAAAAGGATACTCAGATGCCTGGTCCGCCAGCGAGGCGAGCTGCTGCACGAACTCCCGAAGCGCGGCTCCGGTCTCCTTGCCGAGGGCCTTCGCTTCACCGGCGCTGGGCGAAATGTCAAAGAAGTCTTCAAAGAACTCCTTGAGGGCGCGAACCTGAGACGCGGCAAATTCAATTTGGGGCTCCAGCACCACATTGCCGTGGCCATGGGTGTGGCGCAGGGCCCGTTCCAGCTCGTCTTCTTCCAGCAGGTTGCCGTCGGCGCGGACCTCAATTTTGCCGCGCGCGCAGAGATGGGCCAGGGTGCAGAGAATGGCGGCGTAGTACCAGCCATAGGGTTTGCGCTCGAATCTCTCCAGCAGGGTTTTCAGCGTGGTGCGCATGCCATGATTGTTGTTGCCTTGAATGAACGCCAAAAGTTCCTTCTCGGGCTCGGACAGGGAGGTGGCGTCGTTGCCGAACAACCCTTGCTCGGAGCGATTGAGGCATTCGCCGATGTCGTTCTCGGTATAGGTGATGCCGCGCAGCATGCGCAGGTTTGGGTAGGTGCGGGAGATGAGTTCGTGAAATCCGCGCAGCACCCGGGTCTGCGCATCCTCGGAATTGATTTCGACATCGGCACCTGCCACGAATAGCTTGGCCTTGCCCATCAGGATTTGCACGCGCTGTTCCAGAGCGGCATACCGTTCCTGGTTTTGGAAGCGCTTGTTTTCTAGGATGCGTTTTATCGCCTCCCGTTGGGTGATCGAGACATTTTGGCGGATGTATTTCGCCGTCTTCTTGTACATGAAGATGTCGCGAATGAGGCGATCATCATCTGGTATCACGACGAGCAGTTCGTCGCGCCCCATGCTCTGTGTCCGCAGGTTGGACTCCATGTCAGCGTTGTCATGAAATGGGCTGATGACATGGATGGCCAGCTCGTATTCACGTCCGTGCAATTGCCCATCGATCTTTTTGGAGAACGGGTAGTCCTGGCCATTCTCGTCGTAGCGAATCTTCCGCTGATTAATGATGTGATCGAATATGAATTTTTCGAGCTCGGCGATAACGTCTGCTGTCTCCACCTCGGTGTTTTTGATTTCCTGCTCGACGTCTTTTTCCTCGTCGGTCAGGT
>CAYXXZ010000265.1:0-2623 GCA_964469165.1 uncultured Porticoccaceae bacterium
GCCATCATGGGGCTTTCCGAGACCTTGCGCATCGAGCTTGCCGAGCACGATATCGGCGTGTCGGTGCTCTGCCCCGGCCCCACACGCGGCAACATTCTCAATAATTCACGGGCCATCGCTCCCGACCTGGTGAAAGAGGGCAAGCTGTTCGCCAAGACCGGTTTCAGCCATTTTCAGACGCCGCGCGAAGTTGCCGACAAGGTGGTCGCGGCGGTGTTGCGCAACCAGCTGTACATTCTCACGCACCCCGAGTATCGCCCGCTTCTGGAAGCGCGCTGGGGTGTACTCGACACGGCGCTGGGTCAGGAAATGAACCCTGATGCGGCCGCCAATGTCTGTGAAGTGGAGGAGGGTGGGCTAGTCTGTTACCGGGAGGCCGTGCGAGACTACTCTTGAACGGCGGCTCCTGAACCGGCTGCCAACCCTCAGCCCTGTTTCACAAAAGTAAAAGAGAGGTAAGGATCATGACAACCGATCGCCAGCAACTGTTCTCCGGCACCGAAGAGCCGCCGGAATATCTCTTGCTCGATACCATCGCCCTGGGCGCCTATCTGAAAGATATCGTCGACGGACTGGGCACGGATTTTTCCGCGGAAAAATTTCGCGGTGGCCAATCGAACCCCACCTACAAGCTCACCAACAATATCACCGGCGCCACCTATGTGCTGCGCCGCCGCCCACCCGGTGAGTTGCTCGATTCCGCCCACGATATAGAGCGTGAATTCCACGTCATTTCCGCGCTGGCGAAGGCCAGCTATCCGGTGCCGAAACCCTATCACTACTGCGCCGACGAGCAGATCATCGGCTCGTCGTTCTATGTGGTGGAGTATTGCTCGGGACGGGTCTTCTGGAACAACGACCTGCCCGGCCTGTGGAACACCGATCGTGCCGCCATCTACGAAGACATGGTGACGAGCCTGGCGCAACTGCACCTCATCGATTACGAGGCCATCGGCCTCGGCCACCTGGGGCGCGGCGGAAACTACATCCAGCGCAATTTCTCCCGCTGGGCCAAGGTTTACGAGCAATCGAAGCTGACGGATATCCCGGACATGGACTGGCTCATCGGCAAATTGCCGGACATGATGCCGAAAGAAGAGCAGACGCGGCTGCTGCACGGCGATTTCGGTCTCTACAACATCATCATCGATGCCGAAAGACCCAGGGTGAGCGCGGTGCTCGACTGGGAAATGTCCACCCTGGGTGATCCGTTCATCGATCTCGCCCACCACCTCAGGGCCTGGTGGGAACCTGTCGACGACATTGGCGGCGCCGCGTCGAGCCTTGCCGGCAAGGATCTCGAAGAACTCGGCATCCCCACCATGGATGCCTACATCGAGGCCTACTGCCGTCACTACGGCATCAGCGAGATGCCCTACCGGCGCTTTTACCTGGGCTACGCCCAGTTCCGCTATGCGGCCATGATCCAGGGCATTCTCAAGCGGGCTGCCACGGGCACGGCATCGAGCCGCCGCGTGCTGCACCGTCAGGAGCGGGTTTTCGAGGTTGCGGCACTGGCCCGCAGAACCCTTGAAGGCCAGCATCAAGCATAACGAGCCGAGTATTTTCAGATGAATTTGACCCCGAACCCCAGGGCCCAGGAACTGCGTGACCGTGTCGCCGCGTTCATGGACGAGCACGTCTACCCCAACGAAAAGCTGTACGAGCAACAGTTGCACGAGTTGCCCGACCAGCCGTTTCGGGTGCCGCCGCTGATGGATGCCCTCAAGGAAAAGGCCAAATCCCAGGGATTGTGGAACCTGTTCCTGCCCCATTCCGAACGGGGTGCGGGCCTTACCAATCTCGAATACGCGCCCATCGCGGAAGTGATGGGCCGGGTCATCTGGGCTTCGGAAATCTTCAACTGCTCGGCGCCGGATACCGGCAACATGGAAGTGCTCGACCGCTTCGGCAACGAAGCGCAAAAGCAAAAATACCTCGAGCCCTTGCTGGAAGGGCGCATCCGCTCCGCCTACTGCATGACGGAGCCGGCGGTGGCGTCGTCCGACGCAACCAACGTCGAGACTCGCATCGAACGCGATGGCGACCACTACGTCATCAATGGTCGCAAATGGTGGATCACCAATGCCTATCACCCCAATACCGGGGTCTACATCGTGATGGGCAAGACCGACCCCAATGCGCCGCGCCACCTGCAGCAGTCGCAGATTCTGGTCGACCCCAAGACGCCGGGCATCACCCTGGTGCGCCCCCTGGCGGTGTTTGGCTATCACGACGAGCCCAAGGGCCACGCGGAGATCATTTTCGACAACGTGCGGGTGCCCGCCGAAAACCTCATTCTCGGCGAAGGTCGCGGCTTCGAGATTTCCCAGGGCCGCCTCGGGCCGGGGCGGATCCACCACTGCATGCGCATCATCGGCCACGCCGAGCGCCTGCTGGAGCAGCTGTGCCGTCGCCTGGTGTCGCGGGTCGCGTTCGGCAAGGCGCTGGCGGATCAATCCCTGTGGCAGGACCGCATCGCGCGCGCGCGCACCGAGATCAACATGTGCCGTCTGCTCACCTGCCATGCCGCACACCTCATGGACACGGTGGGCAACAAGGAGGCGCGCAGCGAGATTGCCCAGATCAAGGTGGCGGCCACCAAGATGGGCCAGATGGTGGC
>CAYXXZ010000266.1:0-2614 GCA_964469165.1 uncultured Porticoccaceae bacterium
ATACGTGGTGCTGGACAATTTGAAGGAAGGCGTCATCAAGCCCGACCTGTACGAGGGGTCGTCTCAGAAAACGGAAAATAAAGCACGTTAAGCGCCGTCACGCTGGCACTATCTCAGCAAGAGGGTCGGAATAGTGGACGAGCGCAGCAGATCAGCTGTCTTGCTTCCGAACAGCAGACTGCGCAGCCGTGAGTGACCGAATGCACCCATGATGAGCATGTCGATGGACTGCTCCTTTACCGTCTTGGCAATGGTGCTTTCGGCATCTCCTGGAGTCAGCAACGCTGTGACTTCAAAGCCTGCGGTTTCCAAGGTGGTCTTGGCCCAATCAAGCTGCCTGTGGGCATCCTGACTTTCCTTGCCCGACATCAGCAGGTAGATCGGCAGGCCACGGAACAGCGGGCTGCCAGCGACCATCTCGACGCCGCGCCGGGTCACATTGCCGCCGTCAAAGGCGATCATCACGCGCTGCGGCTCCTTGAAGCCTGCGGTCACGGTCAGGATTGGCTTATGCACGGCACGCACTACGTGCTCGACGTTGCGGCCAAGGTCGCGTTGAGTCGTTTCAGCGGCTTCGCCGCGGCGACCCAAGACTAGCAGGCGCACGCCTTCCGCTTGTTCGGCCAGCGTTTCCTCCAGTTCGCCATGCCGCTGGCGAACATCGACCAGCGCGGCCCCGGAAGCGAAGGCCCTCTCACGCAGTCGGTTGAGGAAGATGCGGCCTTGCTCGCGGGCGTTCTTAGTGCGGGCCTCGTCGTCAGCGGAGAGCTTGGTCAGCAGATTTTCTTGGGCGTCGATGCCGATGGCCCCACTGTGATCCTCGCCCGATCCCAACTCAGGATGGCGGTCGATGACATGCAGGAACTCCAGCGGCGCATCCATGCGACGGGCGGCCCAAGCTGCATAGTCGGCTACATGGTCTGCGAAGTGCGATTGATCTACGCAGGCCAGCACTTTGTTTTCGTTTTTCATGGGTGTTCTCCTCTCAGTGGCCCATCAGCATGTCTTCGGCACCGTCTTTGTCGTGCACGGCGAACTTGTCCACCATCGTGGAGCTGGCTTCGTTCAGGCCAATGACTTCCACCTCGGTCGCTTCGCGCCGGAACTTGATGACCACCTTGTCCAGCGCGCTGACGGCAGTAATGTCCCAGAAGTGGGCGCGGCTCACGTCAATGCGCACCTTCTCGATGACTTCCTTGTAGTCGAAGGCGTTGATGAAACGCTCTGCCGAGGCAAAGAACACCTGCCCTGTGATGGTGTAGATGCGCACGCGTCCTTCGTCTGCGGTCATTGATTTGATACGCAGGATTTGCCCGACCTTGTGGGCAAAGAAGAAGCCGGACAGCAGGACGCCGACCAGCACACCCTTGGCCAAGTCATGGGTAGCGACCACCACCACCACCGTAGCAATCATCACCACACTGGAGCTTTTTGGGTGTTCGCGCAGATTGCGGATCGAGGCCCAATTGAAGGTGCCGATAGATACCATAATCATTACAGCCACCAATGCGGCCATCGGAATGCGGGCTACCCAATCACCAATGAATACCACCATGAGTAGCAGGAACACGCCCGCAGCAAGAGTGGATAGCCGTCCACGTCCACCAGACTTCACGTTGATGACTGACTGACCAATCATGGCGCAACCTGCCATGCCACCGAGGAAGCCAGAGGTGATATTGGCGATACCTTGACCTACGCATTCTCGGTTCTTGTTGCTATTGGTGTCGGTCAGGTCATCGACGATGGAAGCCGTCATCATGGATTCCAATAGACCTACCACTGCCAGCGTGGCAGAGACAGGGAAGATGATTTTGAGCGTTTCCAAACTCAGAGGCACATCCGGCAGCAGGAATATCGGCAGGCTGTCTGGCAGTTTGCCCATATCACCCACAGTGCGTATGTCAAGGCCAAGGAAGATGGCAACAGCCGTGAGAACAACGATGGTCACCAGTGGCGACGGTACGGCCTTGGTGATGTAGGGGAAGAGATAGATGATGCCAAGCCCGGCCGCTGTCATGGCATACACATGCCAGCTCACATTCGTCAGTTCCGGCAACTGAGCCAAGAAGATCAGGATGGCCAGCGCGTTGACAAAGCCTGTGATGACCGAGCGCGAGACGAAGCGCATGAGTGCGCCCAGCTTGAGCCATCCTGCGAGGATTTGCAGCACACCGGTCAGTATCGTGGCCGCCAACAGGTATTGCAAACCGTGGTCTTTGACTAACGTGACCATCAGCAGTGCCATTGCGCCTGTAGCGGCCGACACCATACCGGGACGGCCTCCCGTAAAGGCAATCACAGCAGAGATACAAAACGAGGCGTAGAGCCCGACTTTTGGGTCCACGCCCGCAATGATCGAAAAGGCAATGGCCTCGGGAATGAGGGCCAGCGCGACGACGATGCCCGCCAGTAGATCGTTTCGGACATTCGATAGCCAGTCCTGGCGTAAAGATTTCATCATTCTTGTATTCCGTTGTGGGTGCCAACCAGTGGTGGCATAGAGATGCAAACGCAAGCGCGTCTTCCCGGCCAACGGAAAAGAGAATGAACCCCGAGTGATCCGGGGCCAGCAAGACGCAGTGAATCGGACGTGCAGCCTCGTGCGAGCGTG
>CAYXXZ010000267.1:0-2566 GCA_964469165.1 uncultured Porticoccaceae bacterium
GAGAGAGAGCGCTACAAAATCCCTTACGGTGCATCGATCAGCGTAAGCGATGGCGAGAGCATCGAAGCCGGCCAGATCGTGGCCAGATGGGATCCACACACGCACCCGATCATCACCGAGGTGGGCGGCAAGGTGGCCTTTTCCGGTATGGAAGAAGGTCTCAGCATCCGTCGCCAGACGGACGAACTCACGGGCTTGACCCACATTTCCGTGATCGATCCCAACGAGCGCCCGGCGGCCGGCAAGGACATGCGCCCCATGGTCACGCTGCTCGACAGCGACGGCAACGAGCAGGTGTTCCCCAACTCCACGGTGCCCGCCCATTACATGCTGCCGACGAATGCCATCGTGACGCTGAACGATGGCGACGCGGTAGGCGCCGGCGATGTCATCGCGCGTATCCCGCAGGAAGGCTCCAAGACCCGGGACATCACCGGTGGTCTGCCGCGCGTCGCCGACCTGTTCGAGGCGCGCAAACCGAAGGATCCGGCCATTCTTGCCGAAATCTCCGGTACCGTGACCTTCGGCAGGGAAACCAAGGGTAAGCGTCGCCTGCTGATCACGCCCGCAGACGGTGGTGATACGTTCGAGATGCTGATCCACAAGTGGCGCCAGCTCGGCGTCTACGAGGGTGAGCAGGTGACCCGCGGCGAGGTGATTGCGGATGGTCCCGACAATCCCCACGATATCCTGCGCCTGCAGGGCGTGGATTCGCTGGCCAAGTACATCGTCAACGAGATCCAGGAGGTCTATCGCCTTCAGGGTGTGAAGATCAACGACAAACATATCGAAGTGATCGTGCGCCAGATGCTGCGCAAGGTCGAGATCACCGACATGGGCGAGTCGTCGTTCGTGAAGGGTGAGCAGGTCGAGCTCTACAGCGTGCTGGAGGAGAACGAAAAGCTCCAGCTCGATGGTCGCCTGCCTGCCAAGTACGAGCGCCTGCTGCTGGGTATCACCAAGGCGTCGCTGGCGACGGAGAGTTTCATCTCGGCGGCTTCCTTCCAGGAAACCACCCGGGTGCTCACCGAAGCTTCCGTCACTGGCAAGAAAGACAGCCTGCGCGGCCTCAAGGAGAACGTGGTGGTTGGCCGCCTGATTCCGGCGGGAACCGGCCTTGCCTATCACGCCCAGCGCAAGAAATTGCGCGATGCTTCGATCAACGAGGCTCTCGGTCCGACGGCAAGCGAAGTGGAAGAGGCGTTGTCGCAGGCTCTCAGCGAGGGTGGCGACAGCTAATTTTCTCTTGACGTGGAGAGGCGGTGTCTTTAGAATTCCGCCTCCTTTTTAAGGGAGGGCTGCCTGTGTCCGCAGCCCTCTATTTACAGCGCCTTCTCCGGAAGGTTTCAATCGGAGTAATAATCGATGGCCACGATCAACCAGTTGGTTCGTAAGCCGAGAAAACGCAAGATCGCCAAAAGCGACGTTCCTGCGCTGCAAAGCTGTCCGCAGCGCCGGGGCGTGTGCACGCGCGTATACACTACCACGCCGAAAAAACCGAACTCGGCGCTGCGTAAGGTGTGCCGTGTGCGTCTGACCAATGGCTATGAAGTTTCTTCATACATCGGTGGTGAAGGCCACAACCTTCAGGAGCACAGTGTGGTCCTGATCCGTGGTGGCCGGGTGAAGGATCTGCCGGGTGTGCGCTATCACACCGTGCGCGGCAGTCTGGATACCTCCGGTGTGGACAAGCGCCGCCAGCGCCGTTCCAAGTACGGTGCCAAGCGTCCCAAGAAGTAATGCGTTTTCGGTGAGCAACCGAGTAAGGCCGGGTTGACGCGCGAGCGACAGATCCCGGATAACCCTGAAGTGAGAGTATTGAAATGCCTAGAAGAAGAGTAGTTGCAAAACGTGAAGTTCTGCCGGATCCGAAATACGGAAACGTAACCCTGGCGAAATTCATGAACCACGTGATGGTCAGCGGCAAGAAGTCCGTGGCCGAAAGAATCGTTTATGGTGCCCTGGACATCGTCCGTGAGCGCACCAAGAAAGACCCCATCGAAGCCTTCCAGGAAGCACTGGACAACGTCGCTCCGATGGTGGAAGTAAAGTCGCGCCGCGTGGGCGGTGCCACCTATCAGGTGCCGGTCGAAGTTCGCCCGTCTCGCCGTTCCGCACTGGCCATGCGCTGGCTGGTGGACTATGCGCGCGGCCGTGGCGAGAAGTCCATGCGCCAGCGCCTCGCAGGCGAAATCATCGACGCTTTTCAGGGCAAGGGCGGTGCGGTGAAGAAGCGTGAAGATGTACACCGCATGGCGGAGGCCAACAAGGCTTTCTCCCACTTCCGTTTCTAAGGCGGGATCAACAGCGGTTCGCGAAAAGGCGGTCACTCAGGGGCTGCCTTTTTGTGTTTCAGGTGCTGGAGCGCGCGGCGCGAGTGAGATGTCGAAGGGGAGACGATCCGCACTTCCCATCTCACGTCTCCCGTTCAACATCTCTCATCCAGACCAAAAATGCTCTAGTATTTCCCACCTCCAACCCATTCGACATCAGGAATTGCCGTGGCCAGGAATACACCGATCAGCCGTTATCGCAACATAGGTATCTGCGCGCACGTCGACGCGGG
>CAYXXZ010000268.1:0-2557 GCA_964469165.1 uncultured Porticoccaceae bacterium
ATGATCTTGTAAACCGGTTGTTTCGCCATTTCTCAAACGTTGTCTAGACTGGGAAGCAAAAAGGTGGGCAAGGATATCACAACCCCCACCCACGCCCTAACGATATAGGGATATGGTGGCCAACGGCGAGGATTCAAGGGTGGTTTTGTGCCCAGCCCCCGTTATAATGCGCGCTTCCCCGGCCAGTGAGCATTTTCTGAGCAGATGAGCGACAAACCCGTCAAGAAACTCCATATCGTCACCCACGGTTGCCAGATGAACGAGTACGATTCGGCCCGCATGCGTGACCTGCTGGGGGAGACTCATCAGATGATCGCTACGGACGACCCCGCCGAGGCGGACGTCATTCTGCTCAACACCTGTTCGATCCGTGAAAAGGCCCAGGAAAAAGTGTTTCACCAGTTGGGACGCTGGAAACCCCTCAAGGAAAAGAATCCCGACCTCGTCATTGGCGTCGGCGGTTGTGTAGCCAGCCAGGAGGGCGAGGCCATCGCCAAACGCGCGCCCTTTGTGGATCTCGTCTTCGGCCCCCAGACCCTGCACCGCCTGCCGGATATGCTGCAGGAGCGCCGCCAGGGTGACGGCACCACCGTAGTCGACATCAGCTTTCCCGAAATCGAGAAATTCGACCGCCTGCCCCAGCCCGAGGCGGACGGCGTGTCGGCCTTTGTCTCCATCATGGAAGGCTGCTCCAAGTATTGCACCTTCTGCGTGGTGCCCTATACCCGTGGCGAGGAAGTGAGCCGCCCGGTGACGGATGTGCTGGCGGAAATCGCCCACCTCGCCGCCCAGGGCGTGCGCGAGATCAACCTGCTGGGACAGAACGTCAACGCCTTTCGCGGCGAGATGCCGGATGGGCGCATCTGCGACTTCGCGGAACTGATTCCCTATGTCGCGGCGATCGACGGCATCGATCGCATCCGCTATACCACGTCCCATCCGGTGGAATTCAGCGATGCTCTCATCGATGTCTACGCCCAGGTGCCGGAACTGGTCAGCCACCTGCACCTGCCGGTGCAGAGCGGCTCGGACCGCATTCTCGCGGCAATGAAGCGCGGCCACACGGCCCTGGAATACAAATCGAAGATTCGCAGGCTGCGCCAGATCCGCCCGGATATCGCCATGTCGTCCGACTTCATCATCGGTTTTCCCGGCGAGACGGAAAAGGACTTCGCCGCCACCATGAAGCTCATCGAGGATATTGGCTTCGACACGTCCTTCAGCTTCATCTACAGCCCCCGGCCCGGCACCCCCGCGGCGGACCTGCCCGACGACACGCCCGAAGAGGTCAAAAAGCAGCGTCTCCACATCCTTCAGGCCCGCATCGAACAGCAGGCGCAGGCCATCAGCCGCAACATGGTTGGCAATATCGAGAGCATTTTGGTATCGGGCATTTCCAGAAAGGATCCCGGCCAGTTGCAAGGCCGCACCGAGAACAACAGGGTCGTCAACTTCCGCTGCGACGATCATGGTCTGATTGGTCAATTCATCGATGTGGTGATCACCGAGGCCCTGCCCCATTCCCTGCGTGGCGAGCTGGTCTGACACCCCTCATGCCAGCTGTCATAGCTCTGCTGATCGAACAGTGCATAACCTGTGCTTATATAAACACGCTGCAGTCAGAGGCTTTTTATATACGAAACAGACTGCCAACTATTTTAACTGCAACATAAAGTGGCTATCCTTGGGCGAAAGATTGTCGCCGCAAGGAGCGGATGAACCCCAACTTGAATACCCCTTTCAACACACTCACCGTCACGCTTGAACCCAATGACACGCGCCGCCTTGCCAATCTCTGCGGCCAGTTCGACCAGCACCTGAGACAGATAGAACAGCGTCTCGACATTCAGATCCACAACCGGGGCAATGTGTTCGCCATCTCCGGCAGCGATGCCAACACGCAAACGGCGGGCAACCTGCTGATCAACCTTTACGAGGAAGCGAGCCGCGACGACACCCTCACGCCCGACACCATCCACTTGTTTCTCCAACAGTCCGACCTGGAGCTGCGTATGCAACAGCCCGCCGTCAACAATGGCGAAAACACCCTCAAGAAAAGCGACAACGTGGAAAGTTTTACCGTCGTTCGCACCAAGAAGGGCAACGTCAAGCCCCGCGGCCTCAACCAACAGCGCTACGTGCGCGCCATCCAGACCCACGATATCAATTTCGGCGTGGGCCCCGCGGGCACCGGCAAAACCTATCTGGCCGTGGCCTGCGCGGTGGAATCGCTGCTGCGCGACGAAGTCGAACGCATAATCCTGGTGCGCCCAGCAGTGGAAGCCGGCGAGAAGCTCGGTTTTCTGCCTGGCGACCTGTCCCAGAAAGTGGATCCCTACCTGCGCCCTCTCTACGACGCGCTCTATGAGATGCTGGGCGTCGAGACCGTCGGCAAACTGATCGAGCGCAACGTCATCGAGATCGCTCCCCTGGCCTACATGCGTGGCAGAACCCTGAACAACGCCTACATTCTGCTCGACGAAAGCCAGAACACCACGCGCGAACAGATGAAGATGTTTCTCACCCGTATCGGCTTCGGCTCCACCGCGGTGATCAC
>CAYXXZ010000269.1:0-2550 GCA_964469165.1 uncultured Porticoccaceae bacterium
TCCATTACCTGCTTAAGTTTGCTGAAATCCTTGCGAATGCGTTTTTTCTCGGTGTAGGAGTAGGCCATCAGTAGTCACCAGCACGTTCACATTTGTGGGGCTTGATACAGCAGCGGTTCCCGAAGGGTCTCACTGCCTTATCCTGCCAGGAGACATACGCCTCCTCATAAGCAGGAAAAGGCCGGCGGGTTCACCGCCAGCCTGATACCTGAAAAAAGCTCAGGTTGAAGAAATAGGATCCAGCCAAGCTTACTTGAGCTCGACAGAGGCGCCTGCTTCTTCCAGATCTTTCTTGGCTGCTTCCGCTTCCTCTTTGGAAACTGCTTCCTTGAGGGTGGAGGGAGCGCCGTCCACCAGGTCCTTGGCTTCCTTGAGGCCAAGACCGGTGATACCACGAACGACCTTGATGACGTTGACTTTCTTCTCGCCAGCGGCGGTCAGAACGATGTCGAACTCGGTCTTCTCTTCGGCGGCGGCAGCGCCGTCACCACCGGCTACGGCAACAGCTGCAACAGCAGCGGTAACGCCGAAGCGCTCTTCCATGGCGGAAATCAGCTCGACAACGTCCTTGACGGACATTTCGGCGATTGCATTGATGATATCTTCTTTGCTCAGAGACATGGGTAAATATCCTGTAGGTTGAGCCCTGTGCCCGAAGGCCCGGCTCGTTAAACGTCAAGGCTGCAAAATGCTTCAGGCAGCCTGTTGTTCTTTCTGATCGCGAACAGCGGCGATAGTGCGTACCAGCTTGCCAGCAGCGGCCTCTTTCATCACGCTCATGAGCTTGGCGATAGCTTCGTCGTAAGTCGGCAGCGTCGCCAACACGGAAACATCGACCACCTCACCGTCAAAGACCGCTGTTTTCAGCTCGAACTGCTCATTGGTTTTCGCGAACTCCTTGAAAAGGCGCGCTGCGGCACCCGGGTGTTCGCTGGAAAAGGCAATGAGCGTTGGGCCGACAAACGATTCCTTGACGCACTCGAAGGGAGTACCTTCGACAGCGCGACGGGCCAGGGTGTTGCGTACGACTTTCATCCACACACCGTTGGCACGGGCTTGCGCACGCAGAGCGTTCATCTTGCCGACCGGAACACCGCGGGCATCCACGATGACGGCCGAGAGAGCACCCTGAGCAGCCTGCTGGACTTCCGCGACAATCGCTTTCTTGTCTTCAAGTCCTATAGCCACACGTTTTCTCCAATTGCGTTGGCTGTTACACCAACCGTTGTCGAATTCCCGCTAGCGCGGGAGTCATCGGTGAGCAAACTCAGTGAAAACTGAATTGGGTCACACCGTCTACGCAGGCGCCTTTCGGCATTAAACCTTCATACTGCGAAGGAACCTGCGGTCTTTGACGGCCTGCGCCAAAGGCACAGACCCCAAAGTTCGTTTCCTTCCCGGATCAGGCGTCCAGGGAGGATTGATCGATCGCCAGGCCCGGTCCCATGGTGCTGGACAGGGTGACTTTCTTCACATAAATACCTTTGGAAGAGGCCGGCTTGGCCCTCTTCAGATCGCCGAGCAGCGCCTCGAGGTTCTCCTTGATCGCCGGCAGCTCGAAGCTCACCCGACCGATGCCGCCATGAATGATGCCGTTCTTGTCGGCACGAAAACGCACCTGACCGGCCTTGGCATTCTTGACCGCCGTCACCACGTCAGGGGTGACGGTACCGGTTTTGGGGTTTGGCATCAGGCCGCGAGGCCCCAGGATCTGGCCGAGCTGGCCGACGACGCGCATGGCGGCCGGATCAGCAATGACCACATCGAAATCCAGATTGCCCGCCTTCACCTGCTCGGCGAGGTCTTCCATGCCAACGATATCGGCGCCCGCGGCTTTGGCTGCTTCGGCAGCTTCGCCTTGGGTAAACACAGCGACGCGCACGGACTTGCCAGTACCGTGGGGCAGCGTGGTGGCACCGCGCACAGCCTGGTCGGATTTGCGGGGATCGATACCGAGATTGATGGCGACATCCACGGTCTCGGGGAACTTGACTGTCGAAAACTCTTTCAGCAGCGCCACAGCTTCATCGATGGGATAGAGCTTGGTGCTGTCGATCTTTTCGCGCATCGCGCGAACGCGCTTGGAAACCTTGGCCATTTACACACCCTCCACATCGAGACCCATCGCACGGGCAGAACCGGCAATGGTTCTGATCGCCGCATCCATATCAGCCGCCGTCAGGTCGGGCTGTTTGATCTTCGCGATTTCTTCCAGTTGGTCACGGCTGACCTTGCCCACTTTCTGGGTATTGGGGCGTGCGCTGCCGGCATTCACACCCGCAGCCTTCTTCAGCAGGAAAGAAGCTGGGGGGGTTTTCATCACAAAGGTGAAACTGCGATCGCTGTACACAGTGATGATCACTGGCACCGGTGAACCGGCTTCGATGCCTTGGGTCTGGGCGTTGAACGCCTTACAGAATTCCATGATGTTGACGCCGTGCTGACCGAGTGCCGGTCCCACGGGCGGACTTGGGTTGGCCTGGCCGGCCTTGACTTGCAGCTTGATATAAGCCTGTACTTTCTTTGCCATCTGACTTCTCCAAATGGGTC
>CAYXXZ010000270.1:0-2535 GCA_964469165.1 uncultured Porticoccaceae bacterium
CGCCGACCTGACGCGACAGCAGGATGTGCTCGCGGGTCTGCGGCATCGGGCCGTCGGCGGCCGAGCACACCAGGATCGCGCCGTCCATCTGCGCGGCACCGGTGATCATGTTCTTGACGTAGTCGGCGTGTCCCGGGCAGTCCACGTGTGCGTAGTGACGGGTCGGGGACTCGTATTCCACGTGCGAGGTGGAGATCGTGATGCCGCGCGCCTTTTCTTCCGGCGCCTTGTCGATCGCGCTGTAGTCGCGGAATTCGCCGCCGAAACGCTCGGCTCCCACCTTCGTCAGTGCCGCCGTCAGCGTCGTCTTGCCGTGGTCCACGTGACCGATCGTGCCCACGTTCACGTGCGGCTTGGTGCGCTCGAACTTACCCTTGGCCATGATTGCTAAACCTCAAATTATTAACTGGTTGATAACTTGCCTGGCTGAACCGGAATGCCCGGATCAGCCCTTCTTGATGACCTGCTCGGCGATGTTCGCCGGCGCTTCCGCGTAGTGGTCGAATTCCATCGTGTAGGTCGCACGCCCCTGCGACATCGAGCGCAGGCTGGTGGCGTAACCGAACATCTCGCCCAGCGGAACCATCGCGTTGATGATCTTGCCCGAGGGGCTGTCGTCCTGACCCTGCAGGATGCCGCGACGACGGCTGACGTCGCCCATCACGTCGCCCAGATAATCTTCCGGACTGACGATCTCGACCTTCATCATCGGCTCCAACAACACCGGATCGGCCTTGGAGAAGCCCTGCTTGAACGCCATCGAGGCGGCCAGCTTGAACGCCATTTCCGACGAGTCGACATCGTGGTAGGAACCGAACACCAGCTTGACCTTGACGCCCACGACCGGGAAGCCGGCCAGCGGACCACTGGTGATGGTCTCCCGAATACCCTTCTCGACCGATGGGATGAACTCCTTCGGAATCACGCCGCCGGTGATGTCGTTGATGAACAGGAAGTCATCCTTGATGTCGGACGCATACTTCTCGCGGTCTTCGGCACTGATCGGAGACATCTCGATCACGACATGGCCGTACTGACCCTTGCCGCCGGACTGCTTGGCGTGCTTGTAGTCGGACTTCACATCGTGCGAGCGGATCGTTTCGCGGTAGGCCACCTGCGGCTTGCCGACATTGGCCTCGACGTTGAACTCGCGCTTCATGCGGTCGACCAGGATATCCAGGTGCAACTCGCCCATGCCGGCGATGATGGTCTGACCGGACTCTTCGTCGGTGCGGACGCGGAACGACGGATCCTCCTGCGCCAGACGGCCCAGTGCGATACCCATCTTTTCCTGGTCGGACTTGGTCTTGGGCTCCACCGCCATCGAAATGACGGGCTCCGGGAAGACCATGCGCTCAAGCACGATCGGAGCATCCAGCGCGCACAGGGTGTCACCGGTGGTGACGTCCTTCAGGCCCACCGCCGAGGCGATGTCGCCGGCCAGCACTTCCTTGATCTCTTCGCGGTTGTTGGAGTGCATCTGCAACAGACGGCCGATGCGCTCCTTCTTGCCCTTGACCGAGTTCAGCACCTGGTCGCCAGCATTCAGGGAACCCGAATAGACGCGGAAGAAGGTCAATGAGCCCACGAACGGGTCGGTGATGATCTTGAACGCCAGCGCCGAGAACGGCGCCTTGTCGTCAGACTCGCGCGTCATCTCCTTGGATTCGTCATCCACGTCGACGCCCTTGACCGCCGGCACATCGACCGGCGACGGCAGCAGGCTGACCACGCCATCAAGCATGGCCTGGACACCCTTGTTCTTGAACGCGGTGCCGCAATACATCGGCACAATCTCGGTGCGCAGGGTGCGCTCGCGCAGACCGTTGACGATCTCTTCCTCGGACAGCTCGCCCTCATTGAGGTACTTGTCCATCAGCTCTTCGCTGGCCTCGGCGGCGGACTCGACCATGTAGGCGCGCGCCTCCCTGGCCTGCTCGACGAGGTCGGCCGGGATGTCGCGATACTCGAACGTCATGCCCTGGCTGGCCGAGTCCCAGTGGATCGCCTTCATCTTGATCAGGTCGACCACGCCCTCGAAGCCGTCCTCGGCACCGATCGGCACCTGCATCGGCACCGGCGCGGCACCCAGGCGGGTCTTGAGCTGGTCACGCACCTTCAGGAAGTTGGCACCAGTGCGGTCCATCTTGTTGACGAACGCGATGCGCGGCACATGGTACTTGTTGGCCTGGCGCCACACCGTCTCGGACTGCGGCTGCACGCCACCGACCGCACACAGCACGAACACCGCACCATCGAGCACACGCAGCGAGCGCTCCACTTCAATCGTGAAGTCGACGTGCCCCGGGGTATCGATGATGTTGAAGCGATGCTCCGGCAGATCCTTGTTCATGCCGCGCCAGAAAGCGGTCGTCGCCGCCGACTGGATCGTGATGCCGCGTTCCTGCTCCTGCTCCATCCAGTCCATCGTGGCCGAGCCGTCATGCGTCTCGCCCAGCTTGTGGTTCTTGCCGGTGTAGAACAGGATGCGCTCGGACGTAGTGGTCTTGCCGGCATCGATGTGGGCCATGATGC
>CAYXXZ010000271.1:0-2517 GCA_964469165.1 uncultured Porticoccaceae bacterium
CGCGAATGCCATAGCGGCCATTTTCCTTGGCCACCACTTCCAGCAGATTTTCCACCGCTGCCTTGGGCGCGCTCGACAGCACGCTGAGGGGCAGGTGGCGCGTGGCCTGCGTGGTGGTGATGGCGCAGATGCTGCCACCGCCCTGGGCCTTCAGCAGGGGCAGGGCACCGTGGATCAGGCTGAAGCAGGCGTGGGTGTCCTGTTCGAAGGTTTTCTTCCAGTCGGCAAAGCTGATGTTGCCGACAAAATTGACGGGAATGCCCGGGCCGGCGGCGTACACCAGGCTGTGAATCGCTCCGTATTTCTGATGTACGGCCTGCAGGCACTGGGCGGTAGCCTGATCGTCGTGCAGCGCGAGCTGGTGAAACTCCGCCGCGACGCCGTGCGCTGCCGCGCTGGCCCTGACCTGTTCCGCAGCGTCCTTGTTGCTATGGTAGGTGAAAACAACGGCGGAGCCGGCTTCGGCAAATGCCTCGACGATCGCTGCGCCTATGCCGCCGCTGCCGCCGGCAATGAAGGCGACCCCCTTTGAAAAATCGATTTCAGCCATGTGCGTCCTCCGCGAGATCGGTTTGCTGGTGGGTGCAAGTTGCCTTGCCCCCTGCTTGTCAAGAAGCCCGGGCTTCTATAGTCTAGGTTCCGAAGTATAACGGACGTTATAGGTAACGTAATAATATGAAAGCAGAAATTTTGATCGTGGGCGGCTCCGGCAATATCGGTTCCGGCCTTGTCGACATCCTTGCCAAACAGGATATCGCCGTCAAGCTGGCGACGCGCAAACCGCAGGAGTGCGCTGCTCGCCAAGGCGTGGCGGCAGTGTATTTCGATTATGACGATCCCGCCTCCTGGGAGCCGGCGCTTGCCGGCATCGAGCGCGTGTTCATGATTCCCAAGGTCGGCGACCCGTTCCCCGATCAGACGGTGATGCCATTCATCGACCGGGCCCGGCAGGCGGGGGTCGAGCGCCTGGTATTTTCCACGGCGATGGGGCTCGACAAGGATTGGCGGGTGCTCGCGGTCGCCGAGGATCATCTGATCAAGAGCGGCATCAACCACACCATTCTCCGCCCCGGCTGGTTCATGCAGAACTTCAATCCCGGCTACATGCTCCACGCCGTGCGCAACGGCGTCATCACCCTGCCGGGCAGCGACGATTGCCAGCTGAGTTTCATCGATACCCGGGATATCTCCGCCGTTGCCGCCGCGGTGCTGCTGAATGACGGCCACTTCGGCAAGGCCTATACCCTGACCGGGCCGCGTGCCTACACCTGGCCGCAGGCGGCGGCGCTGCTCACACAGGCCTGCGGCCATCCCGTGAAGTACGAGAACGTTACCGAGAAGCAGGCGCGGGACGGCCTGCTGGCGCTGGGTACCAGCCCCTATCGCGTCGAGCAGATGCTGCAAATGATGCGCGCCATGCGCGAGGGTATTTACGGCGAGGTGAGTTCGTCAGTGCGGGATGTGCTGGGGCGCGAGCCCATCAGCCTCGAGCAATTCGCTGCGGAGAATGCCCACGCCTGGAAAACCTGACGGAGCACGGGGAGGCTCCCGTCGCGGCAGCCTCCCGTTCGGCATCAGGTCATGGCGCCGCTGGAGTAGCTTTTCAGGCCGATGTAAAAGGGGAGAATGTAGGGGTCGTACTTGCCTACCGCTTCCTTGGCGGCCGGCGGCAGCTCACCGAGAAACTCGGTGGTCATGTCCGACAGGTGGAGAAGTTTCTCGTGCGCGGCATGGGCGTTCTTCATGTGGGAAAACATGCCTTCGGCATCCTTGTAGGTGTCCATGGCGATGCACAGGCGCTTCTCGTCGTCGTAGTACCAGTCGTAGCGCAGGGTGCCGGTGTCCTTCTCCACCACCACGCCCAGCAGCTCTCTGCCGTCTCTCTTGAACTCTTCCAGCTTGCCTTCGTGGATGTGGAAGCGGGTGTAGATTTCGATATGCCCGGTGCTCGGTGTGCCCGCTTTCGGCGTGAACTTCACGGCGCCGGGCTGGCTGTCGAGGCCGCTGTCGAAATGGAAGAATTGCGGGCCGAATTTCGTGACCGCGTCCAGTGCGCCCTGCGTGGGAATGCCGAGAAACTCCACGCTCATATCCGTGACTTCCAGCACCGCGCGATGGAAGGGGCCGGCGTTTTTCTGGTGGGCGAACATGGCCGCTTCGTCCACGTAGCAATCCATGGCCACGGCTTCGTGACGTTCTTCATTGAGGAACCAGTCGTAGCGCAGGGTGTTGGGCTCGTTTTCCCGCACCTGCTTTACCAGTGCCTGCAGGCGGGTTTTGAATTCGTCCATCTTGCCGGGATGGATCTTGAATTTTGCATAGGTTTCGATATGGGTTTGGCTCATTTCGGATCCCGTTATTGAGTGTTGTGTTTGACGCAAGGCGCCGCATAAATCGGCGCTTTTTTGCATTCTGGGTATGCGCGCCCTCTGGAAAGAGGCGTGATTTTGCAGGGTCCTAGTCTAGTACATACGGGAGACCCCCCAGCTTTGCTGGGGAGGCGTTCATAGTTTGACA
>CAYXXZ010000272.1:0-2515 GCA_964469165.1 uncultured Porticoccaceae bacterium
GCGTGAACCGCGCACCCGGCTTTCGTAAACCGCCGGGTCGATCTCGGCCAGCAACCGGCCTTTCTCCACCTGATCACCGATGTCGACATGGAGGCGCTCGAGTTGCCCCGACACCTGGGTGCCCACATCCACATAGTCCTTGGGCTCGAGCGTGCCGAGCGAACCGATACTGTCTTCAATATCGCCGCGCGCGACGGCCATGGTCTGGAATTGGGGCTCGTCGTCCGGCGCCACCAAGCGGCTGCCCGCCCACAAAAGAGCCACCACGGCGATCAACAGCAGCGCCACGGAGGTCTTGGGATATCCCTTGAAGCGGGCACTTGCCCTTTGCCAGCGGGATTGCACGTGTCAGTTCCTCAGTTTGAAAAATCCATGAAAAACGCTGCCAGAAATCACTTGGCGTCAAGCGCTGTGATTTATAACAGTCGAGAGTGAAACAGGGTGACAGGTATTACAAATCTTTACGGTAATTTACGGCACTTGAACGGTCGCGGAGATGGTAGGTTGGGCTGAGGAACGAAGCCCAACAGGGGAGAGGCACGTTGATGACGGCATTGTTGGGCTTCGTTCCTCAGCCCAACCTACCGCAGAACTTCATTGACGTACAGCTAATACAGATCGCGGCGATAGCGTCCGGAAATTTTCAGCTCATCGAGCTGCTCACCGCCAAGGCACACCACCAACGCCTGCTCGACACCCGCGCCGACACCCGTGAGACTGCCGCATACACAGATCACTGCGCCTTCAGCAAGCCAGCGGCGCAGCTCATCGGCGACCTGCGGCAGCAGATCCTGCACGTAGCGGCAGGGGTCGCCGTCGCGGGAGAACACCTGATCGAGGCGCTCGAGCAGACCGCTGGCGTGCCAACGTTCGAGGTCTTCCGCCAGAAGATTGTCATAAGCGCGTGTACGCTCGCCGAACAGCAGCCAGTTGCGCCCCGTTGCACCCGCCAGTTCGCGCGCGCTGAGGTGGGCGCGCAATCCGGCAAGGCCGGTGCCACTGCCGATCAGAATCAAGGGGCAGTCGCTTTCGGGCACCCGAAAGGCCGGGTTGCTGCGCACCCGCAGCGCCATGGTGTCGCCGATCGCGGCATGGGTCGTAAGCCATCCGGAACCCGCGCCGAGACGACCTTCGGCATCGGTCTGCTGGCGCACCAACAGGTGAATGGCGCCCTCTTCCGGCACCGAGGCGATGGAATATTCGCGCGCCGGCAGCGGCGGCAACGCCGCCAGCCACTCCGACAGAGACGGCAGCGGCGCCAGCGTCTCGAGAGCTGGCAGGCGAGATTCCGCGAGCCACTCACGCAAAGGTCTGGCGACGCCGCGGCAGGTCACCTGCTCCGCACCATCCCGCGCCAGACGGGCCAGCGCCGCGTCGCACAACGCGGCGCTGTTGCGAGGTTGGATGACAGCGATGTCGCCGGCCTCCCACAGAGGTATTTCCGTCGAAGGTTCGAGGCTGAGATAAAAAGCGGGCCCACCGGGGCTGCCCGGATTGAGGTGTTGGCGCGATGCCAGGCGCCAGGACGCGAATTCACCGCCGGACGCTGCCGGGACTGCTTCCACTTCCGAATGCATCCCGAGCAGAAAGGTGCGCAAGCGCCGGCACCAGTCGGCGATCTTGCCATCCACCGCCGAGAGTTCGTCGCTGGCCGCCTCCGTCAGCCCCCATAACGGGGATGCTCCGAGACCTTCAAGACCGGTCTGGAGCTGGCGCCCGAACCCGCAGAACTGGTGGTAGGTGCGATCGCCCAGCGCGAGTACGGCAAACTGGAGATGAGACAGGTCGAGCGCGCCCGCGCCGCTCAGGTAGCGCCGCTGGAACGCGATGCCATTGTCCGGCGGCTCGCCCTCACCGTAGGTGCTGGCAATGAACAGAGCGCGGCGGGCGCCGCTCAGCACCTGGTCATTTACCTGGTCGAGCGGCAACACGCGCACTGGGATATGGGGTTCGAGCAGCGCGGCGCTGTCCCGCGCCAACTCGGCGGCGGTGCCGCTCTGACTGGCGTAGGCCACCAGCACGAAATCGTCTCCCGCAGCGTCGATGACTTCACGGCGACGCGCAAACAGCACGTGGCGGAACGACCACAGACACAGCACTGCATATCCCAGCAGTGTCGCCAGCACCCAGGCCGCTCTTTCTATATCCGCCACGTTTTCGGTCCTTATTCAGGCAGTACTATTCAGGCAGTACTATTCAGGCAGAACTTCGAAAGTGGCGACGTAGCTGCCGCTGCGCACCGTCGCCGGCGCTTTCGCCTTGTCGTCGCGATAGCTGGCGCTGAGCCAGTACAGTCCCGCTTCCGGCCAGGTGATGGAGAAATCGCCCTCGGTGCCGCTTTCTCTCTCGATGGCGTTCTGGCCGTCCCGATAGCGCATGCCGCCAGGAATCACCGTCACCTTGGCGCCGACGGCGGGCTCACCATCGATCAACAGGCGGAAGGTCGCTTCCTCACCGGCAAACAGATCGTTGGGATGGGTCACCGGCACCAGTTCAAGCCCTTCGTTGCTCGGCT
>CAYXXZ010000273.1:0-2492 GCA_964469165.1 uncultured Porticoccaceae bacterium
CGCGCTCATCCGTATCCGGGCTCGTGCCCACGGAGGCGCCGACGCGCAGCTGCCCTTGATCGTCCTTGCAGGAATTGGGGAAACGCGCCGCCTTGTCGATATCCTTGACGGTGATCAAACCGCGCAAGTCGAAGCGTTCGTTCACCACCAGTACCTTTTCGATGCGGTAGTTGTGCAGCAGCGCCTTGACTTCGTCGGCCTGCGCACCTTCTTCCACCGTGACCAGGCGATCCTTTGGCGTCATGACCTGGGACACGCGAGTGGACAGATCGGTGACGAAGCGCACATCGCGGCTGGTGACGATCCCCACCAGTTCACCGTTGCTCAGCACCGGCACACCGGAAATGTTGTTGCTCTTGGTCAAAGCCACCAATTCGCCGACCGTCGCATCCATGTCGATGCAAATCGGATCCTTGACCACCCCGCTTTCGTATTTCTTGACGGCGCGCACTTCGAGGGCCTGGTCCTCGACACTCATGCTCTTGTGAATGATGCCGATACCGCCCTCCTGCGCCATGGCGATGGCGAGCCGGGATTCGGTCACGGTATCCATTGCCGCGGAAATCAACGGCATGTTGAGATCGATGCCGCGTGTCAGCCGTGTCTTCAAGCTGACATCCTTGGCCACCACCTCCGAGTACCCAGGCACCAGGAGGACATCATCGAACGTCAGGGCTTCGTAGGCGATACGGGTCATAAATGCGTGCTTCCGGGGGAGGAATTTCAGAGACGGGAATTATAAAGGCCGAGCCATGCGGGGTAAACCTGAAAGCCGGAGACAAAAATGCAAAATGCCAATTGAAATGATAATTGTTATTAGTTACTCTCCGAATCAATGTTTTCTCAACCGACAACCTCACCCTTCCGTCTCCGAAACGGATTTGTCCGGCTGGCCGCACAAGGCGCCGCCGTACTGCTGCTTGCGGTGGTCGCCTGTCTCACCCTCGGCTTCGAACTGGGCGACGATGATGTCTTGTCGTCACCGCCTGTCACACTGGAAGGCGACAACAGCGCGGATTCCGTTCCGGACGGCGACGAGGCGCGTTCTCCCCCGTTGCTGCTGATCGTCCGAGAAACACCTCGATTCCCTCACCACTCCACTTCACTCAGAGAGCGGGACGCCATCACTGCCCGCGCCCAGGGCCCTCCCGTCGTCAACAGCCTCTTCATCTGATCGCGCCCGCCGTCTCTGCAACGGCGGCGCAGCCATCCATACCAACTGCTGCTAACCGGCCCCAAAAGTGCCGGGCAGCCCCGCTTTTTCTTTGAGGAGATATTCAAGATGACGACAACGACCAAGACAGTGGTGATCAAAAGCCGAAAACATGCGTTGGGATCCCGCAATTCACTCGTCCTTACCAGCGCCAGCTTGCTCACCGGCTTCGCAATGGCGCTGCCGGGGGGCGCCGCCATCGCCGCCGAAAAGGCCACCACCACACTGGCACCGGTACAGGTCGAGGCCGACGCCCTCGGCGGCTACAAGACTGATACCCTCAGTTCATCCAAGTTCACGCAGCCGCTGCGGGATACACCCCAGACCATCCAGGTCATCACCCGCGATCTGTTTCACCAGCAAGGTGCCACGACACTCACCGAAGCGCTGCGCAACAGCCCCGGTGTCGGCACTTTCTTTGCCGGGGAAAACGGCAACACCAACACCGGTGACACCATTTACATGCGCGGTTTCGATACTTCCAACAGTTTGTTCGTGGATGGCGTGCGCGATCTCGGTTCCATCTCCCGCGACTTGTTCAATATCGAACAAGTGGAAATCACCAAAGGGCCCGCTGGCACGGATAACGGCCGCTCGGCGCCAACCGGGTCGATCAATATGGTCAGCAAGCAGGCGTTTCTTCGCGACGAGGCATCCGGCTCCGTATCCGCGGGCTTCGACGGACAGAAACGCGCCACCGTCGACGTCAACCAGACATTCAATGCCCTGGCCGGCAGTGCCGTGCGCCTGAACGCCCTGTGGCAGGACAGCGACGTGGCCGGTCGCGATCATGTCAAGAACAGCCGCGTGGGCTTCGCGCCATCGCTGGGCTTCGGGCTGGATGGCGCTACCCGTGGCTACCTGAATTTCCTGCACGTCAAGCAGGACAACATTCCTGACGGCTTCGTACCGACCATCGGGCTGCCAGGCTGGACGCCGCAGCCGGGCCTGGAGCAGTTGATCGGTCAGCGGGTCGATTCGGAAAATTTCTACGGCACGCGACAAGACCATGACGACGTCACCGCGAACATGATCACCTTCCGCGTCGAGCACGACATCTCCGAGGCAGTGAGGCTCACCAATACCTTGCGCTGGGGCCGCACCGACCAGGACTATCTGCTGAGCGCGTTCATGTCGACCGGCGGCACCGGCGCCAACCCGCAGGCCGGCAACATCAGCTGGACCGACATCGATGACCTGTCCACCTACACACTTGCCCGAAGTCTCAACACCTTCAAGGATCAGAGCAACGAGATCCTGACCGACCAGCTCAACCTGC
>CAYXXZ010000274.1:0-2487 GCA_964469165.1 uncultured Porticoccaceae bacterium
GCAGTGGCGATGTTGGGCAGCAGGCAGACACTGCACAGGTCGTGATCGACCTCGAAGTGATGGTGGGCGGCGACGGCAGTACCCCACAGCAGTGTGCTGAGGAGCAACACGCCGATCAGGCTTTTCATGCCGAGATGCTGTCTACCGTGCAGGTTCACGGATATTCGTCCAATGTTTGTCGCGCCCGAACAGGGCCGCCAGTGTAGCGGACGCAAGACGGGAAAACCATTGCCAGCGAGGCGATTTTCCGCGGCGCGGCGAGCCTGAACACAAACCGGGGACTTGACTTTTTTAAAAAGGGTTTCAATACCTTAGGCTGTGGAAGAGCTGCCCGCACCACCGTATAATGCGCGCTTGCTTGAATGGATGGTGAATTTCATGACTGGGCGTATTGCCACGATCAAACGGGATACTCTGGAAACCAAGGTTGCTGTCGAAGTCAATCTGGATGGCAGCGGCCGCGCGGAATTTCGCACCGGTGTGCCGTTTCTCGAACACATGCTCGACCAGATTGCACGTCACGGGCTGGTCGATCTGCGCGTCGAAGCCGATGGCGACACCCATATCGATGATCACCACACCGTCGAGGACATCGGCATCACGCTGGGTCAGGCAGTGGCGAAGGCGATCGGCGACCGCAAGGGCATCCGTCGCTACGGTCATGCCTACGTGCCGCTCGACGAGGCCCTTTCGCGGGTCGTGATCGACTTCTCCGGCCGCCCCGGTCTCCAGATGCATGTGGATTTCACGGCGCAGCGGCTCGGTACGTTCGACCTCCAGCTGACTTACGAATTTTTCCAGGGCTTCGTCAATCACGCCGGTGTCACATTGCACATCGACAATCTGCGTGGCATCAACGCCCACCACCAGATCGAGACCATTTTCAAGGCGTTCGGCCGGGCCTTGCGCATGGCCATGGAGGAGGATCCCCGCATGGCGGGCGTGATGCCTTCCACCAAAGGCACTCTGTAATATCCACCCTGCACTGGCGGACCAACAACAATGACTGATTTTCGCATCCGCATCGCCATCATCGACTATGGCATGGGCAATCTGCACTCCGTCGAAAAGGCGCTTCAGACGGTAGCGCCGCGGGCGGAGATCGTTGTTTCCGGCGACAAGCGGGAAATTGCCGAAGCCGACCGGGTTGTGTTTCCCGGCGTAGGCGCCATTCGCGACTGCATGGCCGCCATTCTCGACGGGGGCTTCGATGTTGCCGTAAAAAAGGCGATCGAGGAAAAACCCGTGTTCGCCATTTGCGTGGGCATGCAGGCGTTGATGGCGCGCAGCGAGGAAAACGGTGGCGTCGACGGTCTGGGTGTCTTCCCCGGTGAAGTGCGGCAGTTCGCCAAAAACAGTGTCGCCGAGGATGGCAGCCGTCTGAAGGTGCCGCACATGGGGTGGGATCAGGTCAACCAGACGATCGATCATCCCATGTGGCGCGGCATCGAGCAGAACGAACGCTTTTATTTTGTGCACAGTTATTATGTGGACGCAACGCCCGACATCACCGCGGCCAAGTGCCACTATGGCGTCGATTTCAGCGCCGCGCTGGCGCAGGGCAACCTGTTTGCCGCCCAGTTCCACCCCGAGAAAAGCCATACTGCCGGCTTGCAGTTGCTGAAGAATTTCGTGAACTGGCGCGGCGAATAAACGAGGTTTTGAAAATGCTGATCATTCCTGCCATCGATCTCAAGGACGGGCAGTGCGTGCGCCTGCGTCAGGGCCGCATGGACGACTCCACGGTATTCTCCGACAACCCGGTGGACATGGCGCGCCAGTGGGTCGAGAAGGGCGCGCGCCGTCTGCATTTAGTCGATCTCAACGGCGCCTTCGCCGGTGAGCCGATCAACGGCGGGGTGGTGCGGGACATCGCGCGCGAATTTCCCGATCTGCCGATCCAGATCGGCGGCGGCATCCGCACCCTCGAGATCATCGAGTCCTATCTGAACGCGGGCGTATCCTACGTGATTCTCGGTACCGCGGCGGTGAAGAATCCGAGCTTCGTCGAGGACGCCTGCCGCCGTTTCGGAGGCCACGTGATCGTCGGTATCGACGCCAGGAATGGCCTCGTGGCCACCGACGGCTGGGCCGAGGTCACCGAAGTGAAGGCTGCGGATCTGGCGCGCAAGTTCGAAAGTGATGGCGTATCGGCAATCGTATACACGGATATCGACCGCGACGGCATGATGCAGGGTGTCAACGTCGAAGCCACGGTGGCCATGGCGCAGGCATCCTCCATTCCGGTGATCGCCTCCGGCGGCATCACCGATCTGCAAGACATCAAGAAACTCTGCGCCGTTGCCGACAAGGGCATTCTCGGCGCCATCACCGGTCGCGCCATCTACGAAGGCACGCTGGATGTGGAAGAGGCGCAGCGGTATTGTGATGGGCAAAAAAGTTGACAGTTTGATGTAAAAGTTGACAGTTTTCAGTTGACAGTTAACAGGGGGGTGCCACGCTCATCCTGTGAACTGTGAACTGTGA
>CAYXXZ010000275.1:0-2476 GCA_964469165.1 uncultured Porticoccaceae bacterium
TTCAAGGAAAAATTCAGCGCGTCCTGCGCCGGCAACTTCGGCTCCGGCTGGACCTGGCTGGTAAAGAATGCTGACGGCTCTCTCGAAATCGTCAACATGGGCGCTGCCGGCTGCCCCCTCACCGAAGGCAAGACCCCGGTGCTGACCTGCGATGTATGGGAACACGCCTACTACATCGACTATCGCAACCTGCGTCCCAAGTACGTGGAAAACTTCTTTGCCCTGATCAACTGGGACTTCGCCAGCGCCAACTACAGCGCCTGACGCACAGCGGGATTTGAAAGGCAACCCACACCGGTACACCGTGGCGGGTTGCCGCTGGGCTATAAGGTGCCTTGTAGGAGCCTGCCCGCAGGCGACCCTTGCCGTGCGTTCCGATGACGGGTCGCCTGCAGGCAGGCTCCTACACCTGTACGGATAGTGCACCCGGTTCGGGCAGCACGCCATCACCGCCTGCGGCTTCACTGATACAGGCGAACAATCCCCGCAGCGCATCCGAGCGTGCGATGATTCCCACCAGCCTGCATTCCTCGTCCAGTACCGGAAAGTGACTGTGACCGTGGCCCGAGAAAATCGCCACGACTTACAGCTCGACACTGCGGCGCTTGCGGCCACCAACGAAAAAGCCGCTGTTTCCAGCGGCTTTCTCCGGTTTGGGCTGAAACCGGTTGCGTCACCCGGCGGCCTCCAATTCCTCTGCAGGCCCAAAGAACTCGAAGCGCACCCTTTCGCGGGGCAGTCCCAACTCCTTGGTGAAGCGATACACCATGCTCATGAAGGGACGCGGGCCGACAAAATAGAGATCCGCATCCTCGTTGGCGGGCAGGCGGCTCTGCAGCAACTCGCGGCTGACGAAGCCTTCCTCATGGTGACCGTCGTCATGGCCCTGGGGATCACTGTAGACATAGCAGGTGCGCACGTTGGGGTGCGCCTCGGCCAGCGCTTCCACCTCGTCGCGAAACGCGTGGACGTTGCCGTTGAGGGCGGCGTGAACGAACTCGATGGGCCGGCCACTGGGCGCCGCCGCCTTGAGCATGCTGATCGCCGGGGTGATGCCGACGCCACCGGTGAGCAGCACCAGTGGGCGGTGGGCACTTTCCAGCACGAACTCGCCACTCGGCGGCAGCAGCTCCACCAGATCGCCTTCCTGGACGCTGTCATGCAGGAAGTTGGAGGCCTGGCCGTTGGGCTCGCGCTTGACGCTGATCCGGTAGTAGCCCTCGCCGGGCGCGCAGGACAGCGAATAATTGCGGCGCAGCGGCGTGCCGTCGATTTCCAGCAGAATGGTCAGGTACTGACCCGGCAGGAAATCCATGATTGCACCGCCGTCGGCAGGCTCCATGTAGAAAGAAGTGATCACCGCGCTCTCGGGTTGCTTTTTCACCACCTTGAACTGACGCGGGCCGCGCCAGCCACCGGGGCGGCTTTCGTTGGCGCTGTACACCGCTTCTTCGGCGGCGATCAGAATATCCGCCAGCTGGCCATAGGCTTCGGCCCAGGCCTGGATGATCTCGTCGCTGGCGGCTTCACCCAGCACTTCGCGGATCGCCTGCAGCAGGCAGGTCCCGACGATGGGGTAGTGCTCGGGGCGGATGTCGAGAGACACGTGTTTCTGAATGATGATCGGCAGGGCATCGCCGAGCGCTTCGAGACGATCGATGTTTGCGGCATAGGCGAGCACGCTGTTGGCAAGGGCTCTGGCCTGGGTGCCCTGCGCCTGGTGCGCCTGGTTGAAATAGGCCTTCACGACCGGGTAGTCCCGGAACATGATTTGATAGAAGTGGCGGGTGATAGCCTCGCCATGGCTCTGCAGGGCCGGCACGGTAGCCTTGATGATGGCGATGGTCTTTTCTGACAACATAAGTACTCTCCAGATAAGGTATGTGGCTAATCCACGCACATATACAATCAACTACCATGCCAAAATATATCTATCTGATAAATAACATATTTATCAAGAGATAGAGTAAAAATGACAACTTACAAAAGAAATCAAAAAGACAACAAAAGTCAAATTAACAACAAGTGATGACTCAGCGTAACGAGATCAATACCCAGAAATGCAAAAAGCCCCGGTTTCCCGGAGCTTTTTGCGTTGCAGCGCGGGCGCGTATTACATCATGCCCATGCCGCCCATACCACCCATTCCGCCCATATCGGGCATTGCGGGGGCAGGCTTGTCTTCGGCTCTCTCGGTGATCATCGCCTCGGTGGTGATCATCAGACCGGCGATGGAAGCCGCCGCCTGCAGTGCAGTGCGGGTCACCTTGGCCGGATCGAGAATACCCATGGCAATCATGTCGCCGTATTCGCCGGAGCCGGCGTTGTAACCGAAGTTACCGGTACCCTGCTTGACCTTGTCGACAACCACGGAGCCTTCTTCACCGGCGTTCTCGACGATCTGACGCAGCGGCGCCTCGATGGCGCGGCGGGCGATGGCGATGCCCACGTTCTGGTCTTCGTTGTCGCCTTTCAG
>CAYXXZ010000276.1:0-2471 GCA_964469165.1 uncultured Porticoccaceae bacterium
AACAGAATGGTGTCGGCCAGATCCTGGGCGTCGAGCGCCTCGATGGCCTCGGCCATTTTCATCAGATTGGCCTTCTTGGTTTCCTCGAAGGCGTCGAAAAATTCTGTCTTTACCAGCCCTGGGTAGATGGTGGTGACGCGAACGCCCTCGCCACACAGCTCCTTGCGCAGAACTTCCGAAAAGGCGGCCACCGCGGCTTTGCTGGCGGCGTAAACCGCGGTGCCGGGAATCAGTGAAATGGCGGCGGTCGAGGAAATATTGATGATATCGCCCTTGCTTTTCTTGAGCGCGGGAATGGCCAGGCGGCTGAGATTGCTCAGCGCGAAGACGTTGGTGTCGAGAATCAGATGGATGTCCTCGGGCGAAATGGTTTCGTGGCTGTTGCCGCGGGACAAACCGGCATTGTTGAGCAGAATGTCGAGGCGGCCACCCCATTCGAGCGTTTTGGCGATGAGGCTCTCCAACTCCGCTTCATTGCGGATGTCGGCGGCGATCGCCAGAAAACGATCGTCTCCTGCGCCCAGTTTCTCCCCGAGTTGGCGAAGCCTGTCGACGCGCCGCGCGGTCACCACGACCTTTGCGCCAGCGTCGAGCAGGGCAGCCGCGGTGGCGGCACCAATGCCCGATGAAGCGCCAGTGATGAGCGCGACTTTCCCTTCGATATTGTTAGCCATGTGTTGTCTCCTGATTGATGGTTGCCTTGTCGCGATACCGCCATCGGTACCGCGTCGGTGTGATTTTCGTGGCCTGAACGGGCCAGGTTTGTGAAAGCGGCTAGATTGCTTGCTGGCCGGCAAGGATAAGAGGTGGTGCCATCATTTGCAACGCAATCAGGGTAACAGCGGCCGGTGGCGATTTCACGCCTGATCGGGCCGCGCTCGTTGTCCGCGCCAGGCGGCTGGAACGATGAAAAAGCGACGCCCGCGGCCGTCGAGGGCGGCCTGCACCATAAGTGGATCAGAAGCCGCATGCAAGGCGTTGCAAAGCCTGCTTTTCAGGGATCCGAAAGACAGCGGTAGCGCGGGTTCGGGATCGAGCCACTGGTTCTTGTCGAGTACTCCCCACCGAGCGCCGGGCATCAGATCATTCAAGACATCGACGTTGGCGCCGCTCAGCCAGGTGCCGCGCAGATGGAGAGGGTTGATGGGCTCACACAGCGGCGGGGCACCGGCGAGCGGTGCAAAAAGGTAGCCCTTCATGATCGCAACCCGGCAATCCGGCAATGGCAACCCCCGGGATCTCAGGGTGCGCGTTGTTTCCGGCAGCGCCGAAAGGGGCAACTGATGGCGCATCAAATGACTGAATTTGCCGCCCAGGCTGTCGTCGGGGTTGGGGCCTATCCACTGCTCGAAGCCGTCCGCGCGCACGTCGGGTTCGAACAGATAAAACTTGACGGCCAGTTCCAGGTGTACGACGAGATCGCGGTGAGAGTCTTCGATCAGAAAATCCAGGCCCCCCAACGTGCGTGAGCCGTTGCTGATCTGGATGTTGGCGCCGAGCACCCGGTAGTGACTGTGGCGATCGAGAAAGAAACGCCACAGCGCCTCGAAGCGTGCACCCAGGCGCCGGTCTCCCCGCGAGGAAAGGTAGGTCTCGAGAGGGGCTGGCGCCTCATCGAGGTGCCGGAGTATCCAGTGCGCTTCCTCGTCTTCCGGGATACACCAGTCCCGGTGATGCGAATCGGTGGATGCGCTCAGAATGGGTGGGCTGAAAAGGCTCCAGCCCATTTGTCTGATAGCGCTGGAGCGCGCCCGTTGCCAGCAATAATCCATGACTCTACGTTTTCGTGTGTATAATCCGAGCATAACGCATCCGTCGCTCGTTGAGCGTCGTCACATTGACGAGTCACTGACGACCAGCATTTCGCCTGGCAAGGAATATAAGGGAGAGTCGAGTGAGCCTGTTCCATTCTGTGATGAAAGAGGTCGTCACGCCATCCGTGGTTCACCCGGATTGCCGCGCCCGCGGCACAGCCTCGTTGTCGGCATCACGGCGTACCCCGTGCTGACAGGGTCTGAAACCATGATTCATTTTCGCCGCATCGGCCTGCTTACCAAGCTGCACCAGCCTCAGGTTATCGATACCCTGGAGGTGCTGATAAGGTTCCTCGTGGGTGAGGGGTTCGAGGTGGTGGTCGAGTCGAGCCTGACTCCCCACCTGCGCGGCAACGCATACTCTGTCGCCGATGGCGATGTGATGGCGGCCAGCGTGGATCTGGTGATCGTGGTGGGCGGCGATGGCAGCATGCTGGGCGCGGCGCGGGACATGGTGCAGCATCAGATTCCGCTTCTGGGCGTCAACCGCGGGCGGCTCGGTTTTCTCACCGACATCCTGCCAGGAGAGGTCGAAGCCAGGGTGGCGCGGGTGTTGCGGGGTGAATATGTGGTGTCGGACCGCTTCCTGCTCGATATGTCCATCTCCCGCGACGGCGCGGTGGTCGATACCGGGCTGGCGCTCAACGATGTGGTGCT
>CAYXXZ010000277.1:0-2442 GCA_964469165.1 uncultured Porticoccaceae bacterium
TGTTGGCCGCTTTTCGGTGTGTATCGTATAATAGGCCAAAGTACCGCAATGTGGTACACCCTCTTTTTTGAATCATCTGGAGCTCCCATCATGCGCAGCACGCTACAGTTGCCTTTGCGGGGATTGCCCTTGCTGGCGGCCGCCCTTGCGGTGATGCTCGCCGGCTGCGGAGAATCCGATTCTTCCGCGGCGGGGTCCGCCCAGGCGCCAGAAGTCGGCACCTACACGGTGGAATCCAAACCCCTGGTATTGACCACGATGCTGCCCGGCCGCACCGCCGCCTACCGGGTGGCCGAGGTCAGGCCCCAGGTGGACGGCATCATTCTCAAGCGCCTGTTCAACGAGGGCTCGGACGTCGAGGAAGGAGAGCAGCTCTATCAGATCGATCCGGCGCCCTATCAGGCGGCGCTGGTGCGCGCCGACGCCAACCTCGCCAGCGCGGAAAACCGCGCCAGCCGCTACAAGCGCCTGATCGAAACCCGCGCCGTCAGTCAGCAGCAGTACGACGACGCCCTTGCCGCCTGGAAGCAGGCGGAGGCCGAAGCGCAGGTGGCGCGTATCAACATGCGCTATACCAAGGTGCTGGCGCCCATCGGCGGCCGCGTCGAGCGCTCCACGGTCACCGAGGGCGCGCTGGTCACCAACGGTCAGGCTCAGGAACTGACCAGGGTTACCCAACTCGATCCCATCTATGTGGACATCATCCAACCGGTCACCGAACTTCTGCGCTTGCGCCACGCCGTTGCCGAGGGGCGCCTCGAAACCAACGACGGCGATCAGGCGCGGGTGCTGCTCACGCTCGAGGATGGCAGTCACTATCCGCTGCCCGGTACCCTGAAATTTTCCGAAGTGACCGTCGATCCAGCCACCGGCTCAGTGACGCTGCGCGCCGAATTCCCCAATCCGGAGGCCGAACTGCTGCCCGGCATGTTCGTGCGCGCCGAACTTCAGGAAGGCGTGCGCCAGGATGCCACCCTCGTGCCGCAACAGGCGGTGTCGCGCAATGCCCAGGGTGCGGCCTCGGTGTGGGTGGTGAAAGGCGATGGCACCGTCGAGCAGCGCACCGTGCAGGCACCGCGCACTCTGGGCAACGCCTGGTTGATCGACGAGGGCCTGAAGGGCGGTGACAAGGTCGTGGTGGAAGGCACGCAGCGGCTGCAAAGCGGTATGAAGGTATCGCCTTACAACGCCGAGGCGGTGGTCGTGGTGAAGGAATATGCCCAGGCGGGTGGGTGATATCAGTTCACAGTTGTCAGTTCACAGTTCACAGTTGTCAGTTAACAGTTGTCAGTTGAAGCGATGATTCAATAAAGGCAAGGTCATGTCCCAGTTTTTTATCGATCGCCCCATCTTTGCCTGGGTGCTGGCCATTCTCATGATGCTGGCCGGCATTCTTGCCATCAGAAGTCTGCCGGTGAGTCAGTTTCCCGACGTGGCGGCGCCTGCGGTGGCGATTCGCATGGTCTATCCCGGCGCCTCCGCCGATACGCTCCAGGATACCGTCACCCAGATCATCGAGCAGCAGCTCACGGGGCTCGACGGCCTGCGCTACATCTCTTCGGAAAGCAGTTCCAACGGCACCATGGTGATCATCGCCACCTTCGAACAGGGCACCAATCCGGACATCGCCCAGGTTCAGGTGCAGAACAAGCTCCAGACCGCCATGCCCATGCTCCCGGAAGAGGTGCAACGCCTCGGTATCCGCGTCTTCAAGTTCAGCATCAACTACATGCTGGTGATGAACGTCTACTCCGAAGACGGCAGCATGACCAGTGGCGAGATCAGCGACTACGTGGTGTCGCACATGCAGGATCCCATCGTTCGCACGTCGGGGGTCGGCGATTTCACCACCATGGGCTCGGCCTACGCGATGCGCATCTGGCTCGACCCGGACAAGCTGTACAGTTATCAACTGACACCCCAGGACGTGATCGCCGCGGTGCGGGCGCAGAACGTACAGGTGTCGGCCGGGCAGATGGCTGCGCTGCCGACGCGGGAGCATGTGCAATTCACGGCGACCATCGTCGGCAAGGTGCGCATGAAAACCGCCGCGGAATTCGAGAATATCCTGCTCAAGGTCAAACCGGATGGCTCGCAGGTGCGCCTGCGGGATGTGGCGGAAATCGGTTTGGCCAGCGAGAGCTTCAGCATCCAGGGCAAGTACATGGGAAGGCCGGCCACGGGTATCGCCCTTACCCTGGCGCACGGCGCCAACCTGCTGGAAACCGTCGAGCGGGTGCGCGAAACCGTGTCGCGCCTCGAAACCTATATGCCCGAAGGCATGAAGGTGGCCTATGCCGTCGATACCTCGCCGGTGGTGGAGGCCTCCATCGAGGGCGTCGTGTACACCATGATGGAGGCCGTGGTGCTGGTGGTGCTGGTGATGTTTCTGTTTCTGCAGAACCTGCGCGCCACGCTGATCCCGACACTGGCGGTGCCGGT
>CAYXXZ010000278.1:0-2433 GCA_964469165.1 uncultured Porticoccaceae bacterium
TCATATCGAAAATATCGATTATTAATATCTGAATTACCCATTTTACCTATATTTGGCGCTTCGCTATATTGTTGTCATTCGATCAATCGAGGCACGGAGAAGACGACATGAGCAACCTCAATCGCGAAACCGTAACGAGTGTGCGCCACTGGACGGGTGATCTGTTCAGTTTCACCACCACCAGGGATAGTGCATTCCGCTTTCGCAATGGCCACTTTACCATGATTGGTCTCGAGGATGGCGGGCGCCCCCTGCTGCGTGCCTACAGTATCGCGAGCGCCAACCACGAGGACGAACTGGAATTTTTCAGTATCAAGGTGCAGGACGGCCCGCTGACTTCCAAGCTTCAGCATCTCACCGTGGGTGATGAGGTGCTGGTGGGGCGCAAGCCCACCGGCACGCTGACGGTGGACAACCTGCTGCCGGGGCGCAATCTGTATCTGCTGAGCACCGGTACCGGGCTCGCGCCGTTCCTGAGTCTGATCAAGGATCCGGACGTGTACGAGAACTACGAGAAGGTGGTGCTGGTTCACGGCTGTCGCTATGTGGAAGAGCTGGCGTACCAGGAGATGATCAACGACCACCTGCCCAACCACGAATATTTCGGTGAGTTGGCGCGCGAGAAGCTGGTCTACTATCCGACGGTCACGCGCGAGGCCTACCACAACATGGGGCGCGTCACGGACCTTATCGTCAGTGGCAAGCTGTTTACGGACACCGGCATGCCTGCTCCCGATGTCGCTGACGACCGCTTCATGCTGTGTGGCAGCCCGGCGATGTTGAAGGAGACCTGCGCCATTCTCGACGGTTTGGGTTTCAACGAAACCCGCGCGGGAGAGCTGGGCAGCTATGTCATCGAACGCGCCTTCGTGGAAAAGTGACGCTGGCGCGATTCACAAAGGGCAGCGCCATTTCACAGAAGCGCAATAGCAAGTAAAACCCATCCGCCGCGGGCGCTCGAGGTAATCTCGAGCGCCCGCGGCTTTTACAATAGTTGGAAATCCGGGCTGCAGTCCTGCGTGAGGCAGGGCGAGCTATAAGCCGTAAGCTTTAAGCAGGCGCACTGGAAGAACCGGGTTCTGCGCGTGTTTCACGTAGGTGCCTGTGGCGACGGCATCATATTGACCACGTGCCGTGGTACAGAGAGCCTCAACGACCTGCGGGTCACCTCCATCTTGCGTGAAACATGCAACTTGAAACGTGAAACTCAGAATCACGCCAGAGTACGCTGCAACTTTTCGCGGAGGGTCGCCGACTGGTTGCGCCCCTGGGTTTTTGCCCGATACATCGCTTGGTCAGCGCCTTCGATAAGCGCGTCACGGCTCAGTGGCGCTGACGGTAGGCTGGCGCGCACACCGATACTGACGGTGACGTTGAGGCGAACGCCGCCGTAGTGAATGGTCGCGTTCTCGACGGCGTGGCGCAGATCTTCGGCGAGAGTCGCGGCCGCTTGCGGCGATGTGTGGGGCAGAAGCACCGCAAATTCCTCACCACCATAGCGGCCCACCAGATCGTTGAGGCGGATGCGCGACTTGATGATGTGCGCTACTTCCTTGAGAGCCGCATCGCCCGCCAGGTGCCCGAACTTGTCGTTGATGTCCTTGAAATGATCCAGATCGATCATCAGCAGCGACAACGGCGTCTGGGTGCGTTTCGCTTCCGCGAGGCGCATGTCGATCTGCTGAAGCAGATGGCGGCGGTTGGCGATGCCGGTCAGATCATCGCGAATCGATAGCTGGCGGTAGTCTTCGCCGACGGCGTCCCGCGCCATGAAGATGAAGCCGAGGGTGAAGACGAGTACCGCGACCGTCGAACTCAGCAGGAAGTAGTTGTACTTGAGCTCCGGAGCCATGAACGAGGGGCTGCTCACGAATCCCGTAAATTCCAGCAGCGCGCGGACCAGCAGCACGACAGCGGAGATGAGGGTGACGGCGGCTGCCATCACGTGGCCGTCGCCAGAAAGATGGGTGCGGTGCTGCAGAGCCACCCAGCCCAGGGCCGCATGTTGTGCCGCGAACACAAGGCTGGTGAAGATGACGCGCTCGCGCATGCTGTCGAGCATGATCAACAACCCCGGCAGGAGAATGATCATGGGGGCGAGAATCCACCAGGGATTGGGTTTGAGGTCGTGAAAGCGGCACATCGCCAACACCAGGATGGCGAGGCTGGAGCACACCATGAGGTTGCCGGCGACGATCGACAGCGCATGGGACAGCAGCACACCGCGCAGCGACAGCACGGGCAGGGACAGGCCGTAGAGCAGCAAACCCGTGGCACAGAGCTTGAGCCCCGAGCGGTTGCTGCCGCGCGCCAGCCACAGCAAGCTACCCGCCATGGTCAGGCTCATCACGGTGATCATGGTCGACATGGTGAGGACGTCGAGATACATGGGTCATTCCAAACGTCGAATCGATCCTCATGATGCCAAGACGT
>CAYXXZ010000279.1:0-2416 GCA_964469165.1 uncultured Porticoccaceae bacterium
CGCTTCAGGGCATCCCAGGCGAACGGACTGGAAAGCACCTTGGCGGCCTCCAGAATCAGGTAGCCGCCGTTGGCGCGGTGCAACGCGCCGGCCTTGATCAGCGTGAAATCCGTGAGCAGAGCGCCGTACTGGGCGACATGCTCGACCCTGCCGATCAGGTTGAGAAAAGACGGGTTATCCTCGTAGACCACAGGCGCGCCGGTCAGCCCGCCGTTGTCGACCAGAACATTGACGCTGTATTCGGAAAAGGGTGCGCTTTTACTCTGGAGGCCTTCCCTGCCAGCGCTCTCTTCCGCGTCCGCCTGGCGAAAGCGTTCCACGTTCTCGCGCACATCGGCGCGCACCGCATCCAGGTATGCGCGCACCTGCGGCAATTCCTCGTATTTGCGCACCAGGTCGTCGAACAGCTGATCGATGACCAGCTTGCTGAAATCGCGATTGAGGGCGCGCATGCGCTCCCTGCCCTCGCGCGCCCACTGGGGCAACTGGCGCACGATGGTTTTGAGCTCGCCCTTGAGCGTCTCGGTGATGTCGAGCAGACGCGTTTTTTCCTCTTCCGGCAGTGCATCGAAATCCCCCGGCGACAGAATTTTTTCGTCCTTCATGGGCGCCAGCGTATAACCGTTGGGCGTCTGGATCAGGGCAATGCCCTCTTCCCTGGCCTTATCGCCGAGTTCCTGGAATGCCTCCTGTTCGCGCTGACTGTACTGTTCCGCCATCTCCTGGACACGGCTCTGGTACTCCTCGCTCTGGAACGCGGAGGGAATGCTGACCAGCAGATCCTCCACCGCGTGTGCCATATCGGCGCGCAATTCTTTGCCCTTGCCGGCGGGCAGTGACAGGATGATGGGCTTGTGGCTCGATTCAAAATTATTGACGTAACACCAGTCCACCGGCGCGGCGAGTGGCTCGACACCGTGGTCGAAGTGATCCCGCAGCAGTTCGTGCTTGCCCACACCGGTGGAGCCGAGCAGGAACACGTTATAGCCTTCATGGCGCATATCGAGCCCGAACTTGAGAGCCTGCGCGGCGCGTTCCTGCCCGAAATGATCTTTCAGGGCGGGCACTTCGTCGGTGGTCTCGAAGGGCAGCATGTCCTTCGGGCAGCAGTTGTAAAGATCCGCCAGCGTCAACGGCGCTGGCGCCAGAGTTTTATCCATCGCTTCCATGATCAACCTTGTGTATTGCAGTTTTTTCAGTTTAGCCGGTATTGCACGGTAGGCGGAAATTCGGCCTGCAGTTCTGCTCTGAGGCAAAACGAGCTATAAGCTGTAGGGGCAATTCATGAATTGCCCCTACACATGAATTGCCCCTACGCTCGTAGGAAAAACCGGGCTGTGGCAACTTGACGATCATGGCATAGAGATCAACAAGTTCGTAGCCCAAGTTTCCGGCCGGTGAGCAACGCTGACCCGCCCCGCACATCCAATGGGGCCTCTTCTATTTCCCCAGAATCTGGCGCAGTGCCGGCTCCAGCTCCGGATAGGCGAAATGGTACCCCGCTTTGAGCAATGCTGCAGGCACCACGCGCTGGCCAGCAATCAAAAGTTCCTCGGCCATTTCGCCAAACAGCAGGCGCAGCACCGGTGCAGGCATGCGCAGGATTGCCGGGCGCCCGAGTGTGCGTGCCAACTGGCTGGCGAATTCCCGGTTGGTGACGGGCACCGGCGCCGTGGCGTTGACGGGGCCGTGCAGCGCCTCCTGATAGAGACAAAACTCGATGATTCTCACCATATCCTCGACATGAATCCACGACATCCACTGCTTGCCGCTGGCCATTGCTCCCCCTGCGCCAGCGCGAAACGCCGGTAGCATCGCGGCAAGCGCGCCACCGTCGCCGAGGACGACCCCGGTTCGCAAACGCACCACGCGGGTATAGAGAATTTCGAACATGCAGGCGGCATTTTCCCAGCCCGTGCACAGGCGGCTCGAGAACGACGGTGTCTGGCTGGCACTCTCGGTCAGCAGGTTGTCGTCCTGGGGCCCGTAAAAGCCGATTGCGGAGCCGCTGATCAACACCCTCGGCGCACGCTCCCGGCTTTCTGCAAAATAGCTGAACAAGGTCTTGGTGAGCCCGGTGCGACTCTCTTCGAAGCGCCGCTTGCGGCCATCTGTCCAGCGTCTGCCCGCGAGCGGCTCACCGGCGAGATTCACCACGGCATTGACGAAGGGCCCATCACCCAGTTGCGGAATGTGTTCGATGAAACGGATACCGGTCGGCAGCACAGTCGCGGCGCGGCCCGCGTCGCGGGTGAGAACCGTTACCTGGCAGCCGCGCGCCAGTAGCCGGGGACAGAGGTTGCGACCAATGAACCCGGTGCCTCCGGTAACCAACACGTGGCAGTTTGCGGGAATCACCATGGCAACCGATACCTCTCATCAAGCGACGCGATCGTCATTTTTCCTCGACGCAGTG
>CAYXXZ010000280.1:0-2402 GCA_964469165.1 uncultured Porticoccaceae bacterium
ATCGTGATCTGTTATGAGGAGCAGGCCTACTCGCGGGCGGGAGCTTCCATCGGTTCTTTTCTGGGAACGGATCTGCAGACGGTGCTGCTTATCGATCATGGCTCCGAAGAGCAGAAGCAGCGCTGGTTTCCAACGATCCTGACGGGCGAGACGATTTTGGCAACGGCGATGACCGAGCCCGGAGCCGGTTCCGACGCCACTGCCATTCGCACCACGGCGCTTCGCGATGGCGATGAGTATGTGATCAACGGATCGAAGTGCTTCATTTCCAATGGCAACAAAGCCGATCTCATTTTCGTGATTGCCAAGACAGACCCGGCGGCAAAGGCGCGCGGCATGAGTGTGATCATGGTGCCGGGGAATGCGCCGGGGCTTACGCGCCATCGCATGAAAGGCATGGGCTACGCGGCGGGTGATACCGGCGAGCTGTTCTTCGACAACGTGCGCGTACCGGTTGCCAATCTGTTGGGAGAAGAGGGCGCGGCGCTCGGCATGTTCCACTCGTTGATGGCGCTGGACCGCTTGCAGATCAGCGGCTATTCCCTGGGGGCTGCGCAACTCGCGTTTGAGCTGACCCTGGATTACGTGCGCCAGCGCCAGATTTTTGGCAAGCGGGTGGTGGATTTCCAGAACACGCAGTTCAAGCTGGCCGAGATGGAAGTGGAGCTCGAACTGGGCAGAGCCTATATGGATCGGCTGATTGCCAAGTATCGCCAGGGTGAATTTGGCGACCGCGATGGCTGGATGTGCAAGATATGGTTTCCGGAAATGCTCGGGCGTGTGATCGATTCCTGCGTGCAGCTGTGGGGCGGCAGCGGCTGGATGGACGACAATATCATTTCGCGTATTTATACTTCTGCGCGCGTTCAGCGAATTTTCGCCGGCGCCACGGAGTTGCAAAAGTCGCTGATGGGCAGACACTACGTGAGTGGCGGTTGATATTCGACCATCAAAGGGTCGAGTTCTCGCCGTAAACCATAAAAGTCATTGCTCACAAGTCGGAGATTAACTCTGCCAGAACCCATTTCTTCCAGCACTCCTGCTTAAAGCTTACGGCTTATAGCTTGCCTCGCTTCCACGCAGGAGCGGAGCCTGAAATCCCGTGGCGCGTAGGCGCCTGCCATCGCACATGCACCGTTTTTGTGATTCATGTGAATGCCGTGCAAGTTTTGCACTGCATTGGTGCGATATCTGAACTTGCCTCGGAATTATCCGAGGCCCTGTCCTAAAATCTATCCCAACTCCTTGTTTTTATAATAAAAATAATTTTGGCACTGCTTTTGCAAAATCTGCTGTGTTACGCCGATTTGGATTCAGTGCAAAAGCAAACAACGAGGAAAGACATCGATGAAGCTCACAAAGAAAGCAATTTGTAGTTCTCTTGCCGCCGTCACAGCAGTCTCTGGCCTGATGATGTCCAGTCAGGTGAGCGCTGTGGAATTAAGTGCATCCGCAGCCGTCGCCAGCAGCTATTTGTGGCGTGGTCAGGACATGGGCTCCGGTAGTCCTGCGGTGTCCGGAGACCTGATAGCAAGTGCGGGTGGCGCCTACGCGGGCATCTGGGGCACTTCCGGCGACAGTGCAGTCGGTACCGAATATGACCTCTTCGCCGGCTACGGCACGACACTGGGTGCTTTCACTTTCGATATCAGTGTATTGAATTACAACTATCCCACCGGGCCGGAAGAAATCGATGCCGGTGATCTCACCGAGGTAATTCTGAGCGTTGGTGTGGGGCCGATGACACTGGCTTATTACGACAACGTCGCGGGCGCTTCCGGCTACGAGTACTACTCCCTCGGTTTCGATATCGACAGGTTTTCGCTGCTGGTGGGCATGCATGACAACCCCGGCGGCGATGACCCGGTGCACCTGGATCTGAGCTACGCCTACAACGAAAACCTCAGCTTTACCCTCAGCCAGTTCATTTCCGACGAGCCGCCGGGAGATGACCTGAAATTCGTGGTTTCTTACAGCCTGCCCATCCTGGATTGAGGCAGGCCAGGTTCAAGCAGCATACCTAATAGGAGTTGACTATGAAAATGATCACAGCGGTGATCAAGCCCTTCAAGCTTGATGACGTGCGCGAGACGCTCGCCAGTATTGGCGTGCAGGGCGTGACGGTAACGGAAGTCAAAGGGTTTGGCAGACAGAAGGGGCACACCGAATTGTACCGGGGTGCGGAGTACGTCGTCGATTTTCTTCCCAAGGTGAAGCTGGAGGTTGCACTGCCCGAGAGCATGGTGGACGGCGCGGTCGAGGCCATCCTCAATTCGGCGCGCACCGGCAAGATCGGCGACGGCAAGATTTTCATCTCCGACCTGCTGGAAGTGATTCGAATTCGCACCGGTGAAACCGGTGACGAAGCCATCTGACCCTATTGCCTGAGTTTGGGAGTTCAT
>CAYXXZ010000281.1:0-2391 GCA_964469165.1 uncultured Porticoccaceae bacterium
TGAGGTTGAGCTGCCAGCTGAGGTGGTCCCACAGCGAGTCGGTGACGCTGTGGAAACTGTCGAAATCGCGCGTTTCCTTGCCATTCTGGGCAGATCCGGGAGACACCGGGTAGATATCGTCCCAGCGTGCGTCCACCGGCAGTTCCTCGGGGATGGTGCTGTCTTCCCAGTCCTTGTCCAGCGTCATGGGATCTTCCTGTGAGCTGGTGTCCTGGGGCTCGGTCTGCTCTATCTCTTCGGCGAGTTCGAGCAGCGGGTTGGAGTACAGGGCTTGTTGGATTTCCTGTTGCAGATCCAGGGAAGAGAGTTGTAGCAGCTTGATGGCCTGCTGCAGTTGAGGGGTCATCGTCAACTGCTGACCAATCTTGAGTTGCAGGCTTTGTCTCATTGAATCACTACGGTGAGCAGAACGTCTGGGTTGTTAGTGGGAGTGTAGCCCCGGCGGCAGGGACAAGCAATCTCGGCGGTTTCGAAAGGCAAAAAATGTGCCTGGGGGGAGCAGTTCACAGTTCACAGTTCACAGTATGAGCGTGGCACCCCCCTGATAACTGTCAACTGTAAACTGTAAACTTCAAAGCACGAAATTCTCACCCAGGTAGGTCTTGCGCACCAGCGGGTCGGTGAGGATTTCCGCGGCGCTGCCGTTGGCGATGATGCGACCTTCGCCGACGATGTAGGCGGTTTCACAGATGTCGAGGGTCTCGCGCACGTTATGGTCGGTGATCAGCACGCCGATGCCGTTGTCCTTGAGGTGGCGCACGATCATCTTGATATCGCTGACGGAGATGGGATCGACACCCGCGAAAGGTTCGTCGAGGAGGATGAACTTGGGCTCCACGGCCAGGGCGCGGGCGATCTCCACGCGGCGCCGCTCGCCGCCCGACAGGCTCATGCCGAGGGACGTGCGGATGTGGGCGATATGGAACTCCTGAAGCAGCTCCTCGAGGCGCGCGATGCGCCCCGCGCGGTCGAGGTCCTTGCGGGTTTCGAGGATGGCGAGAATGTTGTCCTCGACGCTCAGCTTGCGAAATACCGAGGCTTCCTGGGGCAGGTAACCGATACCGGCGCGGGCTCGCTCATGCATGCTGAGGTGGGTTACTTCGCGGTCGTCCACGAAGATTCGCCCCGCGTCCTGGCTGACGAGACCGACGATCATGTAAAAACAGGTGGTCTTGCCCGCGCCGTTGGGGCCGAGCAGGCCGACGATCTGGCCACTTGCCACTTCCAGGGAAACGTCGCTGATGATTTGCCGTTTCTTGTAGCTTTTTGCCAGATGACTGGCGCGCAGCAATGCCATCAATCGGCTCCCTGTTGGCTGGGCGGTATCACCATACGGATACGCTGGTTGTCGTCGCCGCCCTGGGCGCGGATGATTTCCTGGAGCAGGTCGTATTCGATGCGCTCGCCCGTGAGTGTCGCTTCTTCCTGGCGCAGGCTGGCATCGCGGGTAAGAATAATCTTCTCGCTGCCCACTTCGTAACTGATGGTACGCGCGCGCGCCACCACGGGCGGCTTGCCCACCTCCGGCACCTGTTCGTAGTGGGCCGGGTTGCCTTCGCCGACAACGCGGGTGACCTGGCGGCCATCGCCAAAGATACTCACCTTGTCGGCGCGGATCAGGATCGAGCCCTGGGTGATGACCACGTCACCCTCGTAGACCGTGAGCCCGCGGGCATCGTCGCGCATGGCCTGGTTGGCTTCGATCTGGATGGGTTGGCTGCGATCATCGGGCAGTGCCCACAGCGTGGGGCTGAGCGCGGCGAGCAGCACGGCGGCAAAACGAAAGATAAAGGGCTCAGCGGGCATGGTACAGGCTCCTGACGTCCGCCAGCAGGCGGTAGGTTTCGGCATCGAAATCGGCCTCCATGCCGATGCCCGTGGTCACGCTCTGGGGATGAACCAGTTTCACCGGGGATGCGGTGGTCGCGATGTTGTCGCGGGGCGTGAACAGAACGTCGCGGGTGAACATCTCGTTGCGCCCCGCCTGCGTGTCCTGCCAGGCGTGAACATCGCCATTGAGCAGAATTTGCGCGCCCTGGCGGGTGCTGCGGGCGGTTTCGGCGGTCACCTGCCAAGGCTCGTTGCCGAGGGGTGATCTGCGGGCAGTGAGGTGGGGGGTGGTGAGCTCGAAACGATCGTCAGCTTCATAGTAGAGGCCGGTCTCGGCGGCGAGAATGTAAGCCCGACTGCCGTCTTCGGCAAACTTGAGGGTGCGGGTGTTGCGCATGTAGCTGTCGGCGGTGGGCAGGTTTTCACTGCGGGTTTTCTTGTCGAGGAAGAAAAATTCTGGCGGCGAGCGCCACAGCACCAGGGAGACCCAGGTGAACGCAACGGCAGCGACGACCAGAAGCAGGGTTTTCATTCAGCGGCCTTCGTCACAGGTAGGCTGCC
>CAYXXZ010000282.1:0-2374 GCA_964469165.1 uncultured Porticoccaceae bacterium
AACCGTCTTCGGCAACGTTGGCGATATACATCACGGGCTTGCTGGTGAGCAGGTGAAACGAGCGCACCACGCGCTTTTCCTCGTCGCTCATGGTTTTCATCAGCGAGCGCGCCGGTTTGCCGTCGTTGAAATGAGGAATCAGCCGTTCGAGCATTTCTTTCTGCGCCACCGCTTCCTTGTCGCCGCCCTTGGCGTTGCGCGCCACCCGCTGCAGTTGTTTTTCACAGCTGTCCAGGTCGGCGAGCACCAGCTCCAGGTTGATCACTTCGATATCACGGCGCGGGTCGACGCTGTTGGAGACGTGGATGACATTGTCGTCTTCGAAGCAGCGCACCACGTGGGCGATGGCGTCGGTTTCGCGGATGTTGGCGAGGAACTTGTTACCCAGCCCTTCACCGCGCGAGGCGCCGGCCACCAGTCCGGCGATGTCGACGAACTCCATGGTGGTGGGCACCACACGTTCGGGCTTGACGATTTCAGCCAGCGCATCCTGGCGCGGATCGGGTACGGCGACGATGCCGGTGTTGGGCTCGATGGTGCAGAAGGGGAAGTTTTCCGCATCGATGCCCGCTTTGGTAAGGGCGTTGAACAGGGTGGATTTGCCCACATTGGGCAAACCCACGATGCCGCATTTGAATCCCATGTGTGTGCCTCTTGCAGCGCGGCAATGCGCTGTCGTTGATATCAGGTCGGGGTGTGGAGAACCTTCATGGCGTGGTTCCACTTGCCTTCGGCGAGTTCGGGAATCACCGAAATGCTTGCGCGAATACAGTCTTCCAGCAAGGATCGCTCAGCGGATGGGGCTTTGCGCAAGACGAAATTGACAACATCGCCGGCCTGCCCGGGATGGCCGATACCGAGGCGCAGGCGGGCGAAACCGTTGTTGTTGGCAAGGGCCTTGATGATGTCGCGCAAGCCATTGTGGCCGCCGTGACCGCCGCCGATCTTGAGCCGCGCAATACCGGGGGCAAGGTCCAGTTCGTCGTGTGCCACCAGCACGGCTGCGGGTGCGATGGCGTAAAAATTGGCCATCGCCGCCACGGCCTGGCCGCTGCGATTCATATAGGTGGTGGGTATCAGCAGGCGAACGTCCTGACCATCGATGGTGATCCTGCCGGTGAAACCGAAGAATTTCTTTTCTTCCTTGAGGTGCGCGCCATGATGAAACGCCAGAGCCGAAACGAAGTCGGCCCCGGCGTTATGGCGGGTACTATCGTATTGTGGGCCTGGATTTCCCAGGCCCACAATGAGTTTGACCGCGGTATTCAAGGTCGTGGCCTGCTTTCACCACGTGACAAGGCTTATTCAGCCTCTTCTTCGCTGCTCTCTTCTTCCTCGGCTGCACCGCGTGGCTTGATGACACTGACCACCGGGTGGTTGTGCTCGGGGCCGTGGGACAGGTCGACACTTTCCACGCCCTTGGGCAGCTTGATGTCGGCAATGTGCACGATGCCGCCAATTTCCAGATCGGACAGATCGATCTCGATGGCTTCCGGAAGATCCTTGGGCAGACACAGAATGTCGAGCTCGGTGATGTTGCGGTACACGATACCGCCGGCCTTGACGCCCTTGCAGCCCGCTTCGTTGAGGAAGTGCAGGGGCACTTTGGTGTTGAGCTTTTGGTCCTTGTTGATGCGCAGAAAATCCAGGTGCAGGATTTGCGGCTTGGACGGGTGGCGTTGCACGGCCTTGAGGATCACTTCCTCGGTGCCGGCGCCGTCGATGTTGATGGTGATGATGTGGCTGTAGACGGCTTCGTTGCCCAGCGCGTAGTCCACTTCGAAGTGGCCAATGCTGATATTGGCAGGTTCTTTGCTGCCGCCATAAATGATGGCGGGAACCTGGTTGGCGAGACGACGCAGGCGGCGGCTCGCACCTTTCCCCTTGTCCTCACGCACTTGTGCGTTCAATACGAAATCGACCATTGTCGGACTCCTAATGTAATCGTCTGTCAGTGTCCGCGACCAGAACAGGTGACAGCGGGTTGTGTTGTGCCCTCGTGGGCGTTGTTATCCTGCGCCGTGTTTTCCCGAGGGCATGCCTCAGATGAACATGGCGCTGATGGATTCTTCGTTGCTGACCCGGCGCACGGCTTCCGCGAGCATGGGGGCCAGGCTGAGCTGGCGGATGCGGCCACAGGCGCGCGCCTCTTTGCTCAGCGGAATGCTGTCTGTCACCACCAGGGTGTCGAGCAGTGAGCCGTTGATGTTCTCGATGGCCTTGCCGGACAGCACCGGGTGGGTACAGTAGGCGATGACTTTCCTGGCGCCGTTTTCCTTGAGCGCGTTGGCGGCGTTGCACAGAGTGCCCGCAGTATCGATGATGTCGTCGATCAGCAGGCAGGTGAGGCCGTTGACGTCGCCGATCAGGTTCA
>CAYXXZ010000283.1:0-2372 GCA_964469165.1 uncultured Porticoccaceae bacterium
GTGTTGCCGATGTCGATATCGAGAATCACTGCAACCTCAAGGAAATTTCGCCGCCATTGTAGAGTCGTATATTGCCATCCACTTCGAGGCGCAAAGCGCCATTAGCCGCAACCCCTCGCGCAATACCCTCGATCCGGGCCGCGGGCGTGGAAAGACAAACGGGCTTGTCCGCACAGGCATCATAACGACACCACTCTTCCTGGCAGACAGCAAAGCCACCATCGGCGAAGCGCTCCAGCATGGCGACCAGCTCATTGATGATTCGCGCGGCAATGGCATTGCGAGAATCTTCGCCAAGTTCGCGGGCATCGGCCCAGGGCTGGTCGATTTCCGGTCGCGACTCGCCGCGCATACCGGCGTTGACGCCAATCCCAATGACCACCCGACATTCTCCAGCGGGATCCCCCGCCATCTCGATCAGGATACCAGCCAGTTTGCGGCCGTCGTACAGCAGATCGTTGGGCCATTTGAGCAGCGGTTGCGCGCCGTTCGACAGCGCTCGCCGCACCGCCACACCCACCGCCAGACTCAATCCCTCCAGAGCCGCGGCGCCACCGGCGAACGCCCACCCCAGAGAAATGTACAGATTCCTGCCAAAGGGGCTCTGCCATTGACGACCTCTCCGACCGCGCCCCTGTGTCTGGCGCTCGGCCAGACATAGAGCGCCGCGCCCGCTCTCCGCGAGAGCGCTCACATAGGCATTGGTGGAATCCACCACGTCAAGCACATCGAAACTGGTGATCTTTGCGATACAGGACGCATCGAGACCACGCAGGATCGCGTCCTTGTCGAGTAACTCCACACCACCGGGAATTCTGTAGCCGCGGCCCCGTACACTTTCCACTTGCAGGCCATGGCTCTCGAGCTTGCGAAGCTGCTTCCAGATCGCCATTCGCGACAAGCCCAACATCTCTGCCAGTTCCTGACCAGAATGAAACTGACCGTCCGCAAGCCGCCTGATCAACACGTCATCCATGGCTCAACCCAGATTGCGCCAGATCAGATCCGCGGACACTGTCAGCAGCACCAGGCCAAACACCTTGCGCAATTGCGCGGGCTTGAGGCGATGGGCAATGTTGGCACCAACCCGCGCGAAGACGGCACTGGTCAAAACGATGCCGAGCGCGGCGGGAAAATAGACATAGCCATATGCGCCGTCGGGCAAGCCGGCCACGTCCCAGCCACTGATCACGTAAAGAACGGTTCCCCACAGCGCGATGGGCAAGCCCAGCGCCGCCGATGTTCCCACTGCCTGCCTGGGAGGCACACCGCAATAACTGAGATAAGGGACGGTAAGTGAGCCGCCGCCAATACCGAAATACATCGACACACAGCCAATCACGCCCCCGGCACCCACGAGCCCCGGCGCAGCGGGGACACTTCGATCCGGGGAGGGCGAAAAGCCAAAAATCATCTGCAGGGCCACGTAGGCCAGGAAGAAGGCGAAGGCTATCTGCAGGACATGACCAGCGATATTCACCGCGCTCAGTACACCGGCAATGGAGCCGAGCACCACCCCTATCGCGAGAAACGCGAACACATTCCACATCACGGCTTTTTTGCCGGCATGCGCAAGCGTGGAGCTGATCGAGGTAACGGTCATCGCCGCCAGCGAGGTAGCCAGGGCAATATGGGTGGCGACCTCATTGCTGAAGCCTTCCAGAGCGAAGACCCAGAGCAACAGCGGCACCGTCACTGCGCCGCCACCGACACCCAGCAATCCGGCGGACAGCCCGGCGAACACGCCGATGGCCATGTATATCAACAGGAATTCCAAACAATAATCTCCACCGGATGCGGATAGGGCAGATATCGGCCAGGCGCACTGTTACGTCGACTGGAATTGCGCGGCCCAAAACAAACACCCGGAGCCATCTCGGCTCCGGGGGAGAGGGTTACTGGCGTTGCGTGTATTACTTGGGCTGGGGAACAATACGCAAGTAGGGCTTGAGCGCCTTCCAACCATCGGGGTAGTGTTTCTTGGCCTCATCGTCGGACACGGATGGCACGATGATGACATCGTCACCTTGCTTCCAGTTCACGGGTGTGGCCACCTGATGGGATGTGGTCAGCTGACAGGAATCCAGAAGGCGCAGCACCTCATCGAAATTGCGACCGGACGACATCGGATAGGTCAGCATCGCCTTGATACGCTTGTCGGGTCCGATGATGAACACCGAGCGCACTGTCGCGTTATCCGCCGGGGTGCGCCCTTCTGACGTACCGCTGATATCTTCCGGCAGCATGTCATATAGCTTGGCCACTTCCAGATTGGGGTCGCCGATCATCGGATAATTGACCTTGTGGCCTTGCGTTTCCTCGATATCCAGCGCCCAGGCGGCATGCCTGTCCACCGGATCGACGCTCAGGCC
>CAYXXZ010000284.1:0-2372 GCA_964469165.1 uncultured Porticoccaceae bacterium
TGACCGGCGCCTGCGTCACCCTGGTCATATTCAGGGCCGGCGCGGTGAATTGCAGGTCTTCCGTCGATTTGATACCGGATCGCAATGCCATGTTCGCGGTCATCACGTTCATGGAAATGGGCACGTCCTGGATGTTCTCCTCCCGTTTCTGGGCAGTAACGACGATTTCCTCCAGGGCAAAGGCCTGCCGCTCAGGCTGCGCGAGCACCCCGCCACTCAGCGTGACACCCGCGCCCAGAAGAGCGATCAGCGGTGTGGGATAACGATGGATTGATGGATTTTTCATGACCTGCTCCCTCCAATAATGTTTTTGTCGTCAGGATTTCTGCTTGCCGATTGCGGCCAGAACTCATGCTAACCCAAGCACCATCGAAAACCAGTCCAAAGAATTGTCAATCGCCGCCCAGCACTTGCTCCAAGTATCGAAGCTGAACAGCTCCACAACGCTCTCTTCAGTGATCACCGTGCTGCGGCTCAGGCGGTCCCTGCAGGTAGCGGGTTTTCAATGTACCTTCAAAACCGTCCGCGCCAGGAGCGAGTCTGCACCCTGGTGGGCACCTCGACCAACCTGCTGGTCAACGGCATGGCCCGTGATCTGGGGCACCCCGGCTTCAGCATGTTCGAATTCACGCCGCTGGGCGTGATCTGCCTGGCGGCGGGCTGCCTCTATCTGCTCACTGTGGGACGCTGGCTGCTGCCGGACACCCGCACCGCCGAACTGGTCGAGCATTACGAACTGGGCAAATACATCACCGAGCTGCGCGTCATGCCTGACTCCTCGCTGATCGGTACCACGGTGGGCGAGGCCAAACTGGGTGAAGACTACGACGTTTTTGTACTGGAACTACTGCGCGGCGACGAGAAGGTCTGGTCGCCGCGCTCTCAAACCCTGGAGGAAGGCGACGTGCTGCTGGCCAGGGGCGACTGGTCCAAGCTCGATGAACTCAAGAATCAGGCCGGCCTGGAAATCGATCTCGAATTCAAGCTCAAGGCGCACAACCTGGAAGAAGGCACCCAGCAGGTGTTGACCGAGGTCATGATTGCGCCGCGCTCGCGGGTGGTCGGCAGCACCCTGGGCATGCTGGACCGCCGCTGGCAACACAACGCGACGGTGCTGGCCATTCACCGCCGCGGCCAGATCCTGCGTGATCAGTTGAAGAATGTGCGCCTCGATGTCGGCGACGTGCTGCTGATGCTGACACCTGAAACCGAGATGCCGGCCCTGCGACAGGACACCAATGTCATCGTCCTGAGCCAGCGCGACGCCGAGCGCCCCATGGGTTGGCGCGCACCCTTCGCACTGATTGCCATGGCACTGGTGATCGGCGTATCCGCCATCGGCTGGGCGCCGATCGCCATTACCTCCCTGGTGGGCGCGGTCGCCATGACGCTGGCCGGCTGCCTGGACGCCGATGATGTTTACGAGGCCATCGACTGGCGCATCATCATCCTGCTGGCGGGCCTGCTGCCACTGGGTGTGGCCATGAGCCAAAGTGGCGCGGCGGAATTCATCGTCGCCAACAGCATCGGCCTTGTCAGCGGCTCCGGCCCGCTGGTGGTACTGGCGGCCTTTTACCTGATGGCCTTGCTGCTGACCGAGTTCATGAGCAACGCCGCCGCCGCGGTGCTGCTCACCCCGATTGGCATGTCCACCGCCAACCTGCTGGGCGTGGACCCGACGCCCTTTCTGATCGCCGTAACCTTCGCCGCCTCCACCAGCTTCGCCACGCCGGTGGGCTACCAGACCAATACCATGGTGTACAGCGCGGGGGGTTATCGTTTCACTGATTTCGTCAAGGTGGGCCTGCCGCTGAACCTGATTTTCTGGGCGCTGGGAGTAACCTTCATTCCGGTGTTCTGGCCGTTCTGATCAGGTGTGACCTGAGGATTTAGATCCTGCTCGCCTGATTATTACGCTTTCATTGTGCGAGGTGCCGCAAGCTTTTACAGGGATATCGGGGGTAGAAGAAGAAATTCGAGAGTTTCTATTCTGACCTCGAGCTCTCCGCTGCCACCCACGACAAGGGCCACGCCTTGATCAAAATCGCTGTCTGTCATTGTTGATACCTCTTCTGTGTTTTCTGATATTTGCACGGTAGTTGGAATTACAGCTGCAAACCCTGCTGTGGTGCAACGCTCTTGCAGGGGCAATTACGCGAACCGATAAAGCTGGTTTCATGAATTGCCCCTACGGTCTGTTGACGTTTGATGAGGATGTCTGCCGCATCACACAGCAGCACAGCTTCTCAAAAATCAAAATTTTTTCGCAATCGCTACTTTCTGCAATTCCGAGGTTCCCGCATAGAGTCTCTGTAAACGGTTGGCTCGATAGAGTTTGGAAATCAGCATCTCTTCCATGAAACCCGAGCCGC
>CAYXXZ010000285.1:0-2367 GCA_964469165.1 uncultured Porticoccaceae bacterium
TGCAGGATTTTGTCGAGAGAAGGAGTCATGACGGATTCTCTGGCGGATCAACGCATGGCATCGAGGCGGGCAGGGTCGATGGGCGGCAACAAGCCGATGGCGCTGGCGACCACGAGCTTGCCCATATGCGTCACATCAGTGGCGTTCCAGGCAAAGCGCGATTGCACGTTGGCGTTATGTTCCAGGGCATAGGCGCCGCTCGATCCGTACATGAGCATGCCAAATGCCCGCATTACCCCGTAGTAAGCCACCGCGGCGGGGTCGATATGAATACCGCTGCAGCTTTCGTAATAGATCAGCGCCTGCTCGAGCCCCCATATTTGCTCACCGTTGCGAACAATGTTGGGAATGAAATCCTGAAGGTGGGCAAAATCGTAGGTCGGGTCGCCGATCGACGCCAGCTCCCAGTCACTGAGTGCGACGATTTCCCGGCCCCGAAAAACCTCTTCGCCGTAGCCGTTGGTACCCTTCAGAAAAGAGATGCGTCGCGCTGCCGGTGCGCGATCGTGCAGCCATTCGGTAACTTCGTGAATCAACGGCATGGGCTGTACTTTCACCTTTTCCAGGTCGCGCAGAATATTGGCGATGGCCACGCGCGCGCAATCTTCCACGCCATTGGGCACGTCGAACAAGTCGCCGAGGCCGAGCGCCCGCCAGTCGCAGGTGTGCACCAGCGCCAGCTTGCGCATGTGTTCCTGTGAAACAGCGATGCGCAGTTCATCGTATTCCGGTGCCGGGTCGAAAAAATGGGGAATATCGAAGTGGCCCTCGATGCGGTCACGGATGTAGAACTCGCCGCCACCGCAGAGCCATCTGGCGTCGTCTTCGTACCAATGGGCCGCCGCGATGGGCACCTGCGACCTGGACAGGCGGTGATATATCTCGAATTCCTGGCGCAGTGTGCTCACGCAGATGCCGCCGATATCGGTGGGCAGATTGCGGCGGATGATCTGGTTGACCTGCGTTCCATCGCCCCGGATGTAGTCGATGAACCAGGTTTCGCGGGATACGCCGCGTGGAAACTTGGTCAGTGCGGTTACCTGGAGCTTGCTGTCGCTGTGCTTTTCCCGAAAGTACTGCTGCATCAACGGCAGGTTGAGATCGGTGGCTTCAGCCTGGGAATTGGTGCCGGCCATGGTCATTTGAACCCGTAGGGGTCGTAGCGGCCATCGATGAAGCACTCGACGTGGCCCTGGCCGCGATGTTCTTCACCATCGGGTGTCACCAGGGTAAAGCTCGCAAGATACTCGATGCCGTGAATCAGGCTGCCGCCAACACCGAGCCCGAAGGCATCGGAAATGTCCGCATTGGTGACGACCTGTCCCCCCTGGGGAGGGTAGGGCGTGTACGGAAAGGGTTGTATCGATGCATCGATTTCGTCCCATTCCATGGCCAGTTCCTCGCTGCCGTGATAGGTATGCAGGGTGCCGCCATCCTTCCAGCTGCCGGGGGTATAGCCCATGGGCTGAATGATCCAGGGCAGCATGGGAATTTCGAAACGATGCTGCCATCGGCCGCCATGTTCATCGCAAAGGTGAATGACGCCGGACTCGATGATACGGGTGTTTTTGCGGAACTGGAGCTGATGAGTGCCGCTCACCAGGCGGGTAGGTGTCTCGTTCCAGCCATTGTAGATGACACCCTCGAAAGGCGAGCCAAACACGTCGTTGGCGCTGCACTGTTCACCTGTCTCGGTCTCGTGAAAATGATAGAAGCCGCCGTAATCGCCGCAGCGGAAGGGTGTCCAGAAACGGAATGCGCGCTGTTTGCCCTGCGCCAGTTTTGGCGGCAGCAGCCATTTGGGCGGGCCGAGAGGAGGTCTTTCCGCGTACAGTCCCCATGAGTGGTCGCGATCCCCCGTCCAGTGTTCTTCCGTGACGTCGATGCGTTGGCCGTCGAAAACGATGTGGCCGTTGACCACCCCTACCTGCGAGTAACGGGTTTGATCGGTGGTTTTTCGGCCGCGATTTTCCGCACTGTGATGCTGTTCCTCGAAAGCGGGAATCGTGCCTTTCCACTCGAGGTCGAAACTCAGAAGCGAGTCGTTTTCCGCCAGTGTGAGTTGAATTCTTTTCAGCGGTTCCGTGAAGCGATAGGAAAGGGGGCCGATGACAGTGTCCGCCAGGCGGCGCCAGCAGCGGCTGAAGCGTACGTTGTACTGGCGACCGTTGACAAAAATAATGGCGTAGCCACCGATCATGTCGGTGTTGGGATTGACGCGCATCCCGGTCAGCAGAAAAATCTTGTGCCTGGCGCTGAAAGCGCCGAAATAATAACCGTCGTCCCAGCTGTAATCGGTGGAGGGTATATGCGAGAAGGGCCGCGGCGCCTGGTGAACCGGAAACTCGTCGTACTGGGTAAGCATCT
>CAYXXZ010000286.1:0-2366 GCA_964469165.1 uncultured Porticoccaceae bacterium
ATGGGAGATGGGAGATGGGAGATGGGAGATGGGAGATGGGAGATGGGAGATGGGACAGTATGCCCCAGTCTGAAGCTTACACAGCGGCTGGAATTTTAGACTGACTACAGCCGTGCGGCTGGCACAACGAGCTGTAAGCCATAAGCGTTAAGCCGAGGCAGAGGAAGAACTGCGTTCCACCAGCATTCAACTTAGAGCTTACAGCCTAGAGCTCGACAACAACCCGCAGCCCTCATCCGCAAGACATATAGCTGCTCAATCGACAAATACCCTGGCGTTGCGGAACAAACGCATCCAGGCGCCGTCGCCGTGCCACTCGCGCGGATGCCAGGAATTGGTTACGGCGCGCACACCGCGCTCGGGGTGCGGCATCAACAGCGTGGCGCGGCCATCCGCAGAGGTCACGCCGGTAATGCCCTGAGGCGAGCCATTGGGGTTTGCCGGGTATTGCTCGGTAACGGCCAGGTGATTGTCGATGAACCGCACCGCCACCTTGCCGCTGCTCTCCAGCGCCGCGAGATCGTCCGCGCCAGCGAATTCCGCGCGCCCTTCACCGTGCGCCACGGCGATGGGCATGTGGCTGCCTGCCATGCCCGTCAACAGCACCGACGGGCTGTCCTCGACACGCACCAGCGCAAAGCGTCCTTCGAACTGCTCCGACAGGTTGCGAACGAAACGGGGCCAATGGGCGGCGCCGGGAATCAACTCCTTGAGGTTCGACACCATCTGGCAGCCATTGCACACCCCCAGCGTAAAGCTGTCGTTGCGGTGAAAGAACGCGCTGAACTGTTCGCGTGCGCGGGCATTGAAGAGAATCGACTTGGCCCAGCCCTCGCCGGCACCCAGCACATCGCCGTAGGAGAAGCCGCCGCAGGCCACCAGGCCCTTGAAATCGCCGAGATCGATGCGCCCGGCGAGGATATCGCTCATGTGCACGTCCACGGCGTCGAAGCGCGCGCGCTCGAAGGCCGCCGCCATTTCCACCTGACCGTTGACGCCCTGCTCGCGCAAGATCGCCACGCGCGGCCGCGTCATGTTGATGTAAGGGGCGCAGATATCGGCATTCACATCGAAGCTGAGTGCCGCGCTCAGACCGGGGTCGTCGCCCATCAGAATATCCAGCTCCTGTTGCGCGCAAAGCGGATTGTCGCGCAGCGTCTGAATGCGGAAGCTGGTTTCATGCCATAGCTTGTGCAAGTGCTGGCAGGTAGTTTTGTACAGGATTTTGCCCGCACGCCTGAAACAGAGCGCGCCGCTCTCGTCGAGGGTGCCGATATCGGTGACCAATCCATCCAGCCCCGCCTCCGCACAACGCGCCAGCACGCTATCTCTGGCGGTGGCGGAAACCTGAACCACCGCGCCCAGCTCTTCGTTGAAGAGAACGGCGAAAGGATCATCGCCCAGATCGTCGAGATTGATAGCGAGCCCGGTGCGACCCGCAAACGCCATTTCCACCAAGGTCGCGAACAGGCCACCATCGCTGCGATCGTGGTACGCCAGCAGCAACCCTTCCTTGTTGAGATCCTGGATGAGATCGAAAAACTTCACCAGACGCGCGGGATTGTCGAGGTCGGGAGGCGTATCGCCCATTTCGGCATGGACCTGAGCGAGAATCGACCCTCCCAGACGATTGCGCCCGGCACCCAGATCGATCAGCAGCAGGCGCGTATCGGCGATGTCGTCGCGCTGCGTCGTGCGCAGTTGGGGTGTCAGGGTGCGACTGGCGTCGGAAACCGGGGCGAAGGCACTGATGATCGCCGACAACGGCGCCGTCACCGCCTTTTCGACATCGCCGTCGCGCCACGCCGTGCGCATCGACATGGAGTCCTTGCCCACGGGAATGGTGATGCCGAGCTTGGGGCACAACTCCATGCCCACCGCCTCGACGGTGCGAAACAGTTTTTCGTCCTCGCCCTGGTGGCCCGCGGCACACATCCAGTTGGCGGACAGCTTGATGTCGGAAATTCTTTCGATGGCCGCCGCAGCGATGTTGGTGATGGCTTCGCCCACCGCCATGCGCCCCGACGCCGGCGCATCCAGGAGGGCAATGGGCGTACGCTCGCCCATGGCCATCGCCTCGCCCGCCAGACTGTCGTAGGTGACGGTGGTAACCGCGCAGTCCGCCACCGGTACCTGCCAGGGTCCGACCATCTGATCGCGGGCCACCATACCGGTCACGGTGCGGTCTCCGATGGTAATCAGGAAGCTCTTGCTCGCCACTGCCGGGTGCTGAATGACCCGCTCCGCCGCGTCTTCGAGAGTCAGGTCGGCCATATTGAAGTGGCGGATCTCGGGATGGTGCCTGGTGGCGTTTCTGTGCATTTTCGGCGGCTTGCCGAACAGCACCGACATGGGCAGATCCACCG
>CAYXXZ010000287.1:0-2336 GCA_964469165.1 uncultured Porticoccaceae bacterium
TGCCGCCCTGTCACGGCGGAGGTCGAGGGTTCGAGTCCCTTCCGGGTCGCCATTTACTCATAATCTGCAACAATGGCTAGATACTTTGAGAAAGCATTGTGGGCAGAGCCATATCATCTTCACCCTTCCTTTTTCAATGCTCTCGCTGTGGTTGGAAATTCAGACTAGCCATTCCAACGGTAAGTCAAATAAGCTTCAATTCGCAGCACGTATGAAAAACGCTGACTGGTTCACGAAGCTCACGACTTACCGTCTGTGACATCCCATTCTCAGGACACCACAATCACCGAAGCCGCGCTGGCGCGGTTGATGGCGCGCAGCTCAGGTTCGCCGAGCTGAGATGAGACGGGTCGCGGAATCAGGATCAGTTCGACCTCGGGTGCGACCTTCAACTGCGTTGCCAGGTCGCTGCCCGACAGATTCATCCAGAAAACACGCGCGCCAAGGCGGGCGAGCTCGGTGAGCACCTGCTCCGGTACCGCGCTCCTGCCCACCAGAAATACCTTGCGCACCGCGTGCTCTGCAATCAGCTCGCGCAGCAAGTCGAAGCAATGGTGCGACGCTTCACTGCCGTCGTACACCCACTTTACCGTGCCCGGCTCGGGCGCCGATTTCCGGTGCGCTGCGCGACGTTGCGCCGGCGCAGGCAGGAACAGCACCGGCTGCTGTTCCAGGATCACATCGAACGACGGGTAGGCATCGGGTGTCTCGATACGAAAACGCACCTGACGCGGCGCCGCGCTCTGCTCCATCAATTCGCGAATACGCCGCAGATTGTGCTGATACTGGCTGAGCAGCGTTTCGGCGGCAAACTCCCGCTCATCGCCGGTGACGCGCTGGATTTCTCTTGCGAACGGCAGTTGTGCGACGCTCTGCAAGGCATCATTGGCGAGCAGCAGCCCGTAAAGCCCGGTATTGAGCTTTTCCGCCAGCAACACTGCAACCGCGAGCGACAGTTGACTGCCGCCCATGGGGTCTATCGCGATGCAGATATCGCCGCGCGACTCATTCTGGTTCATTGTCCTCACCTTGGTCCTTGCTCTTGCGGCTGGCGAACTTGCCATGCAGTTCGATCATTTCCTCGATACGCGCTTCCACCCGGCCGTTTATGCTGTCTGGCGGGTAATGGCCATCGGCGCCGCGCTCGCCGACCCGCGTATTCAACAGCAGTTCCAGGCCCTGGTCGATGGTCTTGATGGCATAGATGCGGAACTGTTCGCTGTCAACCGCCGCCAGCACGTCGGCGCGCAGCATCAGGTGCGCCACGTTGGCGGCGGGAATGATCACCCCGTGCTCGCCGTTCAGGCCGCGGCTTTTGCAGATATCGAAAAAGCCTTCGATTTTTTCATTGACGCCGCCAATGGCCTGTACCTGGCCATGCTGATTCACCGAGCCCGTCACGGCAAAACATTGCTGCACGGGAATGCCCGACAGCGCGGAAATCAGCGCGGTGAGCTCCGCCACCGAAGCGCTGTCGCCGTCGATGCCGCCATAGGATTGCTCGAACGCCAAGGTCGCGGACAGCGGCAACGGCCTGTCGGCGGCGTAACGGTTGGCGAGAAACGATGAAATGATCATCACGCCCTTGCTGTGGATGTTGCCGCCGAGTTTTGCCTCGCGCTCGATATCCAGCACGCCGGAGGAGCCCAGCCGCGCCGTGGCGGTGATGCGCGCGGGCTTGCCGAATGCGTACTGGCCAAGCTGGTACACCGCCAGGCCATTCACCTGCGCAACATGCTCGCCGCTGGTATCCACCAGCTGGATATCCCGCAGAATGACTTCGTGGGATTTCTCGCGCAGCTGATCGATCCGGTGGATGGCGGCGGCGACCGCGGCTTCCACATCCTCCCGGGAAATGACGTCGGCACCGCGCTGGCGCGCGAAATAATCACTTTCGCACAACAGGTCGGACAGGCTGCCCATGTGCATGGAGATTTTTTCCGCGTCCTCGATGCGCCGTGACGCCTGCTCGATGACCCGCGCCACCGCTTGCCAGTGCAGCGGCAGCAGGTCGTGGCGTTCCTGCAACGCCTTGATCAGCCGTGTGAACAGCGCGATGCTCTCGGCGCTGCGGCCGACGTCTTCCGACATATCGGCGGCCACCTTGAACAGCAGGCCGAACTCGGGGTCGTATTGCTCCAGCAAATAGTAAAGATAACGGTCGCCGGTCAGAATCACTTTGGTCGACAGGGGAATGGGCTCGGGCTCCAGCTGCTTGGTGCTGGCAAAACTGAACATCTGCTCCAGCGACTGAATGCGGATTTCCCGCGCCAGCAGCACTCGCTTCAGGGCATCCCAGGCGAACGGACTGGAAAGCACCTTGGCGGCCTCCAGAA
>CAYXXZ010000288.1:0-2317 GCA_964469165.1 uncultured Porticoccaceae bacterium
GCCATTTCTATTTATCTCTACTTTTGAAATTACTTCCTCACGCACTTCACCGCCTTCCCGTCGGTCACGCAGCTGTAATCCGCCAGGCTCACCTGAACCTTCGCGGCTGGAGAGACGGCCAACCAGGCGCCGGCCAGGATCAGGACCGCAAGAATGATGCCGCTGGCCACGATGGAAACTGAGACGAATAATTCACGCATGGCGGGCTCCAGAAACGCAAAAGCCCCGCTCGATGACGGGGCTTGTTTCGATCAGGCGCAAAATCCACCTATATACGAAAACCATCATATCATGCCCGAAATAGTCTCACAAGCCTGAAACAGCTTTTTCGAGCCAGCGCATCGCTCTGTTGTGCGCTTGCACGGTTCCGGCTGTCAACCTCCGATAGTACGTTGCCCTGCTGATCCCATGGCCGTTGAATACCTCTGGCTTGTCCTCATGCCACACCTTCGCGACGTAGTAGGCGAACACCACCATCTTGTGACTGTCATCCAGACGCATGACGGCTTTGTGAATTGCCATGCTCTGAGGGTCCAGGCGAATATCAGGCTCGGGTCCGCCAAACGATAATCCGATCACCTTGCAAAACGGCGTGATATTCAAGTTCGCCCAGAATTGCCTGCGCCTGGCCCAATCTCCCCATTGATGCATGTCGCGCTGGATGTGATTCGGTACGCCCTTCAGTCTTTGTCCCATTCTCTCGTCTCGCATTATTTCCTGCTGTTCCAGCCTGTCGACCACGATTGCGGGGTCGGCCATCATCCATCGCTCCATCAGGCCTCCAGGTATTCGATGATCGTGTCGCGCGCCTGTGGCCAGCCTACGCACACGCACGCTGCATAGCCTTGTCTAGTGAGCGCGTCGATCCACCACCTCTGCTTGTCTGACACGCGGCCGCTCTCCGGGGACTTCAGCTCTATCCACAGACCATGACGACCACCGCGCGGTACGGGCAGATACAGATCGGGGACGCCGGCGCGAACACCTTGCTTCTTGAGCCTGGCCGCCTCCCTAGGGTTACGCTTGCCGCCGTTTGGGATGTGCAGCAAAAGGCCGAGTTCGGGAATCTCCTTTGCCTGCACATCGGCCCATTCGATAAGCGCGGCTTGATGGGCGTCTTCGATGTGGTTCATCAGTACACGCTCCCTGGCTGCCCAAGCTTATTGTTATGGGTGCAAGCGTTTCTGTGATCGGTTGCCCTGGGGCACCGTTTGTTGCCGCATTGCGGACACAAAAACATGCGCGGTCGAAAGAGGCTCTCACCCATGCGCCGGCCCTCTAACCAGCAGCGATAGCAGTCGTACCCGCCTGCGCGCATCGGATCATCGAATGTGCTCATGCCACCTCCAGAGCCTCAAGATCGAGTAGCGTGAAATGGCCCACTGCCGTCCAGCCGCCTGTGTCGATGTGGTAGACGTTGCCCAGCCGTACCGGATGCACAAGTGGCGTATGCCCGACAATGACGGCGCGCACACCGGCCACGGGTTCCGTGTTCTCCGATTCAATGCGGCCCCGATCCCACATCACGCGGTCGCGGGAATTGCGATTCATTAACAAGGTTTCGCCAAGCCATTCCCAGTCGTCAACGGGCACATTGGCGTGCACCAAACCGACAATCCCGCGTTCCGTCTCGACCTCAATGGCATACGGCATCGTGTCGAACGCTGCGCCGAACTGCTGTTGGCGGTCCTTGCTCATCGCCATGAACCAATCGCCACCGTTTCGACTGTAGATGGCCCGATCAACCGGATTGCCCTTTGCGTAGCGGATGGCGATATCTTCGTGGTTGCCGCGCACGGCATGAAACCAAGGCTCGGCCAACCAATCGATGGCGCGCTCACACTCCGGTCCGCGGTCAACCAAATCGCCGACGCTGAACAGACGGTCCCCATTTGCTGGGTCAAAGGCGATCGAATCCAGAGCAACCTGCAGCCTGGTGAAATAGCCGTGAATGTCCCCTACCACTATGTCTCGCCCGACGCCGTTACGCTCGAAGCGCTGAATCATTTGAGTCATACCTTCTCTTTCCTCATCCTGTGCTGCCTGATGACCTCTGCTTCCAGGTATTCCTGTGCTTCTTTGCCACGGCGCTCTCCAACAGCATCGAGCCAGGGTTTGCGCTCGTCGTGGGGCAGGGAGAGCACGTAGCGCGCTTCGCAGACCAGGCGATGCTGTTCCATGTCTTTGCTCGCTATCATCAGTCCTCAAACCCCCTGCTCTGCCGTTTTGCGTACGAAAACTCCGGCACCGAACCCGTGTGATTGGCAAAACGCAGCTGCTCGCCCAGGTAGGTGAGCGGTACCGTGCCAATCGTGCC
>CAYXXZ010000289.1:0-2314 GCA_964469165.1 uncultured Porticoccaceae bacterium
TTTTCGCCGTTGCCTTTCATGGTCTTCAGTGTGGACAAGGAAATGGATTTCATGGGCAAACCCTTGGTCAATCTTCTGGCAGGCCGGCGTGCGGTCAGATGTGAGGTGCGGGGTTGTAGTAATGTCTGCCGGACTTTACCGTCAGCAGATAATCAACCAGGTTCTTATAATCCTCGGCACAGTTCACCAGGTCTATCTCGGTGGCGTTCACGATCAGCAGCGGTGCCTGATCATAATAGTAAAAAAACTGGGTGTAGGCCTCGTTGAGGGCGGCCAGGTACTCCCTTGAGATGTTCTGTTCCATGGGCGTGCCGCGGCGCTGGATGCGCTCCAGCAGCACTTCGGTGGGCGCCTGCAGGTAGATCACCAGATCCGGCGTGGGAGCGTCCACCGCCAGTTGTTCGTAGACCTTGCGGTACAGATCCAGCTCGTGTGGATCCAGCGTGACCTGGGCGAACAGGGGGTCCTTGTCGATGAGGAAATCCGCGACGCGAACCGGAGCGAACATGTCGCGTTGGCGTAGCTCCTGGAGCTGGCGCACACGCTGAAAGAGGAAGAACAACTGCGTCGCCAGCGCCGCGGAGGTGCCCTGCTGGTAGAACCTTTCCAGAAACGGATTCTCTTCTGCCAGTTCCAGCAGGGTGTCGTAATTGAAGCTGGTGGCGAGGCGGCGCGCGAGTGTCGTCTTGCCGACTCCGATGGAGCCTTCGATGGCGATGAAGCCCGGCAGGCTTTGTTGCGAGAGATCTATCGAGATGTCGTTTTTCAGGGAGTCCACGTCAGCCTCCAGGCGAGAGCGGCACGATACCCGCTGAGGAAACGTTTGCCAATAGTTCAACCACGGCTGAGCCATCCGGCAGCATCAGGTCGGGGGCGAGATCGGCGAGGGGATAGAGTACGAAGTTGCGCTCCGCGAGGCGCGGATGCGGGATGCACAGGGAAGCACTGGCGATGGTGCAAGCGCCGTACAGCAGAATATCCAGGTCAAGGGTGCGCGCACCCCAGCGCTCTCCGCGCACACGGCCGTGGCGATCCTCGATGCCCTGGAGCGCGGCGAGCAGTTCGCAGGGTGCAAGGCCGGTGCGGATCGCCGCTGCGCCGTTGATGTAGTCCGGCTGCCCGGGCGGGCCGATGGGCGCGCTGCGGTACCAGCGCGAGTGGCCGATCAGCTGCGTGTCGGCCAGGGCCGCGATATCGCTGATGGCGGCTGTGGCGTGTTGCAAGGGGTCGTCGAGATTGCTGCCGATGCCGATGTAGGCGGTAACCCGCGTCATCAGGATTCCGTTGGCGGGCGCGGCTTGCGCGGGGCACGCCGGCGCCGTTTGCGCTTGGCGGCGGGCTCGCGGCCGAGTGCTTCGACCAGCTTGCGGCGCCCGCTTTCATCTGCGTCCTGATAGCGGGTCCACCAATGACCGAGCCCGTTCAGGTCCTCGCCGGCCTGCTCGCGCAGCAGGACGAAGTCGTAGGCGGCGCGAAAGCGCGGCAGGGATACCAGGTGACCGGCGCGGGTACCGGTGCGGTTGGGCAGGCGTTGCTGGAGATCCCAGATTTCGCGCATGGGCTGGGAGAAACGCCGCGGTATGGCGATACGGTTGACCTGTCGTGCCACGACCAGCCCGCCCGCCTTCTGAATCGCCATGGCGGGTGTCTCGCCGCGCGCCTCGAACTCGGCGCGCATGTGATTGACGGCGGGCCACAGCAGCGCGGCGAACAGGAACGCGGGTGTGACGCGCTGATTGGTGCGGATGCGTTTGTCGGTGTTGGTCAGCGCCTGTTCGATGAAATCCAGGTAAAAGCCCGAGCTGTCCCGGGCCAGGATTTCCGCGGTCTGTGGAAACAGCTGGGCGCTGAGCTGGTAGTCCTGCAATTGCCGGAAGGTGGCCAGCGCGTGGCCCGAGAGGAACAGTTTGAGCACTTCGTCGAACAGTCGCGCGGGAGGCACGTCGGCGATCAGGCCCGAGAGCGGAACGATCGGGGCGGCCGACTCCGGGCTGATGGAGAAGCCGAGCTTCGCCGCGAAGCGGGCGGCGCGCAGCATGCGCACGGGATCTTCCCGGTAGCGGGTTTCCGGATCGCCGATCACCACCAGGGTGCGACTTTCGATGTCGCGCACACCGTTGGCGTAATCGTAGAGGGTATTGGCCTGGGGGTCGTAATAGAGGGCGTTGGCGGTGAAGTCGCGGCGCCGCGCGTCTTCATCGATATTGCCGAACACATTGTCGCGCAACAACATGCCCTGGTCGGACTGCACGGCGTCCTTGTGGTTGCCGTCGCCGTGGCCGGCGCGAAAGGTGGTGACTTCGATCACCTCGCG
>CAYXXZ010000290.1:0-2298 GCA_964469165.1 uncultured Porticoccaceae bacterium
CCCTGCTCGACGCGCTCCAGCAGCGCGCGATCGATGGCGGGCTCACGCTCCCAGACATCCAGCGCTGCACGCAGCCGACCCGCATTCAGATGGCGCAACAGCGCGTCGTTGGCGATGGCGCCACCCCGGCCGGCATTGATCAGCAGAGCACCGGGCTTGAGCTGGCTGAGCTTTTCATCGTCGAACAGATGATGTGTCGGGTGGGCCCCGCTTGTGGTCAGCGGTGTGTGCAGGCAGATGATGTCCGCCTCATCAAGTTGCTCCCAGTCGCACAGATCGGCTTGCTGTGCCGCAGTCAGAAACGGGTCGTAACAAAAACATTTCACACCCAGCGCCGCGAGCCGTTTGTACAGCCTGCTGCCCACATTCCCGCAACCGACAATGGCCACTGTCTTGTCGAACCAGCAGTGGGTTTCGAGACGAAAGAGGGTCGCCAGCACATAGTCCACCACCGCTTCGGCATTGCAACCCGGCGCATGGGCAACGGGAATATTCCGCCTCGCCAGGTAATCGACATCGATATGGTCCATGCCGATGGTTGCCGAGCCGACAAACTCGACAGCGCTGTTCGCGAGCAGTGCCGCGTTCACCTGGGTGACGGAACGCACCAGCAAGACCTGTACATCCGCTACATCTTGCTGCGTCAGTGTGCGACCCGGCAGGAGGCGGACCTCTCCGTAAGGAGCAAACAGTTGCGCCACCGCGGGCATATTTTCATCGGCGATGATTTTCACAAGCAGATGTCCGGGAGTTCGTTCAACAGTAGTGTAAGGGTGGATCGTGATTCTTTCGATATTTTTGGCTGCAAGCTCAGGTTCCGCAGGCTCTTCCAGCACGGCGAATTATCGGGAAAAACGCCCGCGATAATGGCCCGGATCGAGCGCGTCAGTATTACCGCAAGAATCATTGCCGTAAAAATCGCTCAATGCCGCGGTAAAAGCGGCAGCCCGTTCAGGCAACCCTTCCTTGCAATAGTCGAGCGCCTTTTTTTCGAGCGCGTCGAGAAAATGGCGAGAGGGGCCGACAGTTTCGGCATCGCTGGCCGACAGGTTGTCTGCGCTGGGCCTGAAAACAATACCTGCGGCGACCGAAAAAATCCATTCGAAAGCCTGCGGTTTTACCTCGACGATTTCAAAGGCGCGCTGTTGATCCGCGGTGCGCCCATCAGGGTTGTACCAGTAACCGAAATCCAGCAGTCGGCGGCGCGCCTCTCCCGCCACACACCAATGCGCAACCTCGTGCAACGCACTGGAAAAATAGTCGTCGCGATAAAAAATGCGATGTTGCGTGCACTGCTCATCCGCTGGCTGATAAAGAGGCTCGGCGGCGCCGCCAATCAGCACGGTGTTGTACTCAGCAAAAAATACCGCCCGGAAAATTTCTTCCAGGTGTTGCGAATGCCTTTCCATAGCCATCAGCTCCAACCCGCGCCGTTGTTTTCATCGCAGCGAACCTCGCGCAGAAAGCGCAAATAGCTGTCAGAAAGATAGGGCTCGCCCGCCAGCAGGTGGTCGAGATACCACCGCTGCGGGAGCACGCTATCGTCGATCACCGCCGGATTTGCCACATAGACCCAGGCATACACCGTTTCTTGCGGTGTCTGTATCGGAAAACGTTCACGGCTGTAATAGCGCGGCGCGCCTTCAAATGGGTCCATCAGCGTGATCTGACCTTCGTCCGCCAAACGGTAGAGCACACCTTCCACCACGCTTCCCGGCGACCAGCAGACATTGGCACAGGCGCAGTGAGGCGGGCGCCGGGCGCGCTTGTTGAAACGCAGCGTCATGCCGTCGAGCTTACCGGGCAGTGTTTCCAGCACCGTCAACCCCCGCGCCGCCATGCGCGCGCCATTCATGTTCGAGCCGTAGGCAAAATAATAGTGCATAAGCCATCCGGAATATATTTGCTGCAAGCTATTGTGCAAAGGGTTAATCGGGAGTACCTTATCTTCAAGCGGACCCTGTTCCAGCCCGCCTGTTCGGTTCTTTCCGACCCTACATCGAGGAGGCGTATTATGACTACCTCAGTCGATGACCACAATGTCAACAACGTGGTCGACCTCTTTACCGGGAAGCCCTATTCCCAGGGCCTCAATCACCGCATCATCCGGCTCTCGCCCGAACTCGACGGGCTCGAGATGATCTATTCCAACCAGGCGCACCCGGATAAATTCTTCAGCATCAAGATTCTGTGCTGGGCACTACGTGCCAGCGGTGAGGTGGTCGGCATGGTTCCGTGGCTGAACCGCCTGATACCCTGCTCGGATATCCGCGACCCGCTCAACGGCAAATGGGAAGG
>CAYXXZ010000291.1:0-2290 GCA_964469165.1 uncultured Porticoccaceae bacterium
CTTGTCGTGGTTGATCAATACGTTTTCCACTTCCCGGGGGTAGATGTTCATGCCGCCGGATATGATCATGTCCGACTGGCGGTCGGTCAGGTACAGATAGCCGTCCTCATCCAGGTAGCCGATGTCGCCCAGTGTGCTCCAGCCCTGCGCCGAGTAGGCTTGCGAGGTTTTTGCAGGCTCGTCGTGATATTCGAAGCGCGGACCGCCCTCGAAATACACGAGACCTTCGCGGCCTGCCGGCAGTTCGTTGCCGTTCTCGTCGACGATGCGCACGGCGCCGATCACCGCGCGCCCCACGGAGCCGGGCCGTTCCAGCCATTCGTGGGAGTCGATGGCGCACAGGCCGTTGCCTTCGGTGCCGCCATACTGCTCTTCCAGTATCGGCCCCAGCCAATCGATCATGGCCTGCTTGATTTCCCGGGCACAGGGGCCTGTGCCGTGCACCATCATTTTGAGTGACGACAGGTCATATTTGTCACGTACGGATTGCGGCAATTTCGTCAGGCGCACGAACATGGTGGGCACCATTTCCGTATGGGTGACGCGGTATTTCTCGATCAATTGCAGGGCGTGCTCGGCGTCGAATTTCTCCATGATGATGTTGGTGCCACCGGTGTGGCCGAGGCACATGCTGTAGCGCAGCGGGCCGGCATGGTAAAGCGGGGCAGGGGTGAGGTTGACGGTGTTTTCGTCGAAGCCGTAGCGACTGGTCAGCCACGCCATGGCGGGTTGAATGGTGGTCAGGTCACTGTCGGGCAGTGCAATCTTCACGCCCTTGGGGCGGCCGGTGGTGCCTGACGAGTAGAGCATGTCCCGTCCCGGTGATTCGTCGGCGATCGCCGACGCGGGCTGCGCGACGAGTGCGTCGCGGTACGATTGTCCCTCCACGGCAGCGTCTCCGAGCACGAACACGCTTTTGATGCCGGCTTCCCGCGCGGCGTCGCTGGCAAGGGTTGCGTATTGTTCGTCGGCAAACAAGGCGCGGGCGCCGCTGTTGCGCAGGATGTAAACCAGTTCATCCAGCTTCGAACGCCAGGAAATGGGGGTGAAATACAGCCCCGAGCGCTGCGCGCCCCAACAGATTTCCAGGAAGTGGATGTTGTTCTGCATGAACAGGGCAATGCCATCGCCCCGCTCGAGCCCGAGGCCGCGCAGCAAGTGGGCGACCTTGTTGGAGGCCGCGTCGAGCTCGCCGTAGCTGATGCGCTGCCCCGAACCGGCCATGATGATGGCGGTGCGCTGTGGTGAAACCTTGGCCCAATGGTATGGATGCATGATGTGCCTCTGTGTGCTCTGTTATTCAAGAATGCCCGCATTTGGGTGCAAGACGCAGAGTCTAACCCAAAGCATCCAGCTTATAGCTCGTTACAAAGAGGAACCTTTTGCTTCCGGCCCGGATACGGCCGGCTCCGCAGCAGGTGCCGAGAAGCCTGAGTAATCCTTGTTTACCGCACAGCCTTGCGCATACCCTGATCGGCAACCCGGGGCTGACCGCGCTCCAGGGGGAGCGGGGTGTTGGCTTGTTGAGAGGAAAGTAATGTAGATTGCTGATTTATATTGATTTTTAATGGTTTTTTGATTCTTCGGTGCAGCCGTGGACGGGCCCGCAGCGCGCCCGAATGTTGCATATTTCGTAAGGGTTTGTGTTATAGTGAGGCGCCTTTTCAGGGCCTGGATGGTGGGCGCTATCGACCCGATAGAGACAATCATTCGCCACTCGCTTGTATATCCTTGTCTACTGGATACGATAGATATCCAGAGCCAGGTAACACGTCATTACTAGGTGGTTAATTATGGACACGCAAACTCTTGCAAAATCTCTGATCGATGTCGATCAGAAGAAAAAATATTTCCGTATCCACAGAAGCGCTTACAAAAGCGAAGAAGTCTTTCAGAAGGAAATGGAACTTATTTTCAACAAGTGCTGGCTGTATTTGGGCCATCGCACCGAGATTCCCAATAAGGGCGATTTCGTGGTGCGCAATGTCGCCGGCCGCAACCTGATTTTCCAACACACCCGCAAGGGCGAAATCGTTGCATTCTACAACGCCTGTACCCACCGCGGCGCCGCCGTATGCTGGGACAAGAAGGGCAACACCAAGGTTCACAGCTGCCGTTATCACGGCTGGGTATTCGATACCGAAGGCAAGCTCAAGTCCATGAATACCGAGTCCGGCTATTCTGACGACATCAATGACGACGGCCACCTGGATCTGCCCACCGCGCGTGTCGAAGAGTACGCAGGGCTGTACTTCGTCAACTTCAATGGCGACAAGGCCATCTCCCTGCA
>CAYXXZ010000292.1:0-2269 GCA_964469165.1 uncultured Porticoccaceae bacterium
TGTGGAGTTCTTCGATAAAGATGGCGTCCGCGTCGCGGAGGATGTCGGCGTATTCCTTTTTCACTTCGCCGAGAATCCGCACCCCCAGGCCGGGGCCAGGGAAGGGATGGCGGTAGACCATGTCGTAGGGCAGCCCGAGTTCGAGGCCGATCTTGCGCACCTCGTCCTTGAAGAGTTCGCGCAGGGGTTCCACCAGCCCCATTTTCATGTCTTCCGGCAGGCCGCCGACGTTGTGGTGGGACTTGATGAGGTGTGCCTTGCCGGTTTTTGCCGCCGCCGATTCGATCACGTCCGGGTAGATGGTGCCCTGGGCGAGCCAGTTCACTTCCTTGACCTTGCCCGCTTCGGCGTCGAACACCTCGATGAAGGTGTTACCGATGATCTTGCGTTTGGCCTCGGGGTCGGTGACACCGCGCAGCTTGTCGAGGAACAGGTCGGACGCATCCACACGGATCACTTTCACGCCCATGTTGCGGCTGAACATATCCATGACCTGACCGCCCTCGCCCTTGCGCAGCAGGCCGTGGTCGACGAACACACAGGTGAGCTGGTCGCCGATGGCGCGGTGCAGCAAGGCTGCAACCACGGAGGAATCCACCCCTCCGGACAGTCCGAGCAATACCTTGTCCTGTCCTACTTGCTCGCGCACTCGTGCGATGGCGTCCTCGATGATGTTGGCGGGTGTCCACAGCGCCTGGCAGGCGCAGATTTCCATCAGGAAATGTTCCAGGATGCGCTTGCCCTGCAGGGTGTGCGTTACCTCGGGGTGGAATTGCAGGCCATAGAAGTGACGTGATTCGTCGGCCATGGCGGCGATCGGACAGGAGCCGGTGGATGCCAGCACCGCGAAGCCGGGCGGCAGCGCCGTGACCTTGTCGCCGTGGCTCATCCACACATCCAGCAGGGGCTTGCCGCTGTCGTGATCGATGTGGTCCCTGATGTCGTGCAACAGCCGCCCGCCCGCTTCCACCTGTACCTGGGCGTAGCCAAATTCACGAATATCGGAGCACAGCACCGCGCCACCCAGTTGCTCGGCCATGGTTTGCATGCCGTAGCAGATGCCCAGCACCGGCACGCCAAGTTCGAAGACCGCGCTGGCGGCGCGCGGCGATTCGCCGGCGGTCACCGACTCGGGGCCGCCCGCCAGAATGATGCCCTGGGGGTTGAAGGCGCGAATCTCATCATCCGTCAGGTCGAAGGGCAGAATCTCGCAGTACACGCCAACCTCGCGCACGCGGCGGCCGATGAGCTGGGTGTACTGGGAACCGAAATCCAGAATGAGAACCTTCTGGGCGTGAATGTTCTGTGTCATCGCGCGTGCCTCTGAGAAAACTGGTGCCAAGCAAAATCGGGGCCGAAGCCCCGATACATGTCTGTTCGTTCAAAGCCTTGCCGAGAGGAACGCGCCGCTCGGCCTGTTGCGGGTGATCCGCGATCAACGGCCGCCAATCGGGTAGTTGGGCGCTTCCTTGGTGATGGCGACATCGTGAACGTGGCTCTCGCCCATTCCCGCCGCGGTGACGCGCACGAAACTCGGTTTGGTGCGCATCGTTTCGATATCGATACAGCCCGTGTAACCCATCGCCGAGCGAAGGCCGCCCATCATCTGGTGGATGATGGCGGATATCGGCCCTTTGTAGGGGACGCGCCCCTCGATACCTTCCGGCACCAGTTTCTCGACACCCACGCTGGAATCCTGGAAATAGCGGTCGCTGGACCCTTGCGTGCGGGACATGGCGCCCAGCGAGCCCATGCCGCGGTATGCCTTGTAGGTTCTGCCCTGATACAGCTCGATTTCGCCCGGCGCTTCTTCGGTACCGGCAAACATGGAGCCCATCATCACTGAATGGGCGCCAGCGACGATGGCCTTGGAGATATCGCCGGAGAAGCGGATGCCGCCGTCGGCGATGACAGGAATGTCGCGGCCCTTGAGCGCCGCCACGGTTTCGGCAATGGCGGAAATCTGCGGCACGCCCACGCCGGTGACGATGCGGGTGGTACAGATCGAGCCGGGGCCGATACCCACCTTGACACCATCCGCGCCGGCCTTTTCAAGGGCGAGAGCGGCGTCGCCACTGGCGATGTTGCCGCCGATCACCTGAATATCCGGGTACATCTGCTTGATGCGCTTGACGCGCTCCAGCACGTTGCGGGAATGGCCGTGCGCGGTGTCCACCACCAGCACATCGACGCCCGCCGCAATCAAGGCTTCGACGCGCTCATCCGTATCCGGGCTCGTGCCCACGGAGGCGCCGACGCGCAGCTGCCC
>CAYXXZ010000293.1:0-2230 GCA_964469165.1 uncultured Porticoccaceae bacterium
CAGCACCGGCGCGGCGCAGAAGGCGTTTTTGGTGAAGCAGGCGGCAACGGTCGCGCCCTCGTCGAACGCCATGATTACCAGATCCTTGCGGCCCGGTTTCTTGATGCCCGCGGAACCGGTGCCGAGCCGAAAGCCGGCTACCGTGTGCATATCGGGAAAGGTGGGTTTGCCTACGGCCATTTTTTCTCCTGGGTCTGACGTCGGACGTCTGACGTCTGACGCTTTTTTAGCGGCTGCGCCGCTGTGTCATTGACTGCGGCCGTATTGTGCTTTCGCCAGGCCAGCTGTTTTTGCGCTCCGCGCGCGTAGGAGCCTGCCTGCAGGCGACACATGTCGGTGGCTGTCGCTTGCAGGCAAGCTCCTACAAGGTACTTCCAAGCCCTGCTTGCCGGGACAGTGGCCGTCCTTCGATATAACCCCCTGTAGGAGCCTGCCTGCAGGCGACACATGTCGGTGGCTGTCGCTTGCAGGCAAGCTCCTACAGGGGCACAGCCACGGATTTTCTATGCCAGCTTGCCGTGGCAGTGTTTGTATTTTTTGCCCGAGCCGCAGGGGCAGGGGTCGTTGCGGCCCACTTTCTCTTCTTCGCGCACGAAAGGCTGTTGCGGCACCGTGTTTTCTGGCGGCGTCTGCTGGCCCTCTTCTTCGATGGCGACGGCATCGTCGTGGCGGAAGTCCATCTGTTGGCGCGCCTGGGCTTCCAGTTGGCGGCGCTCCATTTCTTCCACTTCGTCGTGACTGCGCACCTCGATGCGGGTCAGGAAGCGCACGGTGTCGCCCTTGATGTTGTCGAGCATGGTCTGGAACAGTTCGAAGGATTCCCGCTTGTATTCCTGCTTGGGGTTCTTCTGGGCGTACGCCCGCAGGCCGATACCCTGGCGCAGGTGGTCCATGTTCGACAGGTGTTCCTTCCACAGCATGTCCAGTACCTGGAGCATGATCTGCTTCTCGATGACGCGAATGTCGGGCCCGATGCGCGCGCATTTTTCGTCGTAGGCGTCTCTCACCTCTTCGATGATGCGCTCGCGCAGCGGCTCTTCGTGCAGGCGCTTGTCCTCGTCGAGCCATTGTTGCAGCGGCAACACCACGCCGAACTCCAGCGCCAGGTTTTCTTCGAGGCCCGCCACATCCCACTGTTCGGCGAGGCTCTGGGGCGGAATGTAGCTGTCGATGGTGTTGTTGACCACATCGGCGAAGATGGCGCGAATTACATCGCCGATGTCCGATGATGCCAGCAGTTCGTCGCGCTGCTCGTAGATCACCTTGCGCTGATCGTTGGCCACGTCGTCGAATTCCAGCAATTGCTTGCGGATATCGAAGTTGCGCCCTTCCACCTTGCGCTGCGCCTTCTCGATGGAGTTGGAGACCATGCGGTGTTCGATGGCTTCACCCTCCATGCCGAGACTGCGCATCATGTTGCGCACCCGGTCGGAGGCGAACAGCCGCATCAGCGGATCTTCCAGAGACATGTAGAAACGTGACAGGCCGGGGTCGCCCTGGCGTCCGGCACGACCGCGCAGCTGGTTGTCGATACGGCGCGATTCGTGGCGCTCGGTCCCGATGATGTGCAGCCCGCCGAGATGGGACACGTTGTCGACCGGCGCGAACGGCAAGGGGCTGAGGCCCACCGCCTGCCAGTAGTCGCGCAGTGCCTTCTGCCTGGCTTCCGTGGAGGCGTTTTCGAGCTTGGTGCGCGTCTTTTCGTCGAGGAAAACCTCGACCCAGGTATCGGTCAGGCGCGTGAACAGGTCGGCGTCGTCTTCCCTGGCATCCGCTGGCGCCAGGTCGTGCTTTTTCCACCACTCCAGCAGTTCGCCGAACTCGAAAGGCCGCAACTGGATGTCGGTACCGCGGCCCGCCATGTTGGTGGCCACGGTGATGGCGCCGAGTGTTCCCGCCTCGGCGATCACCTGCGCCTCGCGCTCGTGCTGCTTGGCGTTGAGCACGTTGTGGGGCAGACCGGCCTTTTTCATCAGCACAGCGAGAATTTCCGAGTTCTCCACCGAGGCGGTGCCGGCCAGCACCGGCGCGCCCATGCGGTGCACCATGCGGATGTGCTCGATGGATGCCTCGAATTTCTCGCGCTGGGTGAGGTAAATGAGATCGTTGAGATCGCGGCGCTGGATGGATCGGTTGGTGGGAATCACCACCACCTGCAGGCCGTAGATCTGGTGGAATTCGTAGGCTTCGGTGTCGGCGGTACCGGTCATGCCGGCGAGCTTGCCGTAGA
>CAYXXZ010000294.1:0-2216 GCA_964469165.1 uncultured Porticoccaceae bacterium
TCGGCGCCGGCGCGGCCGGTGCGGCCCACCCGGTGCAGGTAGTCGTCGCCGCTGCGCGGCATGTCGAAATTGATCACCAGGTCGAGGGCTTCGATGTCGAGTCCGCGAGCGGCGACGTCGGTGGCTACCAGTACCGCGTTGCGGCTCTGCCTGAAGTGGGCGATGGCCTGCTTGCGGGTTTTCTGATCTTTTTCGCCGTGCAGTACGAAGGTGCGCTGGCCGGCGCGAATCAACATGCCGCAGAGTCGATCGGCCTGGTCGCGGGTGTTGGTGAATACCATGACCTTTGCCGCGCCCTGATTGGCGAGAAGCCACAGTAGCTGTTTTTCCTTGTGGCCGTTGTCGTCGGCGGGAATCACCTGCTGGATGATGTCCGGCGTTTCGCTGCGGTGATCATCCAGTATCAGATTTTGCGGGGCATTCAGCACGGAGTCGGCCACCTGCTGCAGGCGTGCGTCGCCGGGAGTGGCGGAGAACAGCATCGTCTGGTGCTGCCCCGCGCAGGCTTCGGCGATGGCGGTGACATCGTCGCTGAAGCCCATGTCGAGCATGCGGTCCGCTTCGTCGATGACGAGCATGCGCACCTGACTCAGGTCGAGATTTCTGGCGGAAATCTGTTCCAATGCCCGTCCGGGGGTAGCCACAACCAGGTCCGGGTTGCGGCGCAGGCGCGCGGCCTGCACCTTGAAGTCCTCGCCGCCTACAACCAGCTCTGCCTTGATAAAGGTAAAGCGCGCCAGCGCCGCCACATCGTCGAGAATCTGGCGCGCCAGTTCCCGGGTCGGGGAGAGAATGAGTGCGCGCGGCGCCGTCACCTTGCTGTCGTCCTCCAGCAGCCGCTGCAGCAGTGGCAGTACAAAGGCGGCGGTCTTGCCGCTGCCGGTGCGGGCGATGGCGAACAGGTCATCTCCGGCCAGTGCCGCCGGAATGACCTTTTGCTGTACCGCGGTGGGCTCGGTGAAAGCCAGCGCGTCTACGGCTTTCAGGAGGCGTTCGTGCAGGTCCAGCGCGCTGAATGTTGGAGGCGCTGGTGGTTGTACGGTGTCTGGATCGGTCGGGCTGGACAATGGCTGCTCACTGTTTCCGTAGGGTGGACGGGGGTTTTTCGTCCACCGCTGGGGTGGCCGGTGCCTCGCGAAAGGGGCATGGGGTATTCAGTGTCGTTGTGAGGGACGACGAAACGCCGTCCACCCTGCGCAAAGGCGAGCATTGATTGAATGTCATGCCGCGCCGTTTTTTTCCATGACCTCGATGTAGTCTTCCGCGAGGCGGTGGGTTTTCATTTCTTCCAGCATGGTCTTGCCGCGTGGATTGTGGGCATTGATGTCGTGGCCGGCTTCGCGAAAGAATGCCACGAAGGTGGCGAAGTTTTCGACCTTCATGCCGCGGTAGGCTTTTTCCAGCAGGTGGTAATCGTGGTTCACACCTGTCGGGGCCTGAAGTTGAAGAAATGCGCGAATGCGGTCGTCGTCGAAAACTTCACCGATAACCTTGCGTTTGTCTTTTTTCAGCGTCATGAGCTTTCCTGTTTTTTCACCGGTGCCTAGAGCAGCGCGTCGAGCTTGCTCAGCAGTATCTCGTTCACTTGTTGCGGGTTGGCCTGGCCTTTTGAGGCCTTCATGATCTGGCCCACGAAAAAGCCGAGCATCTTCGGACGCCGGCTTTCGTCGGCGTTGCGGTAGTTGTCTACCTGAGCGGGGTTGTTGGCTATCACCTCGTCCACCAGCGCTTCGATGGCGCCGCTGTCGGAAACCTGCTTGAGGCCGCGTTTCTCGATAATGGCATCCGGATCGCCCTCGCCATCCCACATGGCCTGCAATACGTCTTTGGCCATTTTGGTGGAAATGGTGCCGTCCTTGATGCGCTGCACCATGCGGCCGAGATTGTCGGCGCTCACCGGGCTCTGGGCGATCTCTAGCCCCGCGCTGTTGAGGCTTGCCGAAAGTTCTCCCATGATCCAGTTGGCGGCGAGCTTGGCATCGCCAGCGGCCTGCGCGGCGGCTTCGAAATAGCGCGCCATGTCGGCTTCGTCGCCGAGCACGCCGGCATCGTAATCCGAGAGGCCGTATTGCGAGACGAAACGCTGGTGGCGCGCATCCGGCAATTCGGGCAGGTTGCTGCGGAGTTCGTCGATGGTGGCGTCGTCGATCACTACCGGCAGCAGGTCGGGGCAGGGGAAGTAGCGGTAGTCGTTGGCTTCTTCCTTGCTGCGCATG
>CAYXXZ010000295.1:0-2210 GCA_964469165.1 uncultured Porticoccaceae bacterium
TTCTGCAGCAGCACCAGCGGCGGCTGCACTTCCATGTCGAAGCGCTGCGCGGTGCGGAACAGGCTCACCAGAATCTGGGCGAAGGAGATTTCCCGCAGCGGGCGCTCGAAGATGGGTTCGCACACGGTGCGGATGGCGGCTTCGAAATCCGCCAGGCGCGTGTCCTCCGGAACCCAGCCGGACAGTACGTGGAGCTCCGCGACCTGGCGGTAGTCGCGGCGGAAGATGGCGACCAGGTTGCGCGCCAGATAAAAGCGATCCTCGTCGCTGAGGCTGCCGATCACGGCACAGTCCACGGCCAGGTATTTGGGAAGGCGTGGATTGCCGGCGTCCACGAAAATATTGCCCGGATGCATATCGGCGTGGAAAAAGTTGTGCTCGAATACCTGGGTGAAAAAAATCTCCACGCCGCGTTCCGCCAGTACCTTGAAGTCGGTACCCTGGCGCGCGAGCTCAGCGACGTCGGTGACCGGCGTGGCGTAAATGCGCTCGGTGACCATGACCTTTTCATTGGTGAGCGGCCAGAACACTTCCGGCACGTAGAGCAGTGGCGAGCGCGCGAAGTTGCGCCGCAGCGTGGACGTATTGGCGGCTTCGCGCTTGAGATCCAGTTCGTCGATAATGGTGTGGCGGTAATCGCGCACCACGTCCACCGGGTGCAGGCGCTTGCCGAGCGGGCTGCTCCTTTCCACCCAGGCGGCAAGCGTGGCGAGCAGCGCGGTGTCCTGCAGAATGACGCGCTCGATGCCGGGGCGGATGGCTTTCACCACCACTTCGCGACCGTCCGGCAGCGCCGCGCTGTGTACCTGGGCGACGGAGGCCGAGGCGAGGGGCTCGCGGTCGAAGCGCAGAAACAGGTTGTCGACGCTGTCACCCAGGGCGCCCTCGACGATGGCGACGAATTCCGCAGGCGGGAACGGCGGCACGTCGTCCTGCAGCTGGCTCAGTTCCGCGCAGATATCCGCGGGAATGAGGTCCGGCCGCGTGGAGAGCAACTGGCCGAACTTGATGAAAATCGGGCCGAGCTCCTCGAGGGCGCAGCGCAGGCGCTGCCCGCGCGGCGCGCGCGGGCCGGGCAGCAATGACAACAGGCGCGTGGCGGCGCGCACCGGCCAGGGCCAGCGCCCGTCGCCGAGAAAGGTGTCGAGGCGGTAGCGCAGCGCGGTGCGCGCAATGGTCGCCAGGCGCAGAATGCGAGACATCAGTGTTGCGCCGCCTCCATGCGGGCGCGCAGCCTGGCGATGCGCGCGGCGAGGCGGTCGCTGTCGAACGCGAGGAGGCGCACCGCCTGGCTCCAGGGTTCGATTTCGCTGCGGCCGAGAGTGAGGCCGGACTCTTCGCGAAGAAATTCGCCGACGCCCGAGGTGGCGCGGGCGCTGGCGGATTTCTGCCACTTCAGCGCACGGCGCACGGCGCTGGCCAGCAGGTGCGCGGGCGTATCGCCGATCAGGCCCGCAAGGGCGCTCTCCCAGTCGATGTCGAGGTTTTCGAGAATCGCCGACAGTTTGCGCAGCACGTCCTGATCCCCGGCAATGGTCACGCCGCTGTTGGCGAAGCTCACCTGCCGTGAGGCATTGGCCATCAAGACCGCAAGGGATACGGCGCTGCCGGTGAGGGCGACATCGGTACCTTTGCTCATATCCTGCGACAGATGGATGGAACCGCGGCTGTCGAAGCTCACCAGCAGGCTGCGTGCAGGAAAGGTACAGTGAATGGCGAGCGACCTGCCCGCCAGGGATTGCAGGGCCGCGCGGCTGCCGGGATCAAGTTTGAGAGCGCCGTCGATCAGCGCTTCCAGGCGCGCCAGGGCAAAGGCCTCGACGGCGCCGGTCAAGGCTTGAAGCCCTTGTGCAGTGCGACGACGCCACCGGTCAGGTTGTGGTAGCCGACACCGGCGAAACCGGCATCCGCCATCATCGTCTTGAGCGTATCCTGGTCGGGGTGCATGCGAATGGATTCGGCCAGGTAGCGGTAGCTGTCTTCGTCGCCCGCCACCACGCGGCCGATTTTCGGCAGCAATTTGAAGGAATAAAGATCGTAAAGCTTTGCGAAGGCCTCGCTGGTCGGCTTGGAAAATTCCAGCACCAGCAGGCGCCCGCCGGGTTTCAGCACGCGCAGCATCGAGCGCAGCGCGAGATCCTTGTCGGTGACGTTGCGCAGGCCGAAGGCGATGGTGATGCAGTCGAAACTGTTGTCGGCAAAGGGCAGGT
>CAYXXZ010000296.1:0-2203 GCA_964469165.1 uncultured Porticoccaceae bacterium
CAGGTCGGGGCAGGGGAAGTAGCGGTAGTCGTTGGCTTCTTCCTTGCTGCGCATGGCGCGCGCCGTCTTGGTTTCGCCGTTGTAGAGGCGGGTTTCCTGGATGATCTTGCCGCCGTCCTCGAGCACGTCGATCTGGCGCTCAACCTCCAGGGCAATGGCCTCTTCCATGAACTTGAAAGAGTTGAGGTTCTTGGTTTCGGTACGCGTGCCGAGCGGCTCTCCGGGGCGGCGCACGGAAATGTTGACGTCGAAGCGCATGGAACCTTGCGACATATTGCCGTCGCAGATGCCCAGCGAGGTGACGATGGAGTGCAGTTTCTTGGCGTACGCTACGGCTTCCTCGGCGCTGCTCATGTCCGGTTCGGAGACGATCTCGATCAGCGGTGTGCCGGCGCGGTTGAGGTCGATGCCGGTCATGCCATGAAAGTCTTCGTGGAGGGATTTGCCCGCGTCTTCTTCCAGGTGCGCGTGGTGAATGCGAATGCGTTTGCTGGTGCCGTCGCGCAGCTGAATGTCGACCCAGCCGGGACCGACGATGGGCTGCGCCAACTGGGTGGTCTGGTAGCCCTTGGGCAGGTCGGGGTAGAAGTAGTTCTTGCGCTCGAATACCGACGTTTTGCCGATTCCCGCGTTGACCGCCAGGCCGAACATGATGGCATAGCGGAATGCCTGTTCGTTCGCCATTGGCAGGGTGCCGGGCATGGCGAGGTCGATGGCGCTCGCCTGGGTGTTGGGCTTGGCGCCGAAGGCGGTGCTCGATCCAGAGAAGATCTTGGATTTGGTCGCCAGTTGGGTGTGGACTTCGAGGCCGATAACGGTTTCCCAGCTCATTGTGCAATTTCCTCCGGAGCCTTGGTGTGCCAGTCCGTCACCTGTTGATAGCGGTGCGCCAGGTTGAGCATGCGCGCCTCGCTGAAATAGTTGCCGACGATCTGCATGCCCACCGGCTTGCCGTCGACGAAGCCGCAGGGAATGGACATGCCCGGCAAGCCCGCCAGGTTGGTGGAGATCGTGTAGATGTCTTCCAGGTACATGGCCACCGGGTTGTCGCCCTTGCTGCCGAAGGGAAATGCGGGGTTCGGGCAGGTGGGTCCGAGGATCATGTCGACCTTGGCGAAGGCGTCGGCGAAGTCCTGCTTGATCAGGCGGCGCACCTGCTGGGCCTTGTTGTAGTAGGCGTCGTAGTAGCCGGCGGACAGGCAATAGGTGCCCACCAGGATGCGACGCTTGACCTCGTCGCCGAATCCTTCGGCGCGGCTGCGCATGTAAAGGTCGCGCAAATCCTGGGGATCTTCACAGCGGTAGCCGTAGCGCACGCCGTCGAAGCGCGACAAGTTCGCGGAGGCCTCGGCGGGGGCGATCACATAGTAGGCGGGTACGGACAGGTTGGAGTGGGGCAGGGAGATTTCCTGCACGGTGGCGCCGAGCTTTTCCAGTTCGCGGATGGCGCTCTGCACGGCTTCGGCGGTTTTCGGGTTGAGGCCCGCGTCGAAGTACTCCCTGGGCACGCCGATTCTCAGCCCGGCGATGTCGTCGCCGAGGCCGGATGTGTAGTCGGGCACCTCCAGGTCGAGGCAGGTGGCGTCCCTGGCGTCGAAGCTGGCCATGACGTTCATCATCAGCGCCAGGTCTTCCGCCGTGCGCGCCAGCGGGCCGCCCTGGTCGAGACTCGATGCGAAAGCGATCATGCCCCAGCGCGATACCCGGCCATAGGTGGGCTTGAGGCCGGAAATACCGCACAGCGCCGCGGGCTGGCGGATGGAGCCGCCGGTGTCGGTGGCGGTGGCGGCGGGCGTGAGGCGCGCGGCCACGGCTGCGGCGGAGCCGCCGGACGAGCCGCCCGGCACACAGCCGGTATCCCAGGGGTTCTTCACGGGGCCGTACCAGCTGGTTTCGTTGGATGAGCCCATGGCGAACTCATCCATGTTGGTCTTGCCCAGCACCACGGCGCCCGCGGCGAGGAAATTTTCCACCACGGTTGCGTTGTAGGGCGGCACGAAGTTGTCGAGCATCTTCGATGCGCAGCTGGTGCGCACGCCTTCGGTGCAGAAGATGTCCTTGTGGGCGATGGGCACGCCGCACAGTGGATGAACGGCATCGCCCGCGGCGCGGCGCTTGTCGGCGGCGGCGGCGGACAGCAGGGCCTGTTCCTCGGTCACCGTGATGAAGCTGTTGTAGGTGGTGTCGAGCAGGCGGATGCGGT
>CAYXXZ010000297.1:0-2180 GCA_964469165.1 uncultured Porticoccaceae bacterium
CACAGTTCACAGTTCACAGTTCACAGTTCACAGGATCAGTGTGACCCACCCCTGATAACTGTCAACTGTAAACTGTAAACTTCTCATACACCGTCACCCGGTTGAACTCCACCGATTCGTCCAGATCCGGCACGGTATGGCTCGCCCTGGTGCCGACCATCGTCATGCCGGGCAGCGGCTGGCCCTTGAGGCGTGAGTCGGCAACCAACACCTCTTCGAATTGCGCCTGCAGCACTGCCAGCAGCGGCAGGTTGTCACGATCATAGAACACATCCGCGACGGTGACGATGCCGCCCGCCGCCTGCGCAATAGCGTCATCGAGTGATGACACGTACTCCACATCGACACCGCAGTGTTGCGCGTTGAGACGGCAGGCATCCAGGGCAGCCGGGTCGCAATCGCACAGAATCACGCGTGTGGCCCCCGCCAGTCTGGCGGCGATACCCACCACACCCGAACCGGCACCGAAGTCCACCAGGGTTTTGCCGGCAATTTTTTCCGGGGCGTCGAGAAGATGGCGGGCCAGCACCTGACCGCTGGCCCAGCAGAACGCCCAGTAGGGCGGGTTGTCCATCAGCGCCTGCACCTGGTCGGGATCCAGTCCGTCGCGGGGGTAGTCCGCGTTGATCAGATGCAACTGGATCTCTGGCGCCAGGGGCGGGCACGACCTCTCCAGACGACTGCCGGGAATGCGGCTTTGCAGATAGCTTTCGAGTGCGTCGCGCAGCTCTTTCACAGGATCGCCTACTGGTAGGCCTCCATGGGGGGACAGCTGCACACCAGATTGCGGTCGCCGTACACGTTGTCGACGCGGTTGACGCTTGGCCACACCTTGTGTTGCCGCAGCCAGGGTGCCGGGCGCACCGCCACCTCGCGGCTGTAGGGCCTGTCCCAGTTGTCGGTGAGCACATCGTCCTGGGTGTGGGGCGCGTTGACGAGGGGGTTGTTGTCCGCCGGGAGTTCGCCATCGATCACCTGTTGGATCTCGCCGCGGATGATGATCATGGCGCTGAGGAAGCGCTCCAGTTCTTCCAGGGATTCGCTTTCTGTCGGCTCGATCATCAAGGTACCGGCGACCGGGAACGACATGGTGGGGGCGTGAAAGCCGAAGTCCATCAAGCGCTTCGCGATGTCTTCTTCACTGATGCCGCTACGTTCCTTGAGATCGCGCAGATCGATGATGCACTCGTGTGCCACCAGGCCGTTGCGGCCCGTGTAAAGCACCGGGTAATGGCTGTCCAGCTTCCTGGCGAGATAGTTGGCATTGAGGATCGCGAGACGAGTCGCCAGCGCCAGCCCCTGGGCGCCCATCATTTTGATGTACATCCACGAGATCGGCAAAATCGATGCCGAACCCCAGGCCGCCGCGGAGATGGTGCCATGGGTGGCATCCGTGCCGGGCACCGGCGTCACCGGATGGCCGGGCAGGAAGGGCGCGAGATGGGACCTCACGCCGATGGGCCCCATGCCGGGACCGCCGCCGCCATGGGGAATGCAGAAGGTCTTGTGGAGGTTGAGGTGGGAAACATCGCTGCCGAACTTGCCGGGTTCGGCGAGACTCACCAGCGCGTTGAGATTGGCGCCGTCCATGTAGACCTGGCCGCCGTGGCTATGGATCAGCGCACAGATTTCGCGGACGCCTTCCTCGAATACACCATGGGTGGAGGGGTAGGTGATCATCAGCGCGGCGAGGCGCTCGCTGTACTTTTCGGCTTTGCTTTTGAGGTCGGCAATATCGATATTGCCATCGCTGTCGCACTTCACGACAACCACGTCGAAACCGACCATCTGGGCGGTCGCCGGGTTGGTGCCATGGGCAGAGGAGGGGATGAGACAGATATCGCGATGCCCTTCGCCACGGCTTTCATGGTAGCCGCGGATGGCCACGAGGCCCGCATATTCCCCCTGCGAACCCGCGTTGGGTTGCAGTGATATGGCGTCGTAGCCCGTGCAGGCGGCGAGCATCTGCTGCAACTCGGCGAACAATTGATGGTAGCCGCGAGCCTGATCTTCCGGCACGAAGGGGTGCAGGTTGGCGAATTCCGGCCAGGTGATGGGAATCATCTCGGCGGCGGCGTTGAGTTTCATGGTGCAGGAGCCGAGGGGGATCATGCTGTGGTTGAGCGCGATATCCCTGGCTTCGAGACGCTTGAGATAGCGCATCATCTCGGTTTCGCTGT
>CAYXXZ010000298.1:0-2160 GCA_964469165.1 uncultured Porticoccaceae bacterium
TGGCGTGTAAAGGCAAGCCGGCCTCTGGCGTTGCGAATCCCCGCGCGCTGGAGCTTGACGACGATGCGGGCGGGCAGGCCCGAGAGAATCAGGGCGATATCGTGGTTCGCCATTTCATCGATGACCGTTTTCAGGGCGACGATTGCCGTGCCGTCCATGGTCGGCACATCCTTCATGTCCAGCACCAGTATGCGCACACCGGGATCGACCACGCGCAGCGATGTCAGGGCTTTTTCCGCCGCGCCAAAAAACATCGGACCGTTGATGTCGTACACCGCGATGCTCGCCGGAAGATCCTGCAGCAGCGGGTTCAACGCATTGTCGATGCGATTGGATTCCGACAACTCCGCCATGCGGCGGATGAACAGGGCCGAGGCAAGGCCCATACCCACCGCCACGGCTAGTACCATGTCAAAAACCACCGTGAGGGTGAAACAGGTGACAAGAATCGCCACGTCACCTGCTGGCGCGGAGCGCAAGGTAGCCAGCACATGGCGTACTTCGCCCATGTTCCATGCCGTTACCAGCAGCAGGGCGGCGAGGGCAGCCATCGGCACCATCCCCAGCAGGCCCGATAGCCCAACCACGGCACCCAGCACCACCAGCGCGTGAATGGCCGCGGCGATCGGCGAGCGCGCGCCACTGCGAATATTGGTGGCGGTGCGGGCGAGTGCCGCGGTGGCGGTGATGCCGCCAAAGAATGGCACCAGCATATTGCCGAGCCCCTGGGCCACCAACTCGCCATTGGGATCGTGGCGAGTGTGGGTGAGGCCGTCGGCGACCACCGCGCACAGCAGTGACTCGATGGCTCCCAGGATGGCGATCGCGAAAGCTGGCCCCAGCAGTGTGCGGAAAAGGGCGAAATCCACCACCAAGGGTTCGCCATTGCCACCGGGCAACTGCCACGGCAGCATGAACGTGGGAGGAAGCGGCGGGATCCCCGTGCCGCGCTGGTCACCGATTTGCCAGGTGAAACGCGAGGCGATGGTTTCCACCAGGTCGCCGCCATCGGCCAGGTAGTGATTCAGCAGGTAAGCTGCGAGCGCCCCCGCAACAAGCCCTACCAGAGGTGCCGGCACAGGCAGGCGCAGCTTGGGCCACCAGATGAAAATCGCCAGTGAGAACGCTCCGATCGCGAACTCCCAGGGGTCGAGCCCCGGCAGAGACACTATGATACGCGCCAGGTTGTCGGTGAAGAATTCACTCAGGGCGCCGGTTTCGAGACCCAGGAAGTCTGGCAATTGCAGCACGGCGATCACCGTGGCGATTCCCGCGGTGAAGCCGAGCACCACGGGGTAGGGAACGAACTGAATCAGTCTGCCGAAGCCCGCGAGCCCAAAGGCGAGTAGAATCATCCCGGCCATCAGGGTGGCGATCAGCAGGCCACCAACGCCGTGCTGCTGCACGATGGGAAACAGAATGACGACAAACGCCGCGGTGGGTCCCGACACATTGAAGCGGGAACCGCCGGTCAGTGCGATTACCAGGCCTGCCACGATGGCGGTATAGAGTCCGTGCTGGGGAGCCACGCCCGTGGCGATCGCCAATGCCATGGACAGCGGAATCGCAACGGCGCCGATAGTGAGCCCCGCCATGATGTCGTGACGGAAATCCTGCAGGCCATAACCGTCGCGCCAGGCGGAGCGCAGCCCGGTGCCGATCAGGGATAAAGGTGAAAAACGTCGCTCGCCGGCCATAGACTTGGTGCTCGGATTGGAAAGCTGAAAAGAATGCGGTGCCCACTCACAATATAGGCTATGAGTTCGCTAAAGGAGCCACAGGCAGTGAGAGGCGCTCCGCTGATCTGGTCGTCGGGAGTTCTTGCTCTCTGCTGATTCCAGACAAACAGTGTAATTACATTAACATATTATTAGAATGCAAGAGAAATACCCTGGATGAATTTTGGTGGAGGAAGAATGGAGCGGAAAACGGCCAGATTGACCCTGTTGATCGATCCGCACAAAAAAAAGGCATTCGAAAATCTGTGTGCCCGGCAGGATCTGACGCCTTCACAAGTGGTGCGGCAGCTGATCAGGGATTATCTGCGGGACCATGGTGTGGAGTACGAAACGCAGCCGGAAATACCGGGAAAGGGGAGGAGGTAGGAAGTTCACAGTTCACAGTTCACAGTTCACAGTTCACAGTTCACAGTTCACAGTT
>CAYXXZ010000299.1:0-2144 GCA_964469165.1 uncultured Porticoccaceae bacterium
TGAAGGAATTCCTTCACGAGCTGGGCTACGAGCATGTGGAAGAAACCCGCAACCCGGCCTACCGGTTCTTCCTTACCTGAGCACGGTAAAGGAAAAAGGTAGTCCGCGGTGAAAAAACTGCTTGGCATCATCAGGGCGCCTTTCCTGCTGCTGGTGCCAGCCTGCCTGGCGCCCGCCTTTGCCATCGCCTGGCAGCAAACCGGGACGCTGGACCTGGTGAGCGGAGCATTGGTGATCATCGCGGCTTTCGCCGCTCATATCGCGGTCAACGCCTTGAATGAGTATGAGGACTTCCGCAGCGGGCTGGATTTCAACACCACGCGCACCCCTTTCAGTGGCGGCAGCGGTACCCTGGTGGCGCATCCCGGCTTTGCGCCGATGGCGCTCGCCGTGGCTGTCGGCGCGCTGTTCGTCACCATTGCCATCGGTATTTATTTCGCCTGGCATCTGGGCGGCGCCGCGCTTGCGCCGGGGCTGATAGGGATCGCCATCATCGTCGCCTACACCCGCTGGATAAACAGGTTCCCACTGCTGTGCCTGTTCGCGCCGGGAGTCGGCTTTGGCCTGTTGATGGTCAACCTGACCGTACTGGTTCTGACGGGACGCGTTTATTCGCAATCCCTTTGGGCGTCGCTGCCGGTGACACTGCTGGCGAGCAACCTGCTGCTGGTCAATCAGTTGCCCGATGTGGCCGCCGACCGCAACAGTGGCCGGAAACACATCGCCATCGCCTGGGGGCCGCGCTGGGCGAGGCGGGCTTCGGCGCTGCTGCTCGGCGCCGGCTACCTCAGTGTGCTCGCCGGCTGGCTGCTGGGTATCCTGCCGGCCACATCCCTGTTGGCGTGGCTGAGCGCGCCGTTCGCGATATTCGTTGTCGCCAGACTCTGGAACATCGATGCAGGTCGACCCGACGAGCTGATCCCGGCGATGGCGGCCAATGTGGTGACAACCCTGTCGACGCCGGTGCTGTTGGCGGTGGGAATCTTGATGGCGTGATTACACATAAGGCGGGAGTTTGGGCAACGAGCTGAGCTATAAGCTGTAAGCCCTAAGTTGAACTCTGCCAGAACTCAGCTCGTCCAGAGCGCCTGCTTAAAGCTTACGGCTTATAGCTGGTGTTGCCTCACACCGAACTATCACTTGAATATCCTGCCACTGCGCCAGTTTCTTCTGATCAGAACCAGTTTCTGGTTGCGTCGGCATTCCCAAAAAACCATCCCGATTCTTCGCGGGCGACACGGGCTCGCCGCAAATCTTCAATTCGTCGATAAAACATATTGCTACTCTTAATAAGAATCACTATTATTCGCGGCTATTTTGTAGCCAAGAATCTACCAAGAACGCAACGAGGAGAACAAGCGTGTCAAACGTATTGCAGTTGAGAAGAATGACGATAGCTGTGGCACTGGGGAGTGTGGCGCTTGGCGCCGCTGGGCAGGACATGACGACCCTGGAAAAAATGGTGATATCCGCCGCCGGCTTTGAACAGAAGATCACCGACGCACCGGCGAGTATTTCCGTGGTGGAGCGTGAGGAGCTCGAGAAACGCCCCTACATGACCCTGATCGATGCCGTGCGCGATCTCGAAGGTGTCGATGTCGGCGAAACCTCCGACAAAACGGGGCAGCGCACCATCAGCCTGCGCGGCATGGGACCGGAATACACGCTGATCCTGATCGACGGCAAGCGCCAGAACAACCACGGCGACATCTACCCCAACAACTTCGGCGGCAACCAGTTCAACCACATTCCGCCCCTCGACGCCATCGAGCGCATCGAAGTGATCCGCGGCCCGGCGTCCACGTTGTACGGCGCCGACGCGCTGGGCGGTGTGATCAACATCATCACCAAGAAGGTTGGCGATAGCTGGCACGGCTCGACCACCATGTCGCGCAACTTCCAGGAAGATGATGCCTTCGGTACCGATAGCACCGTGGACTTCTATGTCAGTGGCCCGCTGATCGCCGATACCCTGGGTGTCGCGCTGCGTGCGTCCTGGTACGAGCGCGATGCCTCGACGCCGGAATACGAGATCGTCTACGATCCGGCCGGCAATGAGCATGAGCGTTCGCTGGGCTTCGGCAGCGGTGGCAAGACCGTGGACAACACCAACAAGACCCTGGGCGGCACGCTCAACTGGAAGA
>CAYXXZ010000300.1:0-2128 GCA_964469165.1 uncultured Porticoccaceae bacterium
TTCAGGAGTAAATCATGAAGACTCGCGCTGCAGTTGCTTTTCAGGCCGGAAAACCTCTGGAAATCGTCGAAGTGGACCTTGAAGGACCCAAGCAGGGAGAGGTCTTGATCGAGGTGAAGGCGACCGGTGTTTGCCATACCGATGCGTTCACCCTTTCGGGTGACGATCCCGAGGGCGCCTTTCCCGCCATTCTTGGGCACGAGGGCGCGGGCGTCGTGGTCGAGGTTGGGCCGGGCGTGAAGAATCTCAAGGTGGGTGATCATGTGATCCCCCTCTATACCCCCGAGTGCCGCGAATGCAAATTCTGCCTGCATCCCAAGACCAACCTCTGCGGCGCGATCCGCACCACCCAGGGGCAAGGTGTGATGCCGGATGGTACCAGCCGCTTCTCGCTCGATGGCAAACCGATTTTGCATTACATGGGGTGTTCGACGTTCTCCAACTACACCGTGTTGCCGGAAATCGCCTTGGCGAAAATCCGTGAGGACGCGCCCTTCGACAAGGTGTGTTACATCGGTTGCGGTGTCACCACGGGGATTGGCGCTGTGGTTTTCGAAGCCAAGGTGGGGGTGGGGGCCAATGCTGCGGTCTTCGGCCTGGGCGGTATCGGTCTCAACGTGATTCAGGGCTTGAGGATGGCCGGTGCCGACAAGATCATCGGCATCGATCTGAATCCGGACAAGGTGGCGCTTGCCAGGAAGTTTGGCATGACCCATTTCATCAACCCCAGGGAGGTCAGCAACGTGGTCGAGGCGATTACCGATCTTACCGACGGCGGTGTCGACTACAGTTTCGAATGTATCGGCAACGTCACCACCATGCGGCAGGCGCTCGAATGCTGTCACAAGGGCTGGGGCGAGTCCTACATTATCGGTGTGGCCGGTGCCGGCCAGGAAATCTCGACGCGCCCGTTCCAGCTGGTCACCGGGAGGGTCTGGCGCGGTACCGCCTTTGGCGGCGCGCGAGGTCGTACCGACGTGCCGAAGATCGTCGATTGGTATATGGAAGGAAAGATCAATATCGACGATCTCATCACGCATACCATGCCTCTGGATGACATCAACAGGGCGTTCGATCTGATGCACGCCGGTGAGAGTATTCGTTCGGTCGTTGTTTACTGAGGAGCTTGCCATGTCGTTGCAGCGAGTATCTGGTTTCAAGAGTTTTGGCGGCGAGCAACTGCAGTTCACCCACGATTCGACTGTACTGTCCTGTCAGATGCGCTTTTCCATATTCCTGCCGTCGCGAGCCCGGCATGCCAAGGTGCCGGTGCTGTACTGGCTGTCGGGGTTGACATGCAGTGACGAAAACTTCGTGCAAAAAGCCGGCGCTCAGCAGTATGCGGAGCGCCACGGTGTCGCCATCGTCGCCCCGGATACCAGCCCCAGGGGCGAGGGAGTGCCGGATGATGCCGAGGGGGCATACGATTTCGGGCTTGGTGCGGGCTTTTATGTCAATGCCACGGCGGAGCCGTGGCAGAAGCACTACCAGATGTACGACTATATCGATCAGGAACTGCCGGCGTTGGTGGCGGCGTCCTTCCCGGTGGACGATAGCCGGGCAAGTATCTTCGGCCATTCGATGGGGGGGCACGGCGCTCTCGTCCTGGCGCTCAGAAACCCTGGCCGCTACCGCTCGGTATCGGCATTCTCACCGATTTGCTCACCGCTGAATTGCGCGTGGGGCGAGAAGGCGTTGTCGGGATACCTTGGTGCTGACAAGGCGTCATGGAAGCTGTATGACGCCAGTGAGCTCATTCGGAGCGCAAAGGAAAAACAGCCGATGCTGATCGATCAGGGAACCGAAGATCAGTTTCTTGTGTCTCAACTGAAGCCTGAACTGTTGCTCGGCGCTGCGCGCGAGAGTGATTACCCTCTGGATTTCCATTATCGGGCGGGCTACGACCACAGTTATTTTTTTATTGCGAGTTTCGTTGCGGAGCATATAGCGTTTCACGCGCGTGCCCTCGGCATCTAGGCTGGTCGTTAATTGAGCATTTTTGCCGTGTTTTGTACGCTTTTTGAGCGATTTTTCAGTGAGGAAAAAGAAAATTATATTTTTTGTGTTTTGGCCGTTGACAGGTTTGTGTAAGTCGCTAGAATGCGCGCCTCTGCTGACGGGTACTGAG
>CAYXXZ010000301.1:0-2095 GCA_964469165.1 uncultured Porticoccaceae bacterium
ATTTCGATCCACGCTCCGCGAACCTCAACACCGAGCTCGGCTTCGTCATCGACAGCCCCACCCTCGCGACCCGCATCGACAGTATTTTCCGCGCCGAAGTGCTCACCAATTCCTACCAGGTGGCGCTCGACGAGGATGGCAATCTCTATTGGCTGGAGAAGGATAACGGCGACATCATTCGCCATACCAAGGAGCCGCGCGCGAGCTTCTGGCGGCGCAGCATGACATTCCTCGTTTCTCTGCTGCCCATTGAATGGCTGCTGTGAATACCGGCACCTGGCAGCTATCCGCCGCCTTCAGTCTTGGGGCCTGTTGACGATCTTTTGCTGCCTCTGAGTTTCGCGTTTTACGCGGGCCACACCCCCTTCCTGCGTGCAACGTGACACTGTGTAGGTATCTGCCTGCAGGCGACAGATTTCGATCGGGGCCGCTTGCGGGCAAGCTCCTACAATGTGGCTTTGCGATAGAGCAGGTGTATGTAACGACCCAGGGAGCGAAAGGGCTCCTGTCTTGAAAGCTTGAGCTCCAGTGCCAATTGCTGCTCGGGAGACAGGGTGCGCGTGTCGGGGTCGAGCAGATAGTCGTGAAAACAGCGGATGCCGCTGTGGCAGCAAAGGCTCAGCCCCGGCGCGGCCACCCAATCCAACACCTCGTCAGTGTTGCGGGGCCAGGTTGGTGTGAGGCTGCCGCGAAAGCCCTGATAATCTTCCTTCAATACTTTCGCAAAATTGGCGCGCAGCAGGTTTTTCATGATGATGCCGTTGACGTTGTAGAACGTCAGCGACAGATATCCCCCCGGTTTGAGGGCGGCAATCAGGCTGGCCAAGAGTGTCTGTGGTTCGGCAACCCACTCGAGCACGGCGTGGCAGAGAACCAGGTCGAATGTCGCCGCACGGGTTGCACAGTGCCGGCGGATTTCGTTGTGAATCAGGGTAACGCGAGACGCCAGCGCCCGCTCCCGCACCTGTTCCTCGGCCAGAGCCAGCATGTTGGCGGAAATATCGCAGATCTCGACACGATGTCCCTGCGCGGCCAAACCCAGAGAGAACTGCCCCTGGCCACCGCCCGCGTCGAGGATGTTCAACGGCGCGGCATTGCCCTCGGCCTGCAACCCCAACTCGGGGACGTGCTCGGCGAGATCCCGCGACAACACTGCCAGACGAATATCGCCTTTGAGCCGGTCATAGACATTGCGCTTGAAACGATGGGCAAGATCGTCGAAGTTGCGATCCCCGGACGCGGCGTGCGCCGCGGTGTCCGACTCAGCGCCCTTGCCGTCACCCGGCTGCCGACGCGCCATCAGCGAATATCATCCGCCGAGTGGCCGTAATCGTGGGAGGCACTGAGAAAGCGCTCGAAATTGGCGCGCTTGCGGCAGCGAAAGTCCTTCGCGTGCTGGGCATCGGCGGCTTCGTGGCAGGCGTCGCGGGTCCAGAAACCCTTGGCAACCGGGCTGTACTGAGAGGAAAACGGATCCTCGCGTACCGAGAGATCCCAGAAGGGATAGAAGAGATACACGCCCGCCAGCGCCAGAAAAAGGAGAAGTACCTTGACCATGTGTTTGCTCTCGTTTACGTGTCACAGGCTGGCAATATTACACAGTAGTCGGAAATTCAGGCTACAGCCGTGCGAGCTATAAGCCATAAGCTTTGAGCAGGAGCCCGGCAAGAACCGGGTGCTGCCAAAGTTCAACCTGGAGCTTGCAGCCTATAGCGCAGCCAAGAAGCTCGAACGCCCTAATCGGTTTTGGGTCTGGGCGCTACCGGGGGAAACGGAAACTGGGTGACGTTGCCACCCTTGGCATCGGTGATCTTGCAGGTACCTTCCTTGTCGACTTCGTCGATGCGCACCACCGCGTGCATGGGGATGAAACTGCGTTTGATGCTGGAGAACTCGGTTTTGAGTTTTTCTTCAGCGGGATCGACGATCACCTGGGTGCGCTCGCCGAACACGAACTCTTCCACTTCCAGAAAACCCCACAGATCGCTCTGATAGACCTGGCGTGCGTAAATCTCGTACACCTGGCCCTGATTGAAGAATATGATCTTGTAAACCGGTTGTTTCGCCATTTCTCAAACGTTGTCTAGACTGGGAA
>CAYXXZ010000302.1:0-2094 GCA_964469165.1 uncultured Porticoccaceae bacterium
TTGGCGCCACCCACGGACACCCAGGGGTGTACGGCCATGTGGGAGTTGACCCAGACGATGCCGGTGTGAAGTTTTTTGGCGACTTCGGCGGCGCGTTGCGGGTTGGATGACCAGACCGTGCCACCGAGACCGTACGTGGTGTTGTTGGCGCGGGCTACGGCGTCATCGATGTCGTCGTAGCGCAGCACTGGCAGGATGGGGCCGAACTGTTCTTCGCGCACGATCCGGGCATTGTCGTCGACGTCGCGCACGATGGTGGGGCGAACGAAATAACCCGGACCATCGATCACTTCGCCGCCAGCGATGACCTTGCCTTCTTCCTTCGCGGACGCAATCAGCTCCTTGACGCGTTCGAACTGCGCCTTGTTCTGGATGGGGCCGATTTGTACGCCGGGTTTGGTGCCTTCACCGATCACCGCTTCGTTGGCCAGGCGCGCCAGCTCGTTGCAGATGTCGTCGTACATGGAGGACGGCACATAGGCACGCTTGATCGCCAGACAAATCTGGCCGCAGTTGACCATGGCGCCGGCAAACAGGTTGGCGGCAGCTTCCTTGGTATCGACGTCGTCGAGCACGATGGCGGCATCGTTGCCACCCAGTTCGAGGGTGACGCGCTTGAGGCTGCTCGAGGCGCTTTCCATGACCTTTTTGCCGGTGGCGGTGGAGCCGGTAAAGGAAATCTTGGCAACGTCGGGGTGGCGGGTGAGTTCGGCACCGAGATCGTTCTCGTCGGTGATGACATTGAGTACACCCGCGGGCAGGTGCTCATTGGCAACCTGAGCGAACAGCAGGGTGGTCAGGGGCGTGGTCGGCGCGGGCTTGGCAACCACGGTGTTGCCGGCCAGCAGCGCGGGAGTGATCTTCACCGCCAGGAGGCTGACGGGCACGTTCCAGGGCGCGATGGCGGCGACTACGCCGAGCGGCGTGCGGTGTTCGATGTATTTGCCGGTGTCGTCCTCGTTGAGAACTTTTTCGGGCAGCTCCAGGGCGGCGAGCATGCGCATGATGATCACGGAGCCCATGATCTCTTCAGTGGCATCCTTCAGCGGCTTTCCCTGCTCAGCGGTGAGCAGTTTTGCGAACTCATCGCAACGGGCCTCGAGGCCGTCGGCAATGGCCAGAAGCTTTTCGCGGCGCTTGGTAACGTCGGTGGCGGACCAGGAAGAGAATGCCGCCTTGGCGGACTGCACGGCCTCGTTGAGCTGCTTGGAATCTGCCCGTGCGCACTCGGCCACGGCCTCGCCGGTAGCGGGGTTGATGACCTTCATGGTGGAGGCGCCGGGAGTGAAGTGCCCGTTGATCAGCAGATTGAATGTACCCATATCGATTTTTCCTCTGGAATAGTAGCCGGTAAGGCAGTTATGACTATGGCCGATGCTCTTCTGTGAAGGGCAACATGGCTTCCATTGTAGGGAAATCCGAGCTTTGTTTCATCTTTTTTTCGACTGATAAAATTGCTGTCGGCGCGAGGGTGAGGAAAGAGAGTTTTTTTATTTTAGATCAAGGTGTTGCAGAATTCCTGGAATATGATCTGAAAAACGAAAGGGGGCTTTCGCCCCCTCTGTCATCCATCATTTGTACTTCCTTTCGGCATCAGCGCCTGGCGATTGCCTCGCCGATCTTCTCGCGCATGCTTTTGAGGGATTTTTCCGTGGTCTCCCAGTCGATACAGGCATCGGTGACGGAGACCCCGTACTTCAGGTCTTTCAGGTTGCCGGGGATCTTCTGGTTGCCGGCGTTGATGTGGCTTTCGACCATCACGCCGCAAATGGACTTGTTGCCATCCATGATCTGGTTGGCGACGTTGTCCAGTACCAGCGGCTGCAACTCATGATTCTTGTTGGAGTTGGCGTGGCTGCAATCCACCATGATGCGCGGTGTGATGCCCGCCTTGACCAGTTCCTGTTCGCACAGCGAGACACTCACCGAATCGTAGTTGGGCTTGCCGTCGCCACCGCGCAACACCACATGGGAGTAGGTATTGCCCTTGGTGGTGATGATCGAGGAGCGCCCCTCACTGTTGATACCCAGGAAACGGTGTGGATTGGAGGCCGACTGCATGGCATTGATCGCCACCGTCAGGCTGCCATCGGT
>CAYXXZ010000303.1:0-2085 GCA_964469165.1 uncultured Porticoccaceae bacterium
AGGCCACGTCGGTGAAATAGATTTCGCCATCATCCGCGTCTTCCAGCTTCACCAGGCAACAGCGGCCACAGCCATCGCACAGCGCCTCCCATTCGTCGGACGTCATGTCCGCCAGCGTCTTGGTTTCCCAGAAGCGAGGTGCATTCATCGCGGCAACTTTTCGTTGCGCGCGGCGATGCCCTGCATGGGTGCATCGATGCGCTGGTCCTTGCCGGGAGGCATCTGCAGGTAGTAGCCCTGGTCGCGAATGGCGTCGATGACTTTTGCGGCATCGGCGCGCGCCAGCTTGCGCTCGGGGGTCAGCGCCAGGGTGGTGACCAGTTGTTGGCGACCGAAGCGCGCCAGCAACGGCGCGGGTACCCGCGCCAGTTGATCTCTTTTGTCGACGAACAGGTACATCTCCTCTTCGCGCAGACTTTTGTAGATTTCACAAAGCAGCTTTTGCGACATGCCGATAGAGCTCCTGTCCAATGATGTCCCGGCGCCAACCCTCGGTCATCCGCTCGGGCGCACGCTCCCCCTGTTGTCGGGCGCGAATCAGAGCTTCCAGATCCTTCTTGCGGGCGAGCAGTTCCGGCGCCAGGTCCAGGCTTTGCGCGCGCTGATCCACCATCTCGCGGCACTGGCCGAGCAGGTTGCGGGTAGTCCTGTCCAGTGGCGCGGGCAGGCTCTCGATATCCGCCATATCCGGCTCCGTATGCAGCATCGTCAGCAGGGTCTCGCCATAGCGGCGAATAAAGCCGCTGTGACAGCCTTCGATGCCATGCAGAGCCCTCAGGTCTCGCGGCCGCACCTGAATGAGTTCCAGCAACAGCGCGTCAGGCGCAATGCGGTTGCGCGGACGATTGCGGATGCGCGCCTCGCGCTCGCGCCAGCAGGTGAGCTCCCGCAACAATGCGAGTTCCGCGACGGAGAGCTTCCAGGCCCCCTTCACTCGCAGGTAGTATTCTTCGAGCGCCTCGGGCTCCAGGGCACCGGCGAGCAGGTCGGACATCTCCTCCGCCATCCAGGCGCTGCGCCCTCCCCGCTCGAGGCCTTCGAGCAGATCCCAATAGACATGGACGAGAAAGTAGACGTCCTCGGCCGCGTACTGGCACTGGGACGGCGTCAGCGGGCGCCGCAGCCAATCGGAGCGGGTTTCGTGCTTGTCCAGTTTGACACCGAGCACCCGCTCCACCAGACCGCTGTAGCTGCGCGAATAACCGTGCCCGACGAACGCCGCGGCAACCTGGGTATCGAACACCGGCACCGGCAGCAAGCCAAGTTGGTGGCGCAACACCTCGAGATCTTCCGAGCAGGCGTGAAATACCTTGGTGACGGCCTTGTCGCTGAACAGTTGCTCCAGGGCGGAAAAATCCCCGATCTCGAGGGGATCGATAAGCCATACCTGGCGGCCATCGCTGATCTGAATGAGGCCAAGTATCGGGAAAAAAGTGTCTGTGCGCATGAACTCCGTGTCCACCGCCACGGCGCCACTGCGCCGACAGGTATCCACGCAAGCGCGCAAGGCCTGCTCGGTGTCGATGATTTGTGGTTCAGGTAGTTTCATGAAAACTGCTTGCGACTGCTGAAGGCGTGGGCCAGCGTGCCGCCATCCACATATTCCAGCTCGCCGCCGAGGGGAACACCGTGAGCGATGCGGGTGACGTTCACCCCCATGCGTGTGGCGCGTTCGCCGATGTAATACGCGGTGGCCTCGCCTTCCACGGTGAGGTTGGTAGCCAGCACCAGCTCGCGGGTTTCCTCGTCGGCCAGGCGCTGCACGAGATGATCGATGCCGATGGCGTCGGGCCCGATACCGTCGATTGGCGACAGATGGCCGAGCAGCACGAAATACAGCCCCTGGTAGCTGCCGGACTGCTCGATGGCAAACAGGTCGGCGGGAGTTTCCACGACGCAGATGATAGCGGGATCGCGGCGCGGATTGGCGCACACCACACACAAGCGGTTTTCGGTGAGGTTGCGACACTTTTCGCAGCGCTGCACCTGATCCACGGCGGCGTCGATGGCGCTTGCCAGGCGCGACGCGCCCGGCCGGTTCTTCTCCAGCAAATGCAGCGCCATGCGCTGGGCGGATTTGGGGCC
>CAYXXZ010000304.1:0-2083 GCA_964469165.1 uncultured Porticoccaceae bacterium
CACATGGGGAATCTTCTCGATCTCCTTCACCAGCCAGGCCAGGTGCTGGTCGTCGGTGGCGAGCGGATCGCCGCCGCTGAGAATCACTTCGCGAATGGCACTGTCGGCGCGGATATAGTCCAGCGAACGCAGCCATTGTTGCTTGCCGGGCGTGTTTTCGGCATAGGGGAAATGGCGTCGAAAACAGTAGCGGCAGTTGACCGCACACACCGGCGTGGTGATGAGCAGAACGCGGCCGCGATACTTGTGAACGATGCCCGGCACCGGGTTGAAGCGGCTTTCCTCGAGCGGGTCGTCCACAAAGCCACTTGGCGTGAGATTTTCGTCGCTGACGGGAAGTACCTGGCGCAACAAGGGGTCGTGCGGGTTGCCCTTTTCCATGCGCGCCACGAAGGGCAGCGGCACGCGTAGCGGGAAAGAGCTTGACGCCAGGACTTTCCCGGCCAGCGGGCTGTCGGCCAGATCCAGCAATGCCAGCAGTGTGCAGCTATCGGTGACGGCTTCTCGCAACTCGCGTTTCCACTGCGGAGAAGACCAGGTCGCTATGGCTTGCGGGGACGTCTGAGTTATCATAGCGACCTTTTTTAAAACCTGTGATCAAGAGGCGAGAATGGCCAGTTATTCTACCAATGATTTTCGCGGCGGGCTGAAGGTGATGCTCGACGGGGATCCCTGCTCCATTCTGGAGAACGAGTTCGTCAAACCCGGTAAAGGCCAGGCCTTCAACCGGGTCAAGCTGCGCAACCTGAAAACCGGGCGCGTCTGGGAGCGCACTTTCAAGTCCGGCGATACCCTGGAGGGCGCCGATGTCACCGACCGCGACATGCAGTACCTCTACAACGACGGCGAATTCTACCATTTCATGGAGCCCGACACCTTCGAACAGCATCAGGCCACAGCAGCCCTTGTCGGCGATGCCTCACTGTGGCTGAAGGAGCAGGACGTGTGCGTGGTGACCCTCTATAACGGCGCGCCTCTCTCGGTGATGCCGCCCAACCACGTGGAACTGGAAATCGTCGAAACCGATCCCGGCCTGCGCGGAGATACCGCCCAGGGTGGCAACAAGCCCGCCAAACTGGTCACCGGCGCGGTGGTGAAGGTGCCGCTATTCCTCAACATCGGCGATGTCGTTCGGGTCGACACCCGCACCGGGGAATATCAGGGACGTGCCAAGGACTGAAGACGCAGTGGCCGCCTGCTGGCGGCCTACGGCTTCCTTCGCCACCCTGGGCAAAAGAGCGGATCTGCTGGCGCGGACCCGCTCTTTTTTTGCTGGCGCGGGGGTCATGGAAGTGGATACGCCGTTGCTGGGCGCCACGGGCGTCACCGACCTGCATATCGATTGCATCGAAGCACAGGTGCGCGGCGCCACCGGGTATCTGCAGAGCTCGCCGGAATATTTCATGAAGCGCCTGCTGGCGGCGGGCAGTGGCCCCATCTACAGCCTCGGCAAGGTATTTCGCGACGGTGAGAAAGGGCGCCGCCACCGCCCCGAATTCACACTGCTGGAGTGGTACCGCCCGGGCTGGGACGAATACCGGCTGATGACCGAGGTCGCTGCGTTGTTCACGGCATTGTTCGCAGGGCAGGGCGGAGCCGCGCTGGCGGTGACGCACCTGACCTATGGCGAGGCGTTTTCGGCGGCCCTGGACATCGATCCGCACGGCGCATCGACGGACGAGCTCGCCGCCTGCGCAGTTGTGCGTTTTGGCGAGCAGTGGCGCGCTGAGCCGCGCGGCACGCTTCTGGACCTGCTTTTCAGCCTGGTGGTGGAGCCGAGCCTGCCGGGAGGGTTGGTTTTCATCTGTGAATACCCGGCCTGCCAGGCGGCACTTGCCAGATTGGGGAAAAATGCAGCGGGCCAGACGGTGGCGCGGCGCTTCGAGGTATTTCTCGATCGCATGGAGCTCGGCAACGGCTACTTCGAACTGAGTGACGCCCAGGAACAGCGCGACCGCTTCGAGCAGGACCTGGCACGCCGCGCCGCCGCAAACAGAAAACAGCCCCCCATCGACGAAGCCCTGTTGGCCGCCCTCACCTCCGGCCTCCCGGAATGCGCCGGCGTAGCCATCGGCATGGACCG
>CAYXXZ010000305.1:0-2059 GCA_964469165.1 uncultured Porticoccaceae bacterium
TCGAGGTCATTCTGAGTGCCGACAAACACGAAGGAAACTGGATTCCGCTGGACAGGAACTCGAAATACAATTTCGTATTCGTGCGCCGCGCCGTCTCAGATTGGAACGATGAGTTGGGCCACATGGAACTCAGCCTGATCGGTGAAAAACACTATTATGATGAGCTCGATATCCTCGCGCAGGCGGAGAGAATTCACAACGCCGCGCACGTTTTGAGATATCTGGTCAGGCAGTGGAATGTGGATGTCTACCAGCAGTTTCTCGACGCCAATGACGGTGAGAAAAATACCGTGAAACTGTTGCCCGGTACCGTCAATGCCGAGAGCACCATGGGCAGCCCCAGCACTTTCTACGTGTGGGGCGCTTATGAACTTGCGGACGATGAAGCGTTGATCATCGAAATGGATGTGCCCGATGCCGGATATTGGAGCATTCAGCTGTTTGACGTGTGGACCAAGCCGCTGGATTTCATCAACCGCCAGACGGATGTGAACATGAGCCGGGCGGCAATCGACAGCGATGGCAAATACCGTGTGGTGATTTCTGCCCGCGATCCGGGCGTGACCAACTGGCTGGATACCGGGGGCCGCAAGGAAGGAGGCATCGTGGGCCGCAATTATCTCTCCAGAGCGGTGCCCGGTGATCCGGTGGCGCGCCTGGTGAAGTTCTCAGAGGTGCATGAAAATCTGCCGAAGGAGACGAAGATGGTCACGCCAGCGGAGCGTCGCGAGGCGCTGGAATATCGGCACAAGTCCTATCTGAAAATGTTCAACGAGTTTTGAACTGATTCCTCAGGCCGGAACCGCGATAGCCGCGGTGAGCCGCACGTTTCGCAGCGAAGCTTGCATCTCCTGCTTTTTCGCCGCCAACTCGCGGCCAGCTTTTTCCCAGGCCGAAAGAGGTGCTGGTCAGGCGCTGCCGGTGCGGTTGCGGTGGCAGCCCGGACTCAGGACAATGTACTCGGTACAGCATCTGGTCAGGGGAAAACGTTTGAAGGATAGCCTGTTTCAATACCTGGAAACCGCGGAGACGCTTGCCGCGGTGGATGTCATGACACGCATCGTCGACTGGCTGCGACCGGCCCGCGGCGAAGAAATGGATGCGGTCATCTCTCGCATGAACGCGCTTCAACAGTGGCTGCAAGATCATCCACAAGAGCATGCGCGGCTGTCGGCCTGTCTGCAGGAATGGTTGATGGAGGCGGGTTATTTCGAGGTGTTCACCGCGCTAGGCATTCTGCCGCGCCGGGATTTCGGCCGTGAATTTCTCAGCCGTCTCTATGAGCGAATCAATCCGATGCCGGCAGAGAACAGTAATATCCGCGATGCGCTGGGCGTGGTATTCCGCAACAACGATGATGCCGTCTGGGTGGAGACGATACCTGCCGAAGACTGGATCGGTCTGCTGTCCATGCTCTGGAACCACGACCCAGGGCAGCTCAAGCGCGTGCGGCGCAAGGTTTGTCACGAGGTGTTGTATGCCATCGAGATGCTGTCGATATGGGTTGCCGCTGAAGAACTCAACGCGGAGATTCTGCGCCTCGATGACCGGGTGGTGAGCCGGGATTCCGCTTTCGTCGCGCAACAGCGCGAGCTTGCGACATTTGTGCGACGCTATGAGAAGTGGCTCGATGATGACGCCGAATTCTACGGCGACGACCACGCCAAGGTATTGCTTGCTCAGTGCGAAGAGGGGGTTCGCAAGCTGCGCAAGCGCATGGTGTCGCGGGGATCGAGTCTCGATCTCACCTATTTGCTGGAGCGGCTCGACCAGACCTTGAAGCGTATCGAACTGTTGCTCGACACCCTGACGCTCCGCCAGCGCGCGGCCTTCAACGAGAAGGCCATCGAGCTTTTCAAGCAGCTCGTTGCGGCCACCACCCAGCGCCATAGCCTCACCGGACTGTGGCGCCAGAGCAGCCGCCTGCTGGCGCGCAGTGTGACGGAAAACGCCAGCCACCAGGGCGAGCACTACATCACCAGCGACCGCCGCGATTATCTCGCCATGTTCCGCTCGGCGGCGGGCGGTGGCTTCATCATCGCTTTCATGGCGCTGATGA
>CAYXXZ010000306.1:0-2047 GCA_964469165.1 uncultured Porticoccaceae bacterium
CAAGCCGCCCATCGCCTACGCGCAGGCAGCGTCCATGTGAGAAAGCCGTGAAAGTCGTCCTCATCCACAACCGCAAAGGGGTTCGCAAGACCATCCGAGTGCAGGGCTGGGCCAAGCTGGCCATGTCCCTGTGTCTGCTGGGTGTGCCTCTGAGCGCGGGCATCTTCCTCGGCATCCAGCTCGGCGGCGGCAAGATCGGCCTGCTGCTGGAACAGAACATCGAAAATCTCCAGGACGAACTGGTCAGCCAGCGCGAGCAGCTGGACGAGAGCCGTCAGGCGGCGGATCGCCAGGTTCACGCCATGACCCTGAAACTGGCGGAAATGAAGGCGCGCCTGGTGCGCCTGGACGCCGTTGGCGAGCGCCTCACCACCATGGCCAACCTGGACGATGGCGAATTCGATTTCAACGAATTGCCGCCGATGGGTGGGCCTGAGTACGAAAACCACCTTCAGGTCGCGGCCACTTCCGATATCCATCAGCTTTTCAACGAGTTGCAGTTTCAGATCGATAGCCGCGAGCACCAGCTCGAGGTGCTGGAATCACTGCTGATCAACCGCCAGCTCAGCGAGGACAGCACCATCGCCGGCAGGCCGGTGGAGAAGGGCTGGGTATCCTCGTCCTACGGCACGCGCACCGACCCCTTCACCGGCCGCAAAAGCTGGCACAACGGGGTGGATTTCGCGGGCAAGGCCGGCGCCAATGTGGTGGCGGTGGCGTCCGGGGTGGTCACCTGGTCGAGCAAATACAACCACTACGGCAACATGGTGGAGATCGACCACGGCGAAGGATTCGTCACCCGCTACGCCCACAATCAGGAAAACAAGGTCAAGGTCGGCGATCTGGTCCAGCGCGGCCAGGTGATTGCCGCCCTCGGCAGCACCGGGCGCTCCACGGGGCCCCACCTGCACTTCGAAGTCTACAAGCATGGTCGCTCCGTCGACCCCTCCACCTATATCCGCAAGACGCTGCGATAAAGCCTTCTTTCGCTTTCTTTTTTTACGGTCGGACCCGCTGCAGGGCCCGGCGATTCCTGATACCCGAGAGAAAAAGCCATGCTGGCAGTCACGCTGAAGAAGATTTTTGGCAGTACCAACGAACGCCTCCTGAAAAAGATGCGCAGAACGGTTGCCGCCATCAACGCCCTCGAACCGTCCTTGCAACAGTTGTCGGACGAAGGGCTCAAAAACAAGACTGAGGAATTCCGCACCCGCCTTGCCAACGGCGAAAGCCTCGACAGCCTGTTGCCGGAGGCCTTTGCCGCGGTGCGCGAGGCGGCGCGGCGCTCGCTGGGCCTGCGCCATTTCGATGTCCAGATGATCGGCGGCCTGACACTCCACCAGGGCAAGATCGCGGAAATGCGCACTGGTGAGGGCAAGACGCTGGTGGCGACCCTGGCGGCCTATCTCAATGCGCTGCCGGGCAAGGGCGTCCACCTCATCACCGTCAACGACTACCTGGCGAGCCGCGACGCCCAGTGGATGGGGCCCGTCTACGATGCCCTGGGTATTTCCGTGGGCATCATTCAATCGTTTCGCGGCGCCGGCGCCAACAACTCCTTCATCTACGACGCCACCGTGGAAGGCGAGAACCGGCTGCGCCCGTGCAGCCGCCGTGAAGCCTACGCCGCCGACATCACCTACGGCACCAACAACGAATTCGGTTTCGATTACCTGCGCGACAACATGGCCTTGCGCATGGAGGACAAGACCCAGCGCGGCCACGCCTACGCCATCATCGACGAAGTCGACTCCATTCTCATCGACGAGGCGCGCACACCGCTGATCATCTCCGGCGCCGCGCAGGACAGCTCGGTGCTGTACAAGCGCATGAACGTGCTGGTGCAGTCTCTGGAACGGCAGATCCCCGCCGATGAAGGACAGGAGGAAAAGCCCGGCGATTTCATCATCGACGAAAAAACCCGTCAGGTCGAACTCACAGAGGAAGGCCACCAGAAGGCGGAAGACCTGCTGATCCGCGACGGCCTGCTGCAACCGGATGAAAGCCTCTATCAGGCTGCCAACCTCGGCCTGCTGCACCACCTGCA
>CAYXXZ010000307.1:0-2043 GCA_964469165.1 uncultured Porticoccaceae bacterium
GAACTGTGAACTGTGAACTGTGAACTGTGAACTGTGAACTGTGAACTGTGAACTCTTCCCTCACTGCACCTTGTCGCTGATCGACAGCCGCAGCGGCGCTTCCGTTTCGGCAATGTCCACCGGGCCGAGTGAGCCCTGGTAATCGCCCGGTGCTGCCGCCGGTTGACCGGAGAGTGAAACCCGCGCGACCACCTCCACCCTGCCCGCTGCGGACAGGGTCGCAGCCGGAGTCATCGCCATACTGTCGTCGAGTACCACCTGCAAGGGCAGATCGGCAACGGTCAGGCGCTTGATGGCGAGCGGCATCGGCGAGCCCTGCCAGGCTCTTGCGTAGACGAAAACGGTGGTATCGGGCGCCACGTCGATATCAGCATCCAGACTTACATCCACACTCAGGGCTCCCGGCGCGACCTGCGCCTGCCCACTGTCGGCCTCTCCGCCAAGGCGGGTCTGGGCTGCGCTGATGCCCGCCATCAGCGGCATCCGCGAAGGCGCGTCGGCGGGCAATTGCGCCAGCGCGAGCTTCCAGTAATCGATGGCTCCCTGATACTCACCCGCCTGAAAGTGAGAAATTCCCATCAAGCCCAGCGCCGTCTGATTCTGCGGCAACAGGCGCAGCGCCATTTCCGTTTCGCGGCGCACTGCCGCGGTGGCCCTGTTGCCGGCTGCCAGAAACAGCGCCTGGGCAAGCTCGGCGCGGAATTCGCCGTCGTCCGGCAGCAGCGTCACGACTCTCGCGTATTGCTCCGCCGCCGCGGCATAGGCCCCGTCCTCCAGATGAAGCCGTGCCAGCAACACCGGATAGAGAGGATCGTCGTCATGGCGCGCAGCCAGGCCGTTCAAGGTGACAAGGATCTCGGCGCTCAACGCCTGATAGCTGGCCTGATCCAGTGGTGAGGAAGAGAGAACGGCTGTGCGCTGCGCCAGCAGTTCGCCGAGCTTCAGCTTCTCGGTCGCACCGATACTGAGATAGATGGAGACGGCAACGAGCGGCGCCAGCAGCGCAAGGACCACGATCAGCCAGCGGCCGCCGCGGCCGGTCACTGCCTGTTGGCGGGGAGCCGGGTTGTCGGCAAGAAACTGGCGCTGCTTCTCCAGCACCATGTCCTGGTACTGCTGCTCGGTGATTTCGCCGCGCTGGCGCTGCTCCGCCAGTGCCGCACTTTCTTCAAGCAGCAGTTCGCGGTTCGCCTCCAGGTCACTGGCGGGAAAAACAGCGACATCCCCGGCGGGAAAAATCACCCGCCAGAGCACGAAAACCACCGCGGCAAGGGCCAGCAGGGTACATAAAAACCACAGAGTCATAGGTGTTCGTCACCGGATTTCGAAGGAGACGACAGCAAGCTGTCGAGGCGGCGCTGCTCTTCCAGGCTGAGCGCCATCGTTCTGTTTTTGGCTCGCTGGTGGCCTCTCACCACCAGCAAGACAGCGATGAGAGCAAGCACGACGAAGGCGGCGGGCGCAAACCACAGCACCAGTGTGTTGGTCTGCACCGCGGGCCGATAGCGCACGAAGTCACCGTAGCGATCGACCAGATAGGCGACCACCTCCTCGTCACTTTTGCCGTCTTCCAGGAGCACCCGTATCTGCTCGCGCAGGTCTGCGGCGATGGGCGAATCAGAATCCGACAGATTCTGGTTCTGGCATTTCGGGCAGCGCAGCTCTTCGATCAGCAGGCGGTAGCGAGCCTCCAGCTCCGCACTCGAGAGCGGCGCAATCTCGATCACGGCCATGGTGTGAGCGGCGCCGAACAGCCAAAAAGCCATGGAAAATGCTTTAAAAAGCTTATTTATCCTGCTGATCTTTAAGAAAAACATCATCGACCTTCACTTTCTTTCACGAGTTGGCGATAAAGCGCTCCCAACTCCTTCCAGACGGTCTCATCGACCACCCCCACATGCTTGGCGCGGATGGTGCCGGTGTGATCGATCAGATAGGTTTCGGGCGCGCCAAACACCCCCAGGTCGATACCCAACGCACCTTCCCGGTCGACGAAAATCTGCGCATAAGGGTTGCCCAGCTTGTCGAGCCACTCCAGGGCGA
>CAYXXZ010000308.1:0-2042 GCA_964469165.1 uncultured Porticoccaceae bacterium
CGGGTAAAATCCGGCACAGAGAGCGTCGTTATCGTATTCATTGGCGGGTCTCCACGATTTTTCGTGATACAAAGGCCGAAATCTCAAGCTATAGCGCGGCGCTAGAAGCTCACGTCCAGCGTGACCCCAAAGGTTCGCGGTGGCGCGTAGGCAATGGTGTCCGAAATCGACGAGCTGAGATAGTTGCCATAAACCTTGTCGGTCAGATTTTTGCCCCACACGCGAATCCCATAGTTCTCGCTGGGGTGGCGCCAACCCAGTTGCGCGTTCAGCAACGTGTACGAGGGCTGCTCGGCGCGGTTGTCCGGCTCCCAATAGAAACCGTCGTTGTACAGCACCGACAGATTCAGGTTGAAGGTGCCCACTGCCGAGGGAATTTCGTAGTCCGCCGTCACCGACGCGGTCAGCTCCGGGGCGCGAATCAGATCATTGCCGCTGGCATCGATCGTTCGCGGAGAGTTGCCACCCACGGAAGGTGGATTCACCGTGGTGCCCGGCGCATTGGGGAAATTGGTATATTCCTTCTCGAACAGGTAGGACAGGCCGCCACTCAACGTCATCCCGTCGAGCGGCAGGAACACGAACTCCACATCCACACCGCTGATCTCGGCTTCCGCCGCGTTGAGCAGGAACTGCTGTCCTTCGACGATCTGTTGCAGCTGGATATCTTCGTAATCGTAGTAGAAAAACGCCGCGTTCAATCTGGCGCGCCTATCCAGCCAATCGCTCTTGAAGCCGACCTCGTAGGCGGTGATGAATTCCGGATCGATCTTGCCGTTGGTGGGGTTGATGATCGAGAAATTCCCCGCCTTATAGCCGCGGCTGACACTGAGGTAGCCGTTGAAATCATCCGTAAAGCGGTGGTTCAGCGCCAATCGCCAGGTGGGCTCCGCCCAGGATTCGGAATCTTCGTAGGCAAAACTGGCGCCGGTGCCGAAAATTCGCAGGGCGCTGTAGTCCTTCTCGTCGCGGGTGTAGCGAACACCGGCAGTCAGATCCGTGGCCTCGCCCAGGGGGAAGGTTGCCTGGGCATAGGCGGCTATGGAAGTCACATCGATGCTGCCATAGCGGGTGTCTGAACCGCCCGCTTCGGCAAAGGCTCCGCCTGACAATACCAGCGGGTTGCTGTCTGCGGCGGATTCCAGATAGAAAAGCCCTGCGACCCATTGGATATCGCTGTCTGCCAGTGCCTGAATCTGGAATTCCTGGGTGAATACCTTGGTGGTGGACTTGAAGATGGCATCCACCAGCGGCAAGCTGCTGGCGTCCTGGTCAAAATCATAGTCGGCATCCACGTCGCGGTAGCTCGACATGCTGACACCGCGCACGGCCGCGAAATCGTGCTGAATACGCAGACTGACGCCCCACTGCTCGGTCAAGCCGTAAGGCTCCACATTGAGGTGGACATCGTGAGGGTCGCCGGTATAGCCCTCGGGGCTGGGCAGAAGCGCGGGCGTCATCAAGGCGATGTGGCCGGGCGCCGTCTGCCAGGCGATACCGTAATCCGACACCTGCTCGGAGTAGTCGGCAGCGGCCACCACTTCCGTGCGATCACTGGGCCGCCACACGAATTTCGAGCGCACAGCGGTTTCCTCCGACAGGTGAACATCGTTGCCGGTGGTGAGGTTGGTACCCCAGCCCTCGTTCTGTTTGCGGTGATAAATGGCCATGTCCGCCGCGAGGGTGTCCGTGAGGCCGCTCGTCATATAGACGTTGCCTTCCACGGTATCGTAATTGGCATAGCCCAGTGATGCGTTGAACTCGGGCTCGCCCGTGGGTGTGCGGGTAATGACGTTGACGGCCCCGCCCGTCGCGTTGCGGCCAAACAGGGTACCCTGTGGCCCCTTGAGAACCTCGATACGCTCGATGCTGTTGAAGGAAAATACCGAGCCCGCCAGCGACGGATTGTAGAAACCATCGACATAGACCGGGTTGCTGCCCTCCTCGCCCGTCGTCGAGTTCAGGGTTCCCACGCCGCGGATATAGATGACCGGCGCCTGCGTCACCCTGGTCATATTCAGGGCCGGCGCGGTGAATTGCAG
>CAYXXZ010000309.1:0-2018 GCA_964469165.1 uncultured Porticoccaceae bacterium
CACATGTTGGTTGGCCGCCAGCTCGAAAGATTGCGCCTGTTCCTCGCCGAACCGGGCCACGAATGCGCTTCGTATGCTCATTGACTCATCCCCTCAATCGCGGCCCTCGCAGCCTCGGCCTCGGCGAGCCTCTGCATGTCTTCCAGCGCCTCGGCGTTCGTGCAGTAAAAATCCGGGATCCGCTCAAGCTGCGGATCGGACGCCATGTAGATCATCGCGGCAGCCGTCGGAGTACCCATCACCCATTCGAGGGCGCGGCCGGCGTCACCAGCCAGATGCACCACCCATCCGGCGCGACAGTGGGTCGTCCCGCAGGATCCATCGGCGTGCCATGACCTCATGTCGAGAGCCCCTTCCTGCGATGCGGCCTCGTAGACGCGCTGGTGGATGTGCTCGATCTTGATGGGGCATCCATCGCTCAGGTCGGCACCGCTCAGGTAGGCGCCGCGCAGGGCGACATCGCGCAGGACGGCATCGCGCAGGTCGTCATCCGCACTGACCGCCGCCCTGACGGCGAGGCCGAGCTTTATTCTCTCGCTCGCATCCTCCGCGCATTCGATTTCAGCGGCGAGCATGGCGGCCTGTACCTTGGTATTGTGGTCGATCTGTTTCATGTCTCCCCCTGGGTGGTGTTGGGGAATATTAGCGACGCTAATGCTTTCAGTCAATAGCGGGGCTATTGCTTCGAAATATAAGCGGTGCTAATCTATCGAAATGAACGAGCTGAAGAGATGGCTGGAACTGCATAGCCAGGCCGAGCTGGGGCGACGGCTTGGTATTACCCAGGGGGCGGTCAGCCAGTGGATGGCCAAAGGGGGGATCCCGCTCGATCGCGTGCGCGCCGTCGAGCGTGCCACAGGCATTCCGGCGTCCCAGTTGCATCCGGATTTTCAGGACCATCTTTCACCTCGCCCGGGTCGGCAGCGCTGAACCCCGGCCGGGCGGTGCGACGATCCCGGCGCTGAATTCGATCTACCCCGGCGAGTCCGGAAACAACGAACACTCAAGTTCAGCCGTGACGCGAAGCGGCATCTGCTGCAACGCGTTGTTAGAACTCATGCGCGAGGAACCACGTTGATTCACTACCACGGCACACCAGTAGGCGGGGACAAGCAAGGAGCTGCGAGGTTCCTTGCGGGTCGTCACGCGCTTGTGCCTTTCAGCTACCCGTCAGACCTGGGCGTGGCGCTGGAAGCGTGCCAGTCGGTTTGCCTAGACAACGGCGCGTTCACGCATTGGAAGAAGGGCGGCGACGTGGACGTGGCCGATTACCACGCATGGGTTCACTCCGTTGCAGGGCACCCCGCTCTGGACTGGTGCTTGATCCCCGACAAGATCGACGGCACCGAGCAGGACAACGTGGACTTAGTGACGCTCTGGCTCCGCATGGGCAGCAAGGTCGAGTCTGTTCCGGTTTGGCACATGCACGAGTCGCTCGACTGGCTGGACTGGCTTGTGACCAAGTTCCGAACCGTTGCGCTGGGCAGCAGCGGGCAATGGGCAACGCCTGGAACTGCGGGATGGTGGCATCGCATGACGGAGGCGATGAATGTGGCTTGTGACAAGCGTGGAGCGCCACGCGCAAGGCTGCACGGACTGCGGATGCTCGACCCCGAGATATTCACGCGCCTGCCGCTGGCAAGCGCGGACAGCACAAATGCAGCGGTCAACTGCGGCAGCTTGTCGCGGTTCGGCGGCTACCTGCCCCCAACTGCGGCGCAGCGAGCCGAAGTAATCGCTTCACGGATCGAAGCGCAAAACAGCGCCCCGTGCTGGGTTTGTCCAGGCGAGCAAACGAGGCTGATTGCTGAGTTCTAACAATAAACGGAAGACAGGGAATGACCTGCATCCTCACGATGATCTTCGTCGTTGCGTTCACGTTTTTCGGCGCCTGGTTTCTGGGCTCCTTCATTCGTCACGGCATGCAGGACCAGTAATGGGGCTCGTCGCGGCCTGCACGGCAATCACGCTGCACCTCGCCTCCATGCACCTGACCTCGGGCGACTACAACGAGGTCA
>CAYXXZ010000310.1:0-1999 GCA_964469165.1 uncultured Porticoccaceae bacterium
CGGGCGTCTTCAGCGAGGCCAGGTCGGAACCGGCATTGGGCTCCGAATAGCCCTGGCACCACCAGGTGTCGCTGCTGAGGATTCCGGGCAGATAGGCGTCCTTCTGAGCCTGATTGCCAAAGGTGTAGACCACCGGCCCCACCATGTTGACGCCAAAGGGCGAGATGAAGGGGGCACCTGCCAGGGCATTTTCCTGATCGAAAAGATATTGCTGCACGGCGCTCCAGTTTTTGCCACCGTACTCCTCGGGCCAGCTGGCGGCGAACCAGCCTTTTTCGTGGAGGATTTTCTGCCAGCGCACGTGATCGCTTTTCTTCAACAGCAGGTTGTTGTCGACCTTGTACTTGATGTCCGCGGGCAGATGCGCGGCGATGAAAGCGCGCACTTCGTCGCGAAAGTCCTGTTCTTGTTGCGAAAGTTTCAGCATCTGGGTGACCTCAATACTGTCCTGCCAGGTACAGGATATGTTCGTCGGCGCTGCCGAGGGTGGCGTCGAGTGCGATCATGCGGCGCAGGTAGTGACCGACCACGTATTCATCGCTGACACCGATGCCTCCGTGCAGTTGCACAGCGGTTTCCGCCATGGCCATCCCCAGCTTGCCGGTGCGTGCCTTGGCGGCGCGCAACGTGCGTTCGCGCGCTCCGCGATCTTCCATGTGCAAGGCATTGGCCGCCAGCCAGGCCAGCGAGCGAATTTCTTCCTCGGCCAGAACCATGTCGGCATACAGGTGCTGCAATGCCTGGAAGCTGGCGATCGGCACGCCGAACTGTTCGCGGGTTTTCAGGTAGCCGGCGGTGATTTCGGTGAGCGCTGCGGCGATGCCTTCGGCCTCCGCCACCAGCGCGGCAAGGGTGAACAGCAAGCCATCGAAAAGGCTGCGGCTGGCCTGCTCAGCCTGTGCCACCAGCGCGCCGTGCGGGAGGAGCACGGCGTCGAAGGTCAAATCCCCTGCGCTGCGGGAATCGATGGTTGGATATTCGCACAGCGTCAGCCCGACCGCACTGCGCGGCACCAGAAACAGGGCGAACTCGCCATTCAGCTGGGCGCCGACCAGGTAGCGGGTGGCGGCACCTGCCTGGACGACGACGGCGCTTGTACCGTCGAGTCGGTAACCTTCCCCTGTCGGCTGTGCGGCGCAACTGCTGGTTTCGAAATCAGCGGCGAGAATGAGCCGCTCGCTGCCGCTGGCAATGTCCGCCAGCAGTGTTTCGTGTGCGTTGCCGGACGCCGCGGCTTCCAGAACCTTGCCGGCCATCAGTACCACCTCGGTAAAAGGCTCCGCGATCAGGCCGCGGCCGAAGGCGCGCATGAGCAGCTGGACGTCCTCGATACCGCCGCCAAGGCCCCCTGCCGCTTCAGGCAGAGGCAGCGCGAGCCAGCCCAGTTCGGCAAAATCCCGCCAGTGGCGGCCAGCGGGCCCCGCATCTTGCAGGCGCGCCTGTCTTTCGTCGAAGGCGTAATGATCCTGAATGAATTTATCCACCGCCGTCTGAATCAGGACGCGGTCCTCATGCTGCAAGGCGCTCACAGCGTTTCCCCTGTGTTAGGTTTCCCTGGTTCGAGGTTTGTGAACGAAGGCGCTCACCCGTTGTTCGAAGTCGGCACTTCCCGCGCATTCTCCCACCAGATCGGCTTCCAGGGCCAATTGTTGCATGAGCGTATTGTGTGGTGATGCCAGAAGCTGCTTCTTGATGGAGTGCATGGCTTGTGCCGGCATGGTTTTCACCTGGCTGAGCAACTCCTGCAAGGCGTGCTCCACCTGTCCGTCGTCCACCAGCATGCTCACCAGCCCGAGACGCAGTGCATCTTCCGCGCCGACCTGTTCTCCCAGCATGGCGAGACGTTTGGCATCGAGGGTTCCCATGATGCGCGGCAGGAAATAGCTCAAGCCCACGTCGAGCGCGAGTCCGATGTGGGCGTGTGCAAAGGTGAAGCGCGCCGAACGGTTGGCGATGACGAAATCGGAGCACAGGGCGATGCTGATCCCCGCTCCCGCCA
>CAYXXZ010000311.1:0-1979 GCA_964469165.1 uncultured Porticoccaceae bacterium
TGTCAACGAGGGTTGGCGCATGTTTGAGGCTCACAATGGTTATGAGGATGATGACGAATTATCGCAAAATCGGGCGAATTAATCAGAGCTTCCTATATAAGGTTGCAAAACCTTTGCAGATGCAAATGAGGCGAAAGAGTATCATGAGCAACCAGGACAAAACCGTTGAACAGGATTGCGAGCTGTCGCGCTGCGAGGGCGGTGTGGAGCAAATCATCCGACCCAAGGAAAGGGGGCTTGGAGGCATTTCGGTGCGCCGGGTGCTGCCCACGCGCGGACGAAAAATGGTGGGGCCCTGGATATTTTTCGATCACCTGGGGCCGGTGCATTTCTCCGCTGGCAAGGGTTTGAATGTGCCGCCTCATCCGCACATCAATCTGGCGACGGTGACCTATCTGTTCGAGGGAGAAATTCTTCATAGAGACTCGCTCGGCTGTGTTCAGGCGATTCGGCCAGGCGACATCAATCTGATGGTTGCTGGCAGGGGCATCGTCCACTCCGAACGGGAGCGCCCGGAGGTAACCGCGCAGGATCACAGCCTGCACGGCTTGCAACTCTGGCTGGTACTGCCCGAGCGCGACGAGGAAGTCGATCCCGCATTCCACCACTATCCGTCCGCCAGTATCCCCCGCGTCGACCTGGACGGCGTTCCGGTACGGATCATGATGGGGAGCGCCTACGGTGCGGTGTCACCCGTCGCAACCTTTGCCGAAACGCTTTACGTGGAAGCACATCTGCAAGCGGGGCAGAGTCTTGTGCTGCCTGATGCGCAGGAACGGGCCGTGTATGTGGCCAGCGGGCTGCTTCGGATCGGCGATGAAGAGGTACCGGAGCACGCGCTGGCGGTATTGACGGCAAAGCCGGGCATGAAAGTCACCGCACTTGCCGAGACCCGCATGGCTGTCATCGGCGGCGAAACGATGAGCCGCCGCTTCATCGACTGGAATTTCGTGTCGAGCCGTGCCGAGCGCATCGCGCAGGCCAAGGCTGACTGGCGTGAGGGCCGCTTTCCGAAAGTGCCGGGCGATGAGGCGGAGTTCATGCCTCTGCCGGAGTGAGTTGCTTCAGCTTTAAAAGTTGTAAGTTAGACTCTGGCGGAACCCAGTTCCTGCAGTGTATTCCTCGATGGTCGCTTGCGGGCAAGCTCCTACAGGGGGGCGTAGAAACGTGGAGATCGGCGTGGCTTTTGCAGGAGCCTACCTGCAGGCGATACAACCATCGGGATGCACGGCATACGGTAGGCAGATTCATCCATTAGACTCTGGCGGAACCCGGTTCTTGCGGTATGTCCCTCGATGGTCGCTTGCGGGCAAGCTCCTACAGGGGGGGCGTAGAAACGTGGAGATCGGCGTGGCTTTTGTAGGAGCCTGCCTGCAGGCGACACAACCATCGGAAGGCACGGTATACGGTCGCGCTCCTACACAGGCAGATTCATGCACAGGCAGGCTTTCAGCGCCTTTTCGACGTGAAGCTGGCGGTCATCAAGACGTCTTCACGCTGGATATTGTCCACCAGGAATTCTCGAATCGCCCGTCGGATATCCTGATACGTCTCGTTTTTCTTGAGCTCCGCCGGGAAGGCGACAAGAAAACCCAGAGCGTCTTCCAGACGCTGCTTGAGGAGATGAGAGCACGCATTCAGGTAGGCGATTCCCGGATAGCCATCGTCGGGCGCCGGCAGGGGAGTGCCCAGTTCCGCCACAAGGTCGTCCCGCGCGCTGCTCTCGGGCAGGCTCGCCAGGTAGGTTGCGACGCGCGCCAGCAGTTGCTCGATCTGGCGGTTTTCCTCCCACAGCATCCGCGCCTCGTGCTCTGCCAGTTGCCTGGCATAGCGGAACAGGTTGAGCATGGTGTGGCTCTGGCTTCTGGCGTAGTCATCCTGAATGTTGGGCATCAGGATATGTTCATGGGTGTACTGCATGCATTGCAGGATTTTGTCGAGAGAAGGAGTCATGACGGATTCTCTGGCGGATCAACGCA
>CAYXXZ010000312.1:0-1978 GCA_964469165.1 uncultured Porticoccaceae bacterium
CGGTGATGTCGCGCCTGAAAACCCCGATCATCTGCACCGTGATCGGCGAGGGCAGCTCCGGTGGCGCCATCGCCATCGGCGTCGGCGACAAGCTCAACATGCTGCAATACGCGACATATTTCGTAATTTCTCCCGAAGGCTGCGCCAACATCATCTGGAAAACCGTTGAAAAAGCGCCGTTGGCGGCGGAGGCCATGGGTGTGACCTCGAAGATACTGCAGGATCTCGGTATCGTCGATGAAACGATTCCCGAGCCACTGGGCGGTGCCCACAGGGACATTGAAACCATGGCCGCAACCCTGAAGGAGAGGCTGGGCGCACAGCTCGACGAGCTGTCGCGGGTGCCCCTGGAGGATCTGCTGGACAAGCGCTTCGAGCGCCTGATGTCCTACGGTAACTGATTCGGAGTTCACAGTTCACAGGATCAGTGTGATCCACCCCTGATAACTGTGAACTGAAAACTTCTCACACCACCGACACACCCGCTTTCCCGCGAGAAAGTCATGGCGAGTCCCTCCGACGAGATACGCATTCCGCCATCCGCACTGCTCGGTGACGCGAAACGTTTGATCATCGCTTTCAGCGGCGGCCTCGATTCCACGGTCCTTCTCCACGCGGCTGCCGCGCAGCTGCCGCGCCACAAGCTGCGCGCCGTTCACGTCAATCATGGTATTTCTCCCAACAGCGATCACTGGCAGCTTCACTGCGAGGCGGTTTGCCGTGCCCTCGGCATTCCCTGCGACAGTTTTCGCGTTGTGGTCAGCGCATCCGGCAAGGGCCTTGAAGAGGCTGCGCGCGAGGCGAGATACCGATGTTTTACGGCGCTGGCAGGGCGCGGCGACTTGCTGTTGATGGCGCACCATCAGGACGACCAGATGGAGACCGTGCTGTTGCGCCTGCTGCGTGGCGCGGGCCCCAAGGGGCTCGCCGGTATGCCTGAAAGCCGCCAGCTTGGAGCAGGGCACCTGTACCGGCCGTTTCTCCACTACCGCCGTGACCAGTTGGAGGCACAGGCGCATGCCTTGCGACTGTCATGGGTGGAAGACGAGTCCAACGAGGGCATTGCCTACGACCGCAACTATTTGCGCCGCGAAGTGTTGCCGGCACTGGCGACGCGCTGGCCGGACTACCGTCAGCGTCTGGCGCGCAGTGCGGCGCAGTGCGCCAGTGCGGATGCCGCCCTGCGCGAGCAGGCTGCGGAGGACCTGGCGGCACTGGCGCCGCGGGGTGAGCGGGTTGGCGCCAGTTTCGAGCTTGCCGGATTTACCGCGCTCAGCGGCCCCCGCCAGGAGCAACTGCTGCGCCATTGGGTGGAGACGCTGGCGCTGGCGCCGCTGCCCCACAGGTTGCCTGCAACCCTGGCGCGCGACCTGCTGGCGGCCCGGCAAGACGCGGCGCCCCAGGTGGCCTGGCCTGGCGGCGAATTTCGTCGCTATCGCGGCCGCCTCTACGTTCTGCCGCTGCAAGGGGAAAGCCGGAGCGAATCGCTCGCGGTGACGGATATCACTGCACCGCTGTCGTTGCCGGATGGCTCGACATTGCGCTTTGTGCAGGGCAGGGGCGCGGCGGCGTTCAGGTTTCGTCCTGCGCAGCGTCTCGAGGTCCGCTTTCGCGAAGGCGGCGAGCGCTGTCAGCCGGCGGCGCGCAGCGCTTCGGCCCCGCTCAAGAAAATTCTTCAGGAGTATGCTCTCGAGCCCTGGTTGCGGGAGCGGCTGCCGCTGATTTACATCGATGGCGAACTTGCGGCGGCGGGTGATCTCTTCGTGTGTACCGGGTTTGCATGCGGCCCCGATGAAGAAGGATTCGTGCCCCATTGGGGGAGTGGCTGAGGCGCGCGGCGGTGTTTTTGCCATTGAGCGCAAAAGCCCTTTCTGGTAGGCTGGCGTCCCATCTTCCGGAAGATGGCGGCCCGTATTTGTCCCTCTGAAAGTCCGCACTCCCGTAACTGTTTTTTTCGGCATACCCAACATCTAGCACA
>CAYXXZ010000313.1:0-1976 GCA_964469165.1 uncultured Porticoccaceae bacterium
ACGTCATGTTGATGGCGCTCACCCGCCCTTCGAGCTCATTGCGCAACTCCATGGCCTCGGGCGCCACCACCTCGCCGATGGTGGTGATATGACTGTGCACGGGACTGCTGCTCACGATCAGGGCCTGTACTGATTCGGAAGGCTCAGGGAAGGATTCGCCGAAGGCGATGGCAGCCTTGATCTGCATGAACTTGTAGCCGGCGAGTGCGGCAAAGACAAGCACACAGGCGCATAGGGTGATCAACCAGCGTCGGGCATTCATTTGCGGCAGTGGCTCTCTTGGAATCGGGTTGAACAACAAGGAGTCCGTCAGCGACGGCGCTCCGGAAAATGGCATCGGCAGGCGCAGGACAGGAACCGGGCTCGAAACACGCCAAAAAGCGCGCCCTATTCTGCCATAGATCGACCGGCCCGTGTCCTCTCCAGATTTCACGGCACGTATTACACAGATTCGGATTTGGTGCCGATGTCGCGCGCGCCACGAACATCCCCGCAGCGCCCGTTACATGCTACGATCGCGGCGGTGTCGACATAAGGATTCCCGTTTCGTGGATGAAAAACGCTTGCTGGTGCTGGATGACGACCTCAACGTAGGCCAGACCATCCATTTGATCGCGCGCAGCGCAGGCTTCAGCACCTCCATTCACACCAGGCCCGAGGGATTCTTCAGCGCCGTCGCGGACTGGCAGCCCACCCACATCATTCTCGACCTGATCATGCCGGATATGGACGGCGTGGAAGTGATCAGCGAACTGGCACGGCACGGCTGCAGCGCGCAGATCATCATTACCAGCGGCGTCGGCAATCGCATTCTCGACGCGGCGGGCCGCTCCGCCACACAGCACGGCCTCGACCTGCGCGGTGTTCTGAGCAAGCCCTTTCACCCCTCCGCACTGATCAAACTGCTGCGCGACAACGACCCGGCAACACTCTTTCCCGGCAATGAACGAAGCACCGGCCATGATTCGACCACAACCGGCGAACTCGCCAGCGCCATCGCACACAGACACTTCACTGTTGCCTACCAGCCGAAAATCGAGTGTCACAGCGGTCTCATCGCCGGCTTCGAGGCGCTCGCGCGCTGGCGCGATCCGAAGCGCGGTATCATCATGCCCGACGCTTTCATTCCCCTCGCCGAGGAAAATCTGCTGATCGGCCCGCTCACCGACCTCATCCTCGAAGAAGCCCTGACCTGGTTCAGCGGGCTGGAGCGCGACAAATACGCCGATGTGTTCAGCCGCGGCGGCGTCACCCTGTCGATCAACCTGTCGCCCCACAGCCTAACCGAGGCGGATCTCGCCGACCGCATGGCGGCGATGTGCCACAGCATGAAGGTGGACACCCGCCAGATCATCTTCGAAATTACCGAAACCAGCGCCATGAAAGACCCCGTGGCGTCGCTCGCTCTTCTGACGCGCCTGCGCATGAAGGGCTTTCACCTCGCCATCGACGATTTCGGCACCGGCTTCTCATCGATGGTGCAACTGGTGCGTCTGCCGTTCTCCGAGATCAAGGTGGACAGATCCTTCGTCATCGAGGCGTTGACGTCCCCGGAATCCCGCGCCGTGACCCAATCGGTGATCGACCTGGGCCAGAGCCTCGGCCTCAAGGTCACCGCCGAAGGCGTCGAAAACCGCGAAACGCTGACGTTCCTGCGCGACGCAGGCTGCGAACTGGCACAGGGCTTCCATATCGCCAGACCCATGGACGAAAACCTGCTGACACCATGGCTGACGCAATATCGCCCCGCCTGGGAAGCGCCGGCTGTCGGGCTTTAGTAGCTGTAAGCTGGTGGCCGGAAGAGCCTTGCCATAACGATCCAGCATTGTTCGCCTGAGCTTCATGTAAACGCCGAGGTAACCACACGACCGATGCACTATCCGTACTCGTGTATCCATACTCGTGTAGATACTCTGTTCCGCGTCAAGCTTTTATGTGCTCCTCACTGAACAATAGTGAGGAGTCAAAAGCAGTTT
>CAYXXZ010000314.1:0-1967 GCA_964469165.1 uncultured Porticoccaceae bacterium
GCGCCCGGGCCGGCGCCACTGCCGGTGTTCTGCCAGTGCAGATCGTGCCAGTGGTGTTTGAGCCAGGCGACCCCGAAATCGAGCGCGCCGGTGGCGGCGCTGTGCACTTCCTTGCCGCGCACGTCGATGCCCGACAGGCGCTGCTCGGCGACGCCCGCCTGAGCGACCATCAACACGCCTATCGTAGCGAGCAGAAGGACGATGAGCGTCACCGCGAGAACGGCGGCACCCCCGTTGCGCCGATGGGTTTTGCCGACCGGATTCATGGCACCACCTGGGGATAATGATTGGCAAGGGTCACGCTGGTGACGAGAGTCAGGGTCAGGTTCGGGTCGGCAGTCAGCCGCCCCGCAAGGCGCACGGCCACCTGGCGCCGGATGGGGCAGATACCCGCTCCCACACCTTCAGCAACCTCACAGTCGTCCGGCACACTTTGCGACAAGGTGAAATTCAGTGCGGTGATTTCCACGAGATCCCGCTCGGATACCGCCAGCCACTGGCCATCCCCGCAGGAATTGACGCCACCACCGCCCGCCCAGCGCATCTGTACTTCGTCGTTCGCGAGGCGGTAGCCGAAAAGCTCGCGGTTCACCGTGTTCTGGCCGTCGCCGGCAATGACGGCGACACCCTGCTCGCCGTCTTCGTTCAGGTCGTAGCTGAAAAGAATGCACGAGCAGTCCATGTCGCATGGGGCCTGCGCTGGCATGGAAAACAGCGCCACCCCGGCGAAACGCGCCAGCCCCGGCATGATGACGCCGAGGTAGGTCTGCGCATCTTGCGCCATTTCACTGTTGCCTGCGGAGAGCGCTTCGCCGCTCCACAGTTGCCGCCCATCGACGTAGCCGGCGCGCTGCAGGTCTTTCGCGATCCGGTCGAGGGTGGTGCGCAGGTGCTGGTTGAGACGCGTACCTTGCAGCGCGTCATTGCCCGCCGCCAGCACACGCAACAGCGCCGTGGTGGTGCCCGCCAGCAGCATCAGGCTGATCGCAATGCCCACCATCAGTTCCAGGAGGCTGATGCCTCTTTCGCCCGCGAAGGGCTTGTTGCTGTTCGCAGATCGCGATAGGGGGAGGCGCATGTGCATGATCCCCCGGTCAACAGGTCGCGTAGCCGCGAAACGAAGATTCCGGCGCGGCGCAAACGCGCACCCGGCCATTGAGGCCAACGCGGATTTCCAGCGTCTGATCGCGGGCGCTGACCGCGAGTGTGCCGCCAGGGCTTGCCGTGCGCCGCACCGGATTGAAGGTGGTGCCGCCGCCGGGAAAATTCGCGCTGATGGTAACGCCGGGAAATTCCTCCGCCGCCAGGCGCTGCGCCACGGGCTCTCCGGCAACATCGAGCACACAGGCCGAGGCACCCAATGAGGTGGTGCAGTCACAGCCGGGAAAGAACGCGACCCCGACGCACCAATGTGAGCTGTCGATGGTGACGGAAAGATTGGCGTTTCTGATCTGCCCTTCCTGACTGGCAAGAAGAATCAGGGCATGAAGATTTTCTGTGGCGTGCCTGACCCGCGCCCTGGCGATGGCATCGTAATAGGAGGGAATCGCCACTGTCGACAAGACACCGAGCACCGCCACAACGGCCAGCATCTCGACGAGGGTAATTCCGGCGCACTTGCCGGGGAAAAAACCACGGGATGAATAAGAGTCGTTGACCGGCATGCCACCTCCTTGTCGCAATACCTGTTTATCTGATGCCGCAGGCTCCTGCCTGCGTGGAACCCGGAGTTCAATCCATGAACCCGGCTCCATCACGTGAAGTACAGTAGCAATTTAGCCGAGTTTTTGGCAAATGTAAAAAACTGATGACGGATTGCTCGGAAAATAAGAAAAATCACCGCCACGGCCTGGGGCTTCGGTGGTAGGCATACCGCACGGGGAGGGCTTCCAGCACCGCTGCAAGTCCATCCATGGACGCTGCGACGGCGACGTCCTGTCGCCGACGCTGCTGGAAGCCCTCCCCGC
>CAYXXZ010000315.1:0-1951 GCA_964469165.1 uncultured Porticoccaceae bacterium
AGACCTGGCTACCGTCGGCCATGGGGTGACTGGAAATGGTCAGGCGCGGCGTTTTGTCGACGGTCACACAATGGCCGAAAAACGGGTGGGGGTAGTCGTGCTTCACCATCACCTGTTGCAGCGGACGCAACTGCATGCGTGGCGCGGTGGCGCCGCAGGCGTCGAGCAGCGCGCCGTTGCCTTCGCCCGCGGTCAGTACGAAGGCACGGGCGTCCAGCTCCAGGGCACCTTCGGGGCGCTCGATCCGCAGGCGTTTGATACCGTCGCCGCCGTCCAGCCAGCGGCTCGAACGCCAGTCGATGGCGAAGATCCTCTCTGCGTGATTGGCGGCCAGGGCGGCCACCACGCTGGGCGTATCGAGCACCAGGTCCACCAATCGGTACAGGCTGCCCCGAAAATCGTTGTGGGCGAAGATGGCGGGGAGGGCATTCCTGGCGACCTTGTCCACCCGCCCGCGGGTGACCTTGCTGGCGAGAAAGCCGCCCAGCCGTGAACTCAGACTGGCGCTCGACCACAGATAGAAGTGGTCGCTGAGCACCTTCGCCCTGGTCAGATCCACGTCGCCGTCACCGTTCAGGCAGGCGCGCCAATGGTCGGGCATATCAGCAATGGCCTCGGAGGCGCCGGTGAATGCGCCGCCCAGGGTGTACTTGATGCCGCCGTGGATCATGCCTTGGCTGGCCAGGGTCTGACCGCTGCCGAGAGCTTTCTGCTCCAGAAGGATCGCGTTGTAGCCGCGGTTGCATAAACGGTTGAGCAGCCAGAGACCGGCCACGCCGCCGCCGATGATGACGGCATCTGTTGAATGGATCGAGGACAATCGGATCACCACGCAAGTACTTGTCGGCAATTATAGGGGCTGGAGGGGAGATTTGCTGACCGGCTTGTGTGCTGCATTCGGGTAAGCACACCTTCGGCGGTCCCATCGTCAGGGATTGACGGGAGTCCGTACACACTGTCGGGGTTTGAACGATATCTGGCGCGTCAGAAAACCGGGCTTCTGGCGCTATCGGGTCGCCTCATAATGCCCGGTTATGCGTTCTCACCAGCTGTTTTCTGCAGGATTTGTCTGCTCTTGAAATGCAGCGCTGAGCCTGGCTACCAGGGCTTCATCGGCCAACCCCTCACTTCTGATGGCAAACAATTGTAGCGGCGCTCTGGATCGGCTATGACCATCAAACAGCAGTTGCATCTTCTTGTTACTATCCAGAACCAGCCCGTAATTCCGCAAGTATCGCTCGTGGGGGTGCGAAGACTCATCATCGATGATCTTCCTGAATTCAGATAAGCAAGATTGGCAATAGCGTTCAATCGCCTTCTCTTTAATCTGCTTGAATATCTTCCAGTCAGATTCCGTCATCGATTCTCTCCTGGGTACAACGCCCCGTACACGGGCAGACAAATAAACGCAGCGTTTTGGCTGTCTCAGCAACCAGCGGGAGCGGTTGCTGCGAATTGTTGCATGCCTTGCTCGGCATGCTGATAGGTGCATATCGTATACGCATACAAGCATATAACCAATGTGTCGAAAGCAACGGCACATTCAGCGACAGTGTAAGAGCCTGTTCAACGTTTTTTCAGTAGAAGACTCAGGTATGCCGAATGGATGAATTGCGAGTTGGTGCTGGGTTTGCGCGCGCAGTTTTTCCACAACCTGTGTTTTTCTCCAACCCCGCGGCTTGAATGTGGCCTGTAGGAGCTTGCCCGCAAGCGACAACTACCGAGGTTTGTCGCCTGCGAACAGGTTCTACAGGGTGCTCTAAGAATCTGTTCACGCAAAAATAATCGCCGCCAGGGGAGGGGGATGGAGCCTGCCTGTGTAGGAGCTTGCCTGCAGGCGACCCACACCCACCGCCGAAGTGGCGGCCGATCGGGAGTCGTCAAAAGGCGATATCTTTTGCGCTGACCGGATGCCCCCGGTATTCTCGGCGCGGGGGGTGCCATGTTGCCG
>CAYXXZ010000316.1:0-1940 GCA_964469165.1 uncultured Porticoccaceae bacterium
GCCTTGCCGTTCATGTCGAAGCGATTGACGTAATTGCCCGACAGCAACACGCCCAGCTGCTGGCCCACGGTATTCAAATCCATGCCCAGATCCGCAATGCGCTCGCGGTCGAGAATGAAGCGCACCTCCGGCATGTCGATCTTGAGATCGGTGTCCACGAACATGAAATGGCCGCTGCGCTGGGCCGCCTCCAGCAGTTGATCTGCATAGGGCTTCATCAGGCGCGGCGATTCGGAGGACTGCACCACCATTTCCACATCAAACTGCCCCGCCGATGGCAGCGCCGGGAACAGGATCGGAAACACCCGCAGGCCCGTGACCTGCGACGCCGTGGCGTACACCTGGGGCAACATTTCCTGCACGCTCTGTTCGCGGTCATCGATATCGACGAAATCGATACCGCCGAAGCCGGCGTTGGCGCGCACCACCTGCCAGATGTACTGCACACCGGGAAGTTCTTCGAGCAGGTCGATGGCGTCCCAGATATAGCCGTTGCTGTACTCGAGCGAGGCGCTGGACGGCGCGTCGACGATGATGTTGATGTGGCTCTGATCCTCGATGGGCGCCAGCTCCTTCTGGGACAACAGAAAGAACGGCACCGCCAGCAGCGAAAAGAACACGCCCGCGACAAGAATCTGCTTCTGCCAGCGGAAAATATGTTCCAGCAGGCGCCCGTAAACCTGATGAAGCCTGTCGAAGCGCTGGTTCACCCAGCGCGTCATGCCGGTTTGCCTGCCGCCTTCCGGGTTGGCGTAGGCGCTCATGATCGGCGACAGCGTCAGCGCCACCACCCCGGAAATCAGCACCGCCACCGAGAGGGTGAAGGCAAATTCCCTGAACAGCACGCCGGTCAACCCCGACAGGAAGCCGATCGGCGCATAGACCGCTGCAAGGGTAATGGTCATGCCGATGATGGGCGACAGCAACTGGCGCGAGCTGGCCAGCGCCGCCTGGATGCGCGTTCGGCCCTCGCGCATGTAGCGCGACACGTTTTCCACCACCACGATGGCGTCATCCACCACCAGCCCCACCGACAGCACGATGGCGAGAATGGTCAGCAGGTTGAGCGAAAACCCCACCGCAGTGATGGCGGCCACGGCGCCCAGCAGCGAAATGGGGATGGTTACCAGCGGCACCAGCGCGGTGCGCACCGAGCCCATCAGGGCCAACACCACCAGGCCCACGAGAATGATGGTTTCCACCAGCGTGGTAAAAATTTCGCGGATGGCATCCCGCATATAAAGGGTGGCGTCATAGGCGATATTGATGACGAGGCCATCCGGCAACGTGGCGTTGACTTCGTCCAGCACCTTGTAGAGCGCATCGCCCACGTCGATTTCGTTGGCGCCCGGCAGTGGCCACACCGACAGATAAACGGCATTCTGCTGGCTGTGGCGGGCGTTGACCTCGCCTTCCTCCTCGCCCATTTCGACGTCGGCGATATCCTTGAGCAGCACCAGCGAGCCGTCCGCCTCGCGCACCACCAGGCGCTCGAAATCCTCCACGGTCTGCATGGTGGTATTGGCCAGCAGGTTGATGCGTTGCTGGGCGTTTTCACTGCGCCCGATGGTGGCGATCACGTTGTTGGCGGCGAGTGCCGCATGCACGTCCTGGGCGCTGATGTTGAAGGCGGCCATGCGTGTCGGGTCGATCCAGACCCGCATCGCCGGATTGCGACCGCCCTCGATGCCGACCCGCTGCACGCCCTCGATGGATGACATCACCGGGATGACATGGCGCGTGAGATAGTCCGTCACCGCTGGGCGCGAAAAGTTTTCCGTGACCACATCGAGATAAAACAGCGCGCCGGGGCGGTCGGCACGCTGCACCGTCACCGCGGGATCTTCCGCGCCGGCCGGCAGTTCGTAGCTGATCTGGCTGAGCCGCGACGACAGCTCCGCCAGCGCCGCCGTACTATCGTGATTGAGCTTGAGCCACAC
>CAYXXZ010000317.1:0-1929 GCA_964469165.1 uncultured Porticoccaceae bacterium
AGAAAAGTATTCAAACCGCATTTCGCGAAGTGGCGGACGGCCTCGCCGCGCGCGGTACCTACGACGAGCAGATCGAAGCCCAGCGAGCGCTGGTTCGGGCCAGCGAGGAATATACCAGCCTTGCCCAGCAGCGCTACGACGAGGGTGTCGACAATTACCTGCTGGTACTGGATGCACGGCGCGCCCTGTTCAATGCGCGTCAGCAATTGCTGAGCGACCGTCTCGCGCAACTGTCCAGCGAAGTGCTGTTCTACAAGGCGCTGGGCGGCGGCTGGCTTTGATCCTGGCTGAGTTGCACGTTACAGGTTTTTGTTACAGGTGGGTGCCTGCAACCGGGCATGTTGCAGCCCCAGCTTGTGCGTGAAACCTGTCACGTGCAACTCAGAGAAGTCACGAGATCCTGATCAGAAGGCTGTCGCAATCACTCCAGATACTGCGCGCAGGCGCGCGGTATCTTGCGGGCCTACGTCCAGTTCCTTTTCCAGATACGCGAGCACCGAGCCGTGATCGCTTTCGATCTGTTCGAACGCGTAGTAGAGACAGGGAATACCTTCGGCGCTGATCAGGGCTGAGGCCATCATCTGCGCCATGCTGTAATCGCGGTGTACATGGTCGATATCGGCAAAGGCGCCGGGTGACAGGGCGAGCAATATCGCGAATGCGGCGCCGGGGTATTTGCTGAGAATTTTCACGGGGTTTCTCCTTGAATGAAGTAGTGAACGGCGGCGATCAATAGTTAGAGCGAGCCGCTTGCGTTGGAGGGAGGCCATGTTCTGTTCTCCGGTGGTGGAGGGGGTGAGCCGTCTGGAGGCAGTATCGAAAGTGAATATGACGGCACGATGAACTCGATATTTCCGAGGGTGGGAAATGAATGAGCCGGGTTCCCGAAACCAGACATCTCCCGGTCACCCATCTTTGCTACAGTAAGAAGCTACGGACCCGGACAAGAAGCGAGAACATCATGGCAATCAAGGTAGGCATCAACGGCTTTGGCCGCATGGGCAGGCTGACATTTCGCGTATTGTGGGAAAACCCCGACGTGGACGTCGTGCAGCTGAATGATATCGGCGGCGATGCGGCGACACTGGCGCACCTGCTGAAATTCGACTCGGTGCACGGCACCTGGAAATACGAGGTCGATGCCGACGGCGAGAGTATCGTCATCGACGGGCGCCGTATTCACTGCGCCAGCAATCGCTCCATTGCCGAAACCGACTGGTCTGGCTGCGATATCGTCGTCGATGCCACCGGCAAGATGAAAAGCAGCGAGGTGCTGCAGGGCTTTCTCGACCAGGGCGTGAAGCGTGTGCTGGTTACCGCGCCGGTGAAGGAAGAGGGCGTGCTGAATATCGTTATCGGCGTCAACGACCACCTGTTCGATCCCGACCGCCATCACATCGTGACGGCCGCGTCCTGCACCACTAACTGCCTGGCACCCGTGGTGAAAGTGATCCATGAAAATATCGGTATCCGGCACGGTTCCATGACCACGATCCACGCCATCACCAATGATCAGAAAATTCTCGACGCGCCCCACAAGGATCTGCGCCGCGCCCGCGCCTGTGGCGAAAGCCTGATTCCCACCACCACCGGTGCCGCTGCCGCCATCGGTACCATTTTTCCCGAGCTCAAGGGCAAGCTGGATGGTCAGGCAGTGCGCGTGCCCGTTGCCAAGGCGTCGCTTACCGACTGCGTATTCGAAGTGGCGCGACCCACCAGCGCTGAGGAGGTCAACGCTCTGCTCAGATCCGCTGCGGAGAATGAGTTGAAAGATATTCTCGGTTACGAGGAGCGCCCGCTGGTGTCGGCGGATTTCAGCTCCGACCCGCGTTCGAGCATTATCGACGCACTTTCCACCTTGGTGGTCAACGGCACGCACGTCAAACTGTACGCCTGGTACGACAACGAATGGGGCTACGCCAACCGCAC
>CAYXXZ010000318.1:0-1926 GCA_964469165.1 uncultured Porticoccaceae bacterium
TGCACATGCGCCAGATATCGCCCTTCTCCACGTGGTGCTCGATCAGCACCTTGCCGGCAGGATCGGTGACCCGCACCATGCCGTCGCAGGGAATCTCGAAAGTTTTGTTGTGGGAGCCGTACTCTTCCACTTTCTGGGCCATCAAGCCCACGTTGGGCACGCTGCCCATAGTGGCCGGATCGAACGCCCCATGCTTCTTGCAGTCGTCGATCACCACCTGATACACGCCGGCGTAGGAACGGTCGGGAATCAGCGCCTTGGTGTCGTGCAGCTCGCCGTCCGGACCCCACATTTTGCCGGAGTCCCGAACCATGGCGGGCATGGACGCATCGATGATGATGTCGCTCGGCACATGCAGGTTGGTAATGCCCTTGTCGGAGTTGACCATGGCCAGCGGCGCATTTTTTTCGTAGGCAGCGGCAATATCGGCTTCGATGGTCTTGCGCTGCTCTTCCGGCAGCGTCTTGATCTTGTCATACAGATCACCGAGACCATTGTTGGCATCGACGCCCAGCTTCTCGATGGTATCGGCGTGTTTCTCGAATACATCCTTGTAATACACCTTGACCGCGTGGCCGAACATGATGGGGTCGGACACTTTCATCATGGTGGCTTTCAAATGCAGGGAGAGCAGGATGTTCTGCCTGGTGGCATCGGCGATTTCCTGTTCGTAGAATTCGCGCAACGCCTTGCAGCTCATTACCGAGGCATCGATCACCTCGCCGATCAGCACCGGGGTCTTCTCGCGCAGCACTCTGGAGGATCCATCACTGCTGAACAGCTCGATCTTGACGTTGCCCGGCTGGCAAACGGTGACCGATTTTTCGTTGCCATAGAAGTCGCCGTACTGCATGTGGGCGACGTGAGACTTGGAATCCGGCGACCAGGCCCCCATCCTGTGCGGGTGTTTCTTCGCATAGGCTTTCACCGATGCGGCGGCGCGGCGGTCGGAGTTGCCCTCGCGCAGCACCGGGTTGACGGCGCTGCCCTTGACCTGATCATAGCGGGCCTGGATCTCCCTCTCCGCATCGTTCTGCGGCTCCTCCGGGTAATCTGGCAGATCGTAGCCTTTGTCCTGGAGTTCCTTGATCGCCGCCTTGAGCTGGGGAATGGAAGCACTGATATTGGGCAGCTTGATGATATTGGCTTCCGGCCTTTTGACCAGCTTGCCAAGCTCGGTCAATTCGTCACTGACACGCTGGCTTTCGCTCAGGCGCTCGGGGAACTGGGCGATGATACGGGCGGACAACGAGATATCACTCGCTTCGACGACAACGCCGGAAGAGCGAGTGAACGCTTGAATAATGGGTAACAAAGAATAAGTGGCTAGTGCGGGAGCTTCATCCGTCAGGGTGTAAATGATTTTTGCTGTCATGGTTGTTCCTGAACTATTAATACAACGATCACTCCGCCATTGATGCAGCGGCTTTACGAAACGGAAGGCGCAGGCCATTTCGCACACCACTCTCCAGCAGGGCACCAGGGGAGCCGTTGCGGCGCGTGTCGGGGAGTTATCGGTGTTCCGAACCGCCTTTGGGGGTTATGTTCAGGAAATGGCTTTGTCTTCTATAGCTGGGCCGATGCTAGCACATTCGATGGCAATCTGTCAGGTTGCCCCCGTTTTACTCGCAGGCATTGTGGCTGGACAACTGAACCCGCGCTTCTGCACAGAAACACCGGGGGGCACGCTTTGGGTTAGACTCTGAGGTCTCTCGCTTCTTCCTTCCCTGTAACGATCAACCTGGTGACCATGGCGAAAATCATTCTCTTCAACAAGCCCTACGGCGTGCTCAGTCAGTTCAGCGACGGGGACGGTCACCCCGGCCTGCGCGCCTATATTCACCACAAGGGTTACTATCCGGCGGGGCGTCTCGATCGCGATTCGGAGGGCCTGCTGGTGCTCACCGACAACGGCGCCGTGCAGGC
>CAYXXZ010000319.1:0-1900 GCA_964469165.1 uncultured Porticoccaceae bacterium
CGATATCGTGCTCGGCAAGCTCGATGCGCAAGGTCTCGGAAAGCCCCATGATGGCATGCTTCGACGCGCTGTACGCGGTAAAGCCATAGGTGCTGATCAGCCCCTGAACGGATGAGGTATTGACGATATGGCCCGGCAGGCCGAGCGCCTTGAGGCGGCGCGCCACCACCGAGGCGCCGTTCCAGGTACCCTTGAGGTTGATGTCGACAACCCAGGAAAACGCCTCGTCGGACAGTTCCAGCGCCGGCGTCGGCATTACCGTCACCCCCGCCATGTTGCCGAGAAACTGCACCGGCCCCAGTTCGCGCTCGGCGCGCTGCAGCAGATCTTGCCAGGCCGCAGCATCGCGGATATCCAGGGGCGCCGCGATATGCGCAACATTGGCTTCCGTCAGGGCCGCCGAGGTTTCGGCAAGGGTGGCTTCGTTGATATCGGCCACCACCAGCCGCATGCCCTGCGCCGCGAGCGCTTCGGCAAGGCCGCGGCCGATGCCGCTTCCGGCTCCCGTGATCAGGGCTACGTTGTCAGCAAGTGTTTTCAGCATTGTCGGTATCTCGCAAATGGTGGCTGACGCCAGTCAAAGTTCATATTCGGCGCACACACCCGTCGCCACCAGGGCGCTGTCGACCAGCAGTTCCGCACCATTGATCGCCCGCGCCTCCGCGGAGCACAGGAAAAGTGCCACGCGTGCGACCTCTTCAGGCTGTGAGGTAAAAGGGTTCGACTGGGCGAGCTTGACCACCACCTCATTGCCGGACGCCAATGCCTTTTGCAGCATCGGCGTATCCGTGAATCCCGGATTGAGAACATTGACCCTTGGCCCGATTTTGGTGCGCTGCGCAGCGAGCTTCATGCTCCACACCGCAACCGCGCCTTTTGCCAGGTTGTAGCTCCTCTGCTTGGGCAGATCCAGCGACTGCCAGAAGGGCGCGACGTCGTCAAAACCCTTCATGGCGAGCATGCGCTTGATCAAATCGATGTCGTTGCGCCAGTTGCGGCCCGCCGTGGAGCCGAAATTGAGCACAGCGCCGCCCGCTGCGACCCTTTCAATCAAGTGCTCGGTGAACAGCCGTGTGCCCACGAAATTGATGGCGATGACGTCTTCTGCTGTGCCGTCGTCCGCCCCGAGGCCGGCGATATTGCACAGGATGTCGATTTTTTCGGGGATTTGTTCGCAGGCGCGCGCAATGGAGTCCGCGTCTCTCAGGCTCATCGTCACCCGTGTGGTGGCGAATTCCGCCGGCGAGCGGTTCTGCACGGCAATGACTTCGGCGCCTTCGTCGAGAAACTGTTTTGCAACGGCCCTGCCGATACCTGAACCCGCGCCCGTGACCACGACCCGTTTATCTTTGAATCGCATGGCTTCCTCCCGTTTTTTGAACCCGGCCAGGCTCAACCCCTGCAAGGGGCGGGCACAGGCTCGATAAATACGCAGTTTAGCGCTTATCCATTACAGCGTGAGTTGCCGCCCCACCACTGATTCAAACAGATGTTTACACAAATGGCGCACGTATGCAACTCCCCGTACTGCAGATTTCTCACGGGACATCGTTCGCGAACAGGATTTTAGAGATACCGGTGTAGGAGCTTGCCTGCAGGCGACCCCCATCGAGATTTGTCGCCTGCAGGCAGGCTCCTACATGGCGGAACACGGCCGGATATGCGTCGGTGGCCAAGCGTGGCTTGACCACCCTACCGCAATAACCCGCCGCTCAGGGAATCGTCGGTTCTAGGGCCTGTTAACACTACTTGAGTAGTCGTCGCTGGAGGCTATTTTTCCGACCAGCGAGGCGGAAGGAGAGAAATATAGTGGGCCTATATGAACGAGAGCCTGCCCCGCGAGCGCAGCGAGTGCTTTGGGTACTGACAACGAAGCTGGGCGGAAAAATGGCCCCAGCCC
>CAYXXZ010000320.1:0-1891 GCA_964469165.1 uncultured Porticoccaceae bacterium
GTGGCGGAGCGCAAATCGGTGGCGTAGCCGAACATCTCGGACAGGGGCACTTCGGCATTGACGATCTTGCCGGAGATGCTCTCTTCCATGCCGTGGATTATGCCGCGGCGGCGGTTCAGGTCGCCGACCACATCGCCCATATTTTCTTCCGGCGTCACCACCTCCACTTTCATGATGGGTTCCAGCAACACCGCGCCGCCATACTCCGACAACTTCTTGGTCGCCATGGAGGCTGCGATCTTGAACGCCATCTCGCTGGAATCGACATCGTGGAACGAACCGTCGTAAACGGTGGCCTTGAGTCCGAGCAGCGGATAACCTGCAAGCACGCCGTTCTTCATCTGTTCGGCAACGCCTTTCTCGATGGCAGGCACGTACTCCTTCGGCACCACGCCACCGGCGATCTCGTTGACGAACTCGAGCCCTTCCGCATTGCCGTCCTCGGCCGGCTCGAAGCGGATCCACACGTGGCCGTACTGGCCACGGCCACCGGACTGGCGAACGAACTTGCCCTCGATCTCGCAGACCTTGGTGATGCGCTCGCGGTAGGCCACCTGCGGCTTGCCGATATTAGCCTCGACACTGAACTCCCGGCGCATGCGATCGACGATGATGTCGAGGTGCAGCTCACCCATGCCCGATATGATCGTTTGACCGGTTTCTTCGTCGGTATGCACCTTGAATGAAGGGTCTTCCTGGGCGAGTTTGCCGAGCGCGATTCCCATTTTCTCCTGGTCGGCGACGGACCTTGGCTCTACTGCCACGGAAATCACCGGCTCGGGGAAATCCATGCGCTCGAGGACGATGGCGTGATTGGGATCACACAGCGTGTCGCCGGTCGTCACATCCTTGAGGCCCACAGCGGCGGCGATGTCCCCGGCCAGACACTCCTTGATCTCTTCGCGATTGTTGGCGTGCATCTGCACCAGACGGCCAATGCGCTCCTTCTTGCCCTTGACGGAGTTGAGCACCGCCGTGCCACTTTCCAGCTTGCCGGAATAGACCCGCAAATACGTCAGCGTGCCGACGAAGGGGTCGGTGGCGATCTTGAACGCCAGCGCGGCGAACGGCTCGGCATCGTCGGACTTGCGGGTAGCGTGCTCGCCATTGTCCAGCACGCCGTCGATGTCCTTCACTTCGACGGGCGACGGCAGGTACTCGATGACCGCATCGAGCATCGCCTGCACCCCTTTGTTCTTGAAGGCCGAGCCACCCAGCACCAGTACGATTTCGTTGTTGAGGGTGCGTGCACGCAGGCCGGCCTTGATTTCCTCTTCGCTCAGCTCGCCGCCTTCGAGGTACTTTTCCATCAGCTCGTCGCTGGCCTCGGCAGCGGCTTCGACCAGGTTTTCACGCATCTTTTCGCAGGTGGCGAGCAGCTCGGAAGGCACGTCTTCAGTGGTGAAGGTCATGCCCTGATCGCTTTCGTTCCAGATGATGGCCTTCATCCTGATGAGGTCGACGACGCCCTTGAACCGATCTTCAGAACCCAGAGTCATCTGCAAGGGCACCGGTGTAGCGCCGAGACGAGCCTTCACCTGCGCCACCACGCGCAGGAAGTCCGCACCGGTGCGATCCATCTTGTTGACGAACACGAGCCGCGGGACGTGGTATTTGTTGGCCTGGCGCCATACGGTCTCGGTCTGGGGCTGGACGCCCGCGGAGCCACAGAGCACGACCACGGCACCATCGAGCACCCGCAGCGAACGCTCCACCTCGATGGTGAAATCCACGTGCCCGGGCGTGTCGATGACGTTGATGCGATGCTGGGGGAATTGCTTCTCCATGCCGGACCAGAAGCAGGTAGTGGCCGCGGAGGTGATGGTGATACCGCGCTCCTGCTCCTGCTCCATCCAGTCCATGGTGGCGGCGCCATCGTGCACTTCACCCA
>CAYXXZ010000321.1:0-1852 GCA_964469165.1 uncultured Porticoccaceae bacterium
TTTGCCCGCAATTTCATACGCGAGTGTGAAGAGCGGCACGGTGTGGCTGCCGTGGAGGCGGTACTCGACGCCTGCCATGCCCTCATGGATCACGGCGTGGATCGCTACAAGCGCCCCTATCCCATTTCCATGGTGGAGGAGGAAAGGCGCCAGCGCGAGCGCGAGGAGCATTTGCAGCGCCAGGTCAACGATCTGTGGCGCACTATCCCGACAGCGGCCAAACCGGACGATACAGACGTGTCCGAGGATGAGGCCAGGTTTCCAGCGGAACCGCAGGAAAACTTGCTGTATTTCATCGAAAAGCACGCACCGCTGATGGAACCATGGCAGCGTGAGATCCTGCGTATCGTGCGCCGATTCGCCCAGTACCTGTATCCGCAGCGCCAAACCAAGGTGATGAACGAGGGTTGGGCGACCTTCTGGCATTTCACTATCGTGCAGCAGATGTATCAGGAAGGGTTGGTCAGTGATGGTTTCATGCTGGAATTTCTTCAGCATCACACCAATGTCATTTATCAACCGCCATTCGATTCGCCGTATTTTTCCGGCATCAATCCCTATACCCTGGGATTTGCCATGTTCCGGGACATTCGCCGTATCTGCGAAGAACCGACGGCCGAAGATTATGAGTGGTTTCCGGAAATTGCCGGCAGCGATTGGCTGGATACACTGCATTTCGCCATGGCGAATTTCAAGGACGAAAGTTTCATACTTCAGTACCTGTCGCCCCAGGTGATTCGTGAGTTGAAATTGTTCTCGGTGTATGACGACAGCGACGAAGACGTCTTGACCATCACCGCCATCCACAACGAGATGGGTTACCAGGCGATTCGCGAGCAACTGGCCGCGCTATACAACCTGGGCGACAACCAACCGAACATCCAGGTTCACAGAGTCAATATTCGTGGCGACCGCGCCCTGATTCTGCGCCACGATATGCACAACGGCCGGCCATTGCTCGAAGACGAGGCCAGGGAAGTGCTCAAGCACCTTCACCAGCTGTGGCGTTTCGACGTGTATCTGGAATCGGTGAAGGATGGCAACGTGGTGGCCAGTTATCGCTGTCCAGTATTTTAGAATTTCGGTTTGCCGATCAGGGAGGTGTTGTAGGAGCCTGCCTGCAGGCGACAAGGGTCCGGCTCAAACCACCAACGACAGGGTCGCTTGCAGGCAAGCTCCTACAGGGGGTAGGGGCCCGCTTGCAGGCAAGCCCTTTTTTACCGCGCTTTACTCGCTGTAAAAAATTTCCATCCAGTCTGCGACAAGAGCGGGGCGCTCTTCGCCTTCCACCTCTACCGCGCACTGTACGCCGACAATGGTCCCACCACGGCGCTCTTGCGGTGGCAGCATGGTGGCACGCAGGCGTACCTTGGCGCCGGCCTTGACGGGGCTGGTGAAACGCACCTTATCCAGTCCGTAGTTGTAACCATTTTTGAACTCGGTGATTTCACCGATCTGGTGCCAGAGCGCTGGCAACAACGACAGAGTGAGAAATCCGTGGGCGATGGTGCCGCCCATCTCTTTTTCGGCACGGGGCACGTCGATGTGAAACCAGGTGAAATCCCCGGTTGCTTCGGCAAAAAGATTGATTTCTTCCTGGCTTACGGTGTGCCAGGAAGAAACTCCCAGCTCCTGGCCGGCCAGTGACTTGACTTCATGGAGAGGAATCTTGCGGGTCATGATTGTTTCCTTTTATGTACGGGGCGAAAGTGCGCAACATGCGGTTCGCTAAAAAGCGTTGGTTTATTTCATATAAATCAGAAATTCGGCTGTGGGCATTCATCGAGCTATAAGCCGTAAGTTAAATTCTGACAGAACCCAGTTCTTCCAAGGCTCCGGCTTAAAGCTTATG
>CAYXXZ010000322.1:0-1837 GCA_964469165.1 uncultured Porticoccaceae bacterium
ACAGGTGTTGGGCTTCGTTCCTCAGCCCAACCTACCGCTTGCAATTTTTTAGGTAAGAAAATGACAGAAACATCAGACGCACCCGTACTTCTCGAAACCCTGGAGGCGGGCAATGGCTTCAGGATCGGTGTCGCCACCCTCAATGCGCCCAAGTCGCTGAACTCGTTGACCATGGCGATGGTGGAGATTCTCGATCCGCAGTTTCGCCAGTGGCAGGACGACGACAGCATCGCCTGTGTGGTGTTGCGCGGCAGCGGCGACCGCGCCCTGTGCGCGGGCGGCGACGTGATTCACCTGCGCAATTCCGCGCTGGCGGGCGACGGCGCGGCGGCGCTCTTCTTCGAGAAGGAATACCGCCTCGACTACCTGATCCACACCTTCACCAAGCCCATCATCGCCTGGGGCCACGGCGTGGTCATGGGCGGCGGCATGGGCCTGCTCAGCGGTGCCAGCCATCGCGTGGTGACGGCGGAAACCCGCCTCGCCATGCCGGAAGTGACCATCGGCCTCTACCCTGACGTGGGTGGTTCCTGGTTCCTCAACCGCGCGCCGGGCAGGACCGGGCTGTTCCTCGCTCTCACCGGTGCGTCCATCAATGCCGGCGATACCCTGTACCTCGGCCTTGCCGACCGCTTCCTGCGCCACGATCAGTGGGGCGAAATGCTCACCAGGCTCCAGGCTGTTGCCTGGGGCGACGCCGATCAGCGCCATGGCCAGGTCAGCCACGTGCTGCGCGACCTGGAGGCCGTTGCCGGCGAACCGCCGGCATCCGTGGTGAAGGAGCACTACGACATCATCCAGAGCCTTACCGATGGCGACAGCCTGGCGGATATCGTCGACAATATCACCTCCTATGAGGGCGACGACAAATGGCTGGCCAGCGCCGCCAAAACCCTTGCCTCGGGCTGCCCGGTGACCATTCACATCATCCATGAGCAGCTGCGCCGCGCGCTCCACCTGTCGCTGCGCGAGGCGTTCCAGATGGAGTTGATTCTGTCCGCCAACTGCATGATTTACGGAAACTTCGCCGAGGGTGTGCGGGCCCTGCTGGTCGACAAGGATCGCCAGCCCAAATTCGATCCCGCGACCTTCGCGGAAGTGACCCCCGCGTTCGTCGAAAAGCATTTTCAGCCGCCCTGGGGCGACAAGCCGCATCCGCTGGCGGATCTCTAGGGGCGGGGTGGGCAGGAGCATTCCTGTTTACCTGGCTATGGTGGTGCCGTGCAAGATCCCGGTGCGCAGTTGCGGTTGCGCACCTTACTCATTCAAAACCTATTAACGGGAGGCATAAAGTCATGACACAACAAGTGGCGTTTATCGGGCTGGGCAACATGGGTGGCCCCATGGCCATCAACGTGGCGAAAAAGGGTTTCAGCGTCATTGCATTCGATCTCTCGGAGCAGGCTCTGGCCAAGGTCGCGGCCGAGGGCGTCGGTACCACCAAAGATCCCCATGAAGCGGTAAAGAGCGCGGATTTCGTCATCACCATGCTCCCTTCCGGTCCCATCGTCGAGTCTGTGATGATCGACGACCAGAAGCTACTGGATTCCATTTCCGCCAAGGCGCTGGTGATCGATTGCTCCACGGTGGCCCCGCAGAATTCCAAACGTGTCGCCAAGGCCGCTGCCGAGCGCGGCATCCCCTTCGTGGACGCCCCGGTGTCCGGCGGTACCGCAGGTGCGGCGGCGGGTACGCTGGCCTTCATGTGCGGCGGCCCGGTCGAGGATTTCGAGCGCGCCAAGACTGTATTGCAGACCATGGGCACCAACATTTTCCACGCCGGTGACCACGGCGCGGGTTCCGTTGCCAAGATCTGCAACAACATGATGCTGGCGAT
>CAYXXZ010000323.1:0-1826 GCA_964469165.1 uncultured Porticoccaceae bacterium
TCCACGGCGAGCTTCTGGTTGTCCTTGTAGCCGAACATGTCGGCGAGCTTGCGCTGATGGTCGAAGGTGAGGCGCTCGTCGGGGCGCCGCGCCAGGTAATGCAGGCCGTAGCGCACCTTCCACAGAAAGGAGCGCCCGCGCCGCAACAGGTTGAGCTCGTCCTCGCTGATGAAGCCGCTGTTGACCAGGCCTTCCAGTGAGTCACAGCCGAAGTGGCGCTGTGCCACCCAGTGAATCATCTGGATGTCGCGCAGGCCACCGGGCGCTTCCTTGACGTTGGGTTCGAGATTGTATTCCGTGTAACCGTGCTTGCGATGGCGCTCGATCTGCTCCTCGCGCTTGGCGCGAAAGAATTCGTGAGAGGGCCATATTTTCTCTGGCGCGGTCTTTTTCAGCATGCTCTGGCGCAGGCTGGCGTTGCCCGTCAGGGTGCGGCTTTCCATGAGGTTGGTGGCCACGGTCACGTCAGCCTTGGCCTCGTCCACGCACTGGCGGATCGAGCGCACGCTTTGTCCGATCTTGAGCTGGATATCCCACAGGAACGTGAGAAATTTTTCGATGCTGTCCCGGTAGCGGGAGGCACTGTTGTTCTTCAACAGAATCAGCAGGTCGATGTCGGAGAAGGGGTGGAGCTCACGGCGCCCGTAGCCACCGACGGCGAGCAGGGCGATATCGTCGTCCCAGGTGAACATGTCCCAGGCGTAGCACAGCAGGCGATCCACGAACGCGGCGCGCTCGTGGATCAGGGTGTCTATGTATTCGCCTTCAATGAAACGGCTGTCGAAATGATGGTTGGTGGCGGAGAGGGCGTCCTTGAATACTGTCAGCGCGTTGCCTTCTTCGAGCCGCTGCCGGAAGCGCTGCTCGTCGAAGAAAAACAGTGGCTGCAGTTCAACCATGGGCAAATGTCTCGTTGCTCCTTGCCGTCAGCACCTCGACGCCTGTGGCCGTGACCAGCAGCGTGTGTTCCCACTGGGCCGAGAGGCGGCCGTCGCGCGTTTCCACCGTCCAGCCGTCGGACTTGAGCTTGGTCTGGTACTTTCCTGCGTTGATCATGGGCTCGATGGTGAAGGTCATGCCCTCGCGCAGCTCCATGCCGGTATTGGGAATGCCGAAGTGCAGTACCTGGGGCTCCTGGTGAAACTCGGTACCGATGCCGTGGCCGCAGTAATCACGCACCACGGAGTAGAAGTTGGCTTCGGCATGTTTCTGGATGACATGGCCGATGTCACCGAGGCGGCAGCCGGGCTTGACCAGCTCGATGGCCTTGTAGAGGCATTCCTGGGTGACCCGCGTCAGGCGCTGGGCGTGCTCGGGCACCTTGCCCACCAGAAACATCATGCTGGTATCGCCGTAGTAACCGTCCTTGATGACGGTGATGTCGATATTGATGATGTCGCCGTTCTTGAGGATTTTCTTGTGGTTGGGAATGCCGTGGCAGATCACATGGTTGATCGATGTGCAGATCGACTTCGGAAAACCCTTGTAGTTGAGGGGGGCGGGGATCGCCTTCTGAACGTTGACGATATGGTCGTGACAGATGTCGTCCAGCTCGCCGGTACTCACGCCGGGCACCACATGGGGCTCGATCAACTCGAGAACTTCAGCAGCGAGCCGTCCCGCAATGCGCATCTTTTCCTGTTGCTCTGGATTCATGATCTGTACGGTCATGGACGCTTCCTTAAATAAAAGGCGGTATTGTAACCAATCGTGCGGCCGGGATGAATCGCCCGGGAAGTTTACAGTTTTCAGTTGACAGTTATCAGGGAGATGCCACGCTCATACTGTGAACTGTGAACTGTGAACTGTGAACTGTGAACTGTGAA
>CAYXXZ010000324.1:0-1823 GCA_964469165.1 uncultured Porticoccaceae bacterium
TCCTTCATTTCGTAGTAGAAGTCGTTACCTTCCCGGGTGCGCTCGCCGACACCGGCGAACACGGACAGGCCGGAGTGAGCCTTGGCGATGTTGTTGATCAGCTCCATCAGGGTAACGGTCTTGCCCACGCCGGCGCCGCCGAACAGGCCCACCTTGCCGCCCTTGGCGATGGGCATGATCAGGTCGATGACCTTGATACCGGTTTCGAGAATTTCAACCGCCGAGGACTGGTCGGCATAAGTTGGTGCGGCGCGGTGGATCGGCGCGCGCTGATCGCATTCGATGGGGCCGGCTTCGTCAACGGGGTTGCCGAGCACGTCCATGATGCGTCCCAGGGTTCCCTGGCCGACGGGCACGGAAATGGGAGCGCCGCTATTGGATACCGCGAGACCGCGGCTGATGCCTTCGGAAGAACCCATGGCGATGCTGCGCACCACGCCGTCTCCCAGCTGCTGCTGTACTTCCAGGGTCAGATTCTTTCCTTCAACCACCAGCGCGTCGTACACGCTGGGCACCTGATCGCGGGGAAACTCCACATCGATCACCGCGCCGATGATTTGAACAATACGTCCGCTACTCATTTCCGCTTCCTCAATTATCAAAAGTTGTCAGTTTTCAGCTACCAGTTTTCGGTCAGAGCGTTTTCAGTGACCGCTGACTACTGATAACTGACGACTAAAAATTACACCGCCGCCGCGCCGCCGACGATTTCCGACAGCTCCTGGGTAATCGCCGCCTGGCGCGCCTTGTTGTAGATAAGCTGCAGCTCGTCGATCAGCTCACCGGCATTTTCGGTGGCGTTCTTCATGGCGATCATACGGGCAGCCTGCTCGCAGGCATTGTTTTCCACCACACCCTGGTAGACCTGGGACTCGATGTAACGCGTCAGCAGACCGTCCAGCAGCTCCTGGGCATCGGGCTCGTAGATGTAGTCCCAGTGGTGGGACATTTTTTCGTCCTTTTCCGGCAACAGCGGCAACAATTGCTGAACTTCCGGTTTCTGGGTCATGGTGTTGACGAAGGTGTTGCCGACGAGGAACAGGCGGTCGATCCTGCCTTCATCGTAGGCGTCGAGCATAACCTTGACACTGCCGATCAGATCCGCCGCCGAGGGCGCATCACCCAGATCGCGGACGGTGGCGACGATGTTGCCTCCCAGGCCGCCAAAAAAGGTCGCCGCCTTGGCGCCAATGGTGCACAGATCGATCTCGGTACCCTGTTCCTGCCAGCCCTTCATCGCCTTCACGGTAGCCTTGAACATGTTGATGTTGAGGCCGCCGCACAAACCGCGATCGGTGGAAATGATGATGAAGCCGACCCGCTTCACCACCCGCTCCTCGAGGTACTGGTGACGGTATTCCGAGTGCGCATTGGCGATGTGGCCGATGACCGCGCGCATGCGCTGGGCATAGGGCTTGCCCAGTGACATACGGTCCTGGGCGCGGCGCATCTTGCTCGCCGCGACCAGTTCCATGGCACTGGTGATCTTCTGTGTGCTTTTCACACTGGAGATCTTCGTCTTGATTTCTTTTCCGACTGCCATAAGCTGTCTGGCTACTCCGTATTGGTTCGCTCAGGTCCGGCTTCCCAATCCCTTACCAGGTTTGGGTGGCCACGAACTTGTCGAGAGCCGCCTTGAAGCTGGCCTCGATATCGCTGTTCCAGTCGCCACTCTCATCGACCTGCTTCATGAGGTCGCCGTGCTCGGCTTTCATGTAGGCGAGAAGGGCGGCTTCGAAATCACCGATTTTCCTGACCTCGATGGGCTTGAGATAGCCTTCGTTGGCGGCGTACAGCACCACACCCATCTCGGCAACGCTCTG
>CAYXXZ010000325.1:0-1784 GCA_964469165.1 uncultured Porticoccaceae bacterium
GGCCATGGCTCATTTCAAAGGGATGGTGAATGTGGCGGCGATTGTAGCGGAAACCGGCTTGACTTGTGAGAGTGGGCCCGATCGATAACCGGCGCGAGACTGGCCACGACATCTCATGGCGCGCAATGGTTTCGCGTGGGCTGCCACGATTACCGAAGCGAATATCGGACACCAAAATGTGGCTGTGATGATGCCGGCTATGTTGCCCTGGCCGCAACTGGTGGCAAAATGGCGGAAAAGGCGGGCGCGAAATAAATTTTCACGCCACTGTGACGTTTTTCGAGACAGGTGCATCTATTAGGGTATGAAAAGCGCTTTTGCGGTCGATGTCGATGATCAGCTTGTCCTGCGTGCCCAGGCAGGCGACAGAGACGCTTTGTTTGAAATCTACGGTCTTTTCGAAAAGCAGGCGTACACAGTGGGTTACAGGTTCAGCCAATGCCCGCAGCAGGCGCAGGACATCCTTCAGGACGGCATGCTCAGCCTGGTGGAGAATATTCATCAGTACCGCTTCGAGGCCCCTTTCTGGGGGTGGGCGAGAAGGGTGTTCATCAATGCGGCGCTGATGTACCTGCGCCGCCACAGGCACAGGGACAGCAATGTCGAGGTGCTGGTGGATGAGCAGGTGGTGGGCGACGGCGGTTCTGCGGAAATGGCCAGGGATATCGCCACCGCCTTCGCGCGCCTCGCTCCGGAACGACGGGTGGTGCTCTGGCTGTATGGCGTCGAGGGCTACACTCACCAGGAAATCGCAAGGATGCTGGGGTACTCGGAAAGCTATTCGAAAACCCAGTTGATGCGTGCCAGACGCCAGGTGCGTCAGTGGTGGCAGGCGGGCAGTGAAACAGACGAGGGCGACTTGGGCGAGGGCGATGTTTGCGATGACCAGCAGTGACAAGAGGATGGACAGGGCGCTCGAGGGATTGCCGATCCTTGCGCCGGGCTGTTCCGCCTGGCGGGCCATCGATGCACGTCTCGATGCGCTGGAATCCCGCGCCCGCGTACGGAAGCTGTGCAGGTATTCCGGTGCCCTGGCGGCATCTGTGCTCATTGCCGTGCTGGCGTTCGGCAGTTGGCATGCGGCCCAGGAGGGCATGGATGAATTGCAGCGGATCGTCGATACCGCGATCCGCGATGCGCGACCCGACCTGATGTTTTCCAGTCATCGCTACAGCGGCGACAGCCCCGCCCTGGATGCCTTGCTGGTGAATGCGGCGCCGCGCGGTGCCGCCAAAGGCCGTTACATCGGCGACGCTGCGCAAGATGGCGAAAAAACGGAGTCAGGGGTAGAGAGCGCCAGCAACGAGTTTTGACGAGGGGAAGAGCGCTAGGGAAGGCGCCAGCAAAAAGCAGTGGTACCCGGCTTGCTCACATGGGGTCGCCATTGCATGGGACGGGAGACCATGGATTGGCTCCCGTTTTTTTTACGTCGGACGCTGGACGTCTGACGCTACACAGCTTGGCGTTATTCGACTGAGTTGCACGTTTCAAGTTGCACGTTTCACGTAGGTGCCTGTGGCGATGGCATCACACGGACCACGCACCGTGGTACAGAGAGGCCACGCCCTGCGGACCATTCCGTTCTTACGTGAAACGTGCAACTTGAAACGTGAAACTCAGAGACAACAAAAGGTCGCGGACAGGCTCTAAGCTCAGTGCTGGCTGTTCGGCCTGTCATCGTGTAGAATCCGGCCTCTTTTTTCCTTCCTTACCTCCTTTATCTTTCACTGCGGGGAAGTGCTGAACCATGTTTGACAACAACCTGACCATCGCCAAGAGTGATC
>CAYXXZ010000326.1:0-1777 GCA_964469165.1 uncultured Porticoccaceae bacterium
GCGCTGTGCCGCCGCTACGGCATCGACAACAGCCACCGCACCAAGCACGGCGCGCTGCTCGACTCCGAACTGCTGGCGGAAGTCTATATCGAGCTGATCGGCGGCAAGCAGGCAGCACTCGTGCTGGATACGGCCGTCAAGACGGGTGCCGAACAGGTCCGCGCTGAAACCACCGAAGTGAAGATAAGCGCCCGCCCCTCGCCCCTGCCGCCGCGGCTGAGCGAGGCCGAACGTACCGCCCATGACGCTCTGGTTGAATCGATGGGGGAAAAGGCTCTCTGGCTTCAGGCCGCGGATCGAAGCGCATCGTGATCGGCATGCGCTGATAAAACATATATCTTATTGATTTTATTGAATTTATAAGAAAGGGAAGCGAATAAAAAAACCCGGCGCGAGGCCGGGTTTTTGATAGTTCCGTTCTGGCAGTGGCTTAGCTCACCTGAACCTTGGAAGCAGCCTGGTCCTCGGCGATCTTCTGCTGGAACATCTGCGCGAAATCGATCGGGTCGAGCATCAGCGGCGGGAAGCCGCCATTGCGGGTTGCTTCGGCAATGATCTGGCGCGCGAAGGGGAACAGCAGGCGCGGGCATTCGATGAACAGCAGCGGCAGCATGTGCTCCTGCGGGAAGCCGTCGATGTTGAAGACGCCGCCATAGAGAAGCTCGACATTAAACAGCACGTCCTTGTCGACGGTGGCCTTTGCGGTCAGCGACAGGTGCACGTCGAACTGCTTCTCCGAAAGCGGATTGGCGTTGACGTTGACGTTGATGGCAATGCCCGGAGCCTTGTCGCGGCCGCGCAGCGAATTCGGCGCGCCGGGGCTCTCGAAGGACAGATCCTTCACATACTGTGCCAGCACATTGAGCGTCGGCTGCTGCTGGGTTGCGGTGCCATTGCCGTTGCCGGCTTTCTTTTCATTCTCGTCGGCCATGAGCCCTGTTCCTGTTTTCGGACCGTGTGGCCCCGAGGTGGATTCGCGGGGTTGGCTATCACGGCAGGGCAGCCAAGACAAGGTTTTGGCTTTTTACCGGGAACGAAGCGGTTATTCGTCAGGAAGTCGCCGCCATGGCGAATTCTCATCCGGCTTGCCGTTTCTTCTGAAGTCTTCGCTGTCGAGATCGATCGTATGATCGTCCTGTTCGCGCCGGAAACCGCCCCTGCTGAACTGGCCCCCGCCGAACTGGCCGGCAACAACGACGCGGCGCCCCACAAGGCGCCAGAAAAGCGCGCGTACCGGCGGCAGAAGCACCAGAAGACCGATGATCGAGGTGATGAAGCCCGGGATGATGAGCAGGATGGCGGCGAGCACGCCCATGGCGCTGTTAGCCAGCTGCAGGCCGGGATCCTTGCCTGCTTCCACTGCCGAGCGCACCTTGTTCATGGCGCCGAGGCCCTGATAGCGAAGCAATATGCTGCCGGCGAGTGTGGACGCGATGACAAGGCCGACGGTAGCCAGCGCTCCGACCTGCTTGCCGACAACGACAAAGCCTGCGATCTCCGCCAGCGGCAGCAACAGAAAGAGCAGAGGAAAGAGAGAAACACGCAAATTTGTAACCGTTTGCTGGTCGTTTACGCTGGCGGCATCATTTGCCGCTGGCACTGGACCCTACACATAGGTATGCGTGCCTTTGATTTGAATGATTGTGTCTCGCGTTCTATATGTTTTGATAGAATGACGCCAGACGGGTGCTGTGCGTTGGTTACAGCCGAAAAAGGGATTGATTGGCGCGCGCATGGAATTCTTCGACTTCGGCACGATTTTCTTCATGATCGCGGC
>CAYXXZ010000327.1:0-1758 GCA_964469165.1 uncultured Porticoccaceae bacterium
GGCCGACGAACTCGGCATCGCCTCGGCGCAGATTCATCGTTTCGATTCGGTCATCTTTTACGGCGACGAAATGCTGCTCGTCAGCGTCAAGGCAGTGAGCGACGACTATCCATTACTGGGGCAACTTGAAGTCAAATCCCGCACCGATGAGCCGCCGCAGGCGGTGGACCGGATTCCCGCGCCCGGCAGCGCCTGGGTCGACGCCAGGGTGCTGGAGCGCCTCGGCGCCGAAATCGGCGACACCCTGGAGTTCGGCGCCACACATCTGCAGATCACCCATATTCTCACCTTCGAACCCGACCAGGGCAGCGGACTCTTTCAGTTCTCTCCAAGAATGCTGGTCAACGAGGCGGACCTGGCTGCCGCCGAGGTCGTCGGCCCGGGCAGCCGCATTCGCTACCGCAGCCTGTTCGCCGGGGGCGACATCGCGGGGTTTCAGGCATGGCTGGAACCCCGGCTTGCGGCCGACCAGCGCCTGGCGCAGCCGGGTACGGGCGAGAACCGCGCGTCAGCCACCTTGCGCAAAGCCACCCAGTACATCCGCATCGCCACCCTGCTGACCATCGTTCTCGCGGCCATCGCCATCGCCCTGGCGGCGCGACGCTACAGCGAGCGCCAGTTCGATACCAGCGCCATGCTGCGCTGTCTGGGCGCACCCCGGCGCCGCGTGTTGCGGCTCTACATCTATCAGCTGCTGATTCTCACCGGCGTCGCCATCATGGCGGCAAGCGTCCTCGGCTGGGCCGCACACTGGCTCATCGCCCGGGCCCTGGCGCCCATTCTGCCCCTGCAACTTCCCGCCGCCGGGTGGTCTCCCTGGTTGGCGTCCTGGGGGTCGGCGCTGCTGCTGGTGGCGGGCTTCGCGCTGCCACCCGTATTGCACCTCGGCGCCACCACACCGCTACGGGTGCTGCGCCGAGATCTCACACCCCAGCCGCTGTCGGCATGGCTGGTCTATGGCCTTGCGGCGGGCTCCCAGAGTTTGTTGTTGTTCCTGCTGTTCGACGACCTCACGGAAATGCTTCTCGTCCTGCTCGGCGCCGGGCTCGCGCTGCTGCTTGTCGGCGGCGGCATTCAGGCCGCACTGAAACGCCTCAAGGCGCTGGTGCGGCCGTCATCACTCTTGAGCCGCAGTATCCGCAACCTGGCGCTGCACGCCGCCATCAGCACCAGCCAGATCATGGCTTTTACCATCACCCTGATGCTGCTGATCCTGGTCACCCAGTTGCGCACCGGGCTGCTCGACGAATGGCGCCTGCAACTGCCGGGCGACGCACCCAACCACTTCGCCTTCAACATCTATCCCGAACAGGTGGAAGAACTGTCCGCCGCATTGCAGGAGCGCGCCCGGACGCGTCCGTTTTATCCGGTGGTTCGCGGGCGCATGCTGGCCATCAACGGCGATGCCGAGGCGGTGGCGCGCGCCGGCGACAACCGTCGCGAGCACAACCTCACCTGGACGGATGACCTGGCTGGCGACAACGAGATATTGCAGGGCACCTGGCCACCGCGCTACGGCGAGGTCTCCGTGGAAGCGGAATACGCCGAGCGCCTCGGCCTGAGCCTTGGCGACACCCTGAGCTTCAACGTCGGTGGCACCCGTTTCGATGCCACCGTCAGCAGCCTGCGCTCGGTGGTGTGGGAATCCTTTTCCCCCAATTTCTTTCTGATTTTTTCCGGGGAACAGCTCGCCGACATGCCGGCGACCTATCTGACCAGCTTTTACCTGCCCGCCGGCAACGGCGATCTGCTGCGCCA
>CAYXXZ010000328.1:0-1691 GCA_964469165.1 uncultured Porticoccaceae bacterium
CTATTGCCGATCCCCGTGAGAGACCGGTGGTGGCGGCTTCCGGTGAGGACGGGGGTGCGTAACGGGGACGGTATACCTATTTCAGTTACGGTTCAGCAGTAAGACATCAAGCCCCTGCGCACTGTGCGAAGCCGTCTCATGCAGCAGCGCCTCCATGTCCTCGGCACTGGCCGCTTGCGGCAAGCGTGCAAAGACGTGACGAAGATAGGTGCAGGGTTCCAGGCCGTTTCGATCAGGCTGTATTAGGTGGGCGCTAGCTTTGGCACCAGCGACATTGGCGCTTAACAGCCAGTTCTTGTCCAGTTGTGCGATATCTATGGCAGTTATAGTGTTTAGCAACATGCGGCTTTGCGGATGAACGCATTCACCTGGTCAGGGTTCTCGTAAGCGAGCCAGTGGCCGGCTTTCGGCACGAGCTCAATGATGGCGTCCGGCCGTGCCGCCTGTACTATGGAAATATTTTCGTCCATGTAAGCAGCCCCGAAATTGTCGCGTTCTCCCCAGATAAAATGTGGGGTCGCTGTAATACGGGGCAGAGCCATGCGGAGGAAAGGCTGTAAGGTCAGCTCAAAGCTGTTGGCGCGAACGTTCAGGTTGTTTTGCTCCTGGATTTCCAGCGCAAGGTCATCTGCATAAGACGGGTCGGACAGCATCATGCTCATCAAGTTTGCATGGTGAGCCGATCTGCGCTCTTTGCCGGCAAGCCTGCGGAAGCTGACAGCCTTAGGACGAGGCCGCCCAACAGCCAAGCATATAGGCGCAATCAACGAAAGAGATAGAATCTGCCCCTGCTCTTCTGAGGCCAGCATGCCTGCGATCATTCCGCCAAAGGAGAATCCGGCCAGATGGTAACGACAATCGTGCCCAAGAATACTTTTAAGGCCGTCGATAAGGGCGGTGAGTATCTCGGATGGTGTCGCAGCTTCAGGTACGGGATCTGAGTCGCCCATTCCAGGGAGATCAGGTGCCAGTATTCGATACTCGGATGATAGGGCAGGAATGTTTCGGACCCAATGTCTCCAGGACCCAAACCCGCCGTGGATCAGGATAAGCGGGGCGCCTTTACCCCACTCGCGCCACGCCACTTTTCCTTTACTTGCAGGTGTACAATGCTTGCGGGCCGATGCGTCCAGATGTTTCAGAATGTTCAATCGGCTTACTCCCCATTCTCTGGCATGGAAATACCCCGTGACCTTCTCTAGGCGGGTCCAGAACGCTCCATCTTCGTCCGCCTCGAGTTCGTGGAAGAGGATGATAACCGCTAGCTCCAGAGTGGCCAATCAAGACACCAACATAGTAAAGGTGTATCAATGGACCTCCTGCGGGCAGATGAGTGATCAAAAACCGTGACACTGATTCATTGAGAACAGTGGCAGCGGCTGTTGCTCAAGACACTTCACACTCAACCAGACGCCCCTCCGTCAACTGATAGCACTGGTCAGCAAGACCTGCGGGTACCTGGGCATGGGTCACCAGCAGCAGGCTGCGCCCGGCAAGTATCTGCGGCAAAGAGGCTAGCAATGCCTGCTCGGCGGCGGGGTCCAGCCCTTCGGTGGGTTCATCCAACACGATCAAATCGGCGTCGGTCAACAAGACTCGCGCCAGGCAGAGGCGTCGCGCCTGACCGGCTGACAGGGTGCGGCCACCTTCGCCAAGCCATTGATCGAGCCCGCCGGGCAGCATCCGCACTT
>CAYXXZ010000329.1:0-1673 GCA_964469165.1 uncultured Porticoccaceae bacterium
ACCTCGAAGCGTACATAACCGCTGATGTCTGCACCAGCTTTTTGCACCAGGGCACCGACCTTGACGTCTGGATCCTTGACGAAGGGCTGCTCGACCAGGCTGTGCTCCTTGAGGAACTTGCTGATGCGACCACCCATCATCTTCTCGACGATTTCTGCGGGCTTGCCGGCCATATCGGGCTGGGCGCGGATGATTTCCTTCTCTTTCTCGAGAATCTCCGCGGGCATGTCCTCGGGCTTGTTGACCTGGGGATTGGCGGCGGCAACGTGCATCGCCACATCCTTTGCCAGCTCCTGATCGCCGCCGGTCAGCGCCGTGAGAACGGCGATGCGGTGGTTGCTGTGAACATAGCCGCCAACCACCGGTGCTTCCACCAGGCTGACACGGCGCACGGAAATATTCTCGCCGATTTTCTGTACCAGCGCCTCGCGCGCCTCTCCCAGCTCGCCGGCCAGCAGCGCGTCGACGTCGGACTCGCGGGTTGCAAAGGCCTTGTCCAGCACTTTTTCAACGAATGCCCGGAAGCTGTCGTCACGAGCAACGAAATCGGTCTCGGAGTTCACTTCCAGCAGCACGCCGTAGGAGGCGTCGTCGGCAACGCGGATGGCCACCACGCCGTCGGCAGCGGTGCGGCTGGCTTTCTTGGCGGCCTTCAGGCCACTGGACTTGCGCAGTTCTTCGATGGCCGCCTCGATGTCGCCGTTGGTGTCCACGAGTGCCTTTTTGCACTCCATCATGCCGAGGCCGGTTCTTTCACGAAGTTCTTTTACGAGAGAAGCAGTCACTGCCATGGGTATATCCTCAAAATCCTCTGAATGGTTAATAAAAAGGGGGCATCGCCCCCTTTTCAGTCATACACTGCAAATAGCCGATTGTGGGCGATACGCTGTTCCGCTCGGACTCATTCCTGAGCAGCCGGCGCAGGCGCGGCAGCCACGGCTTCGTCAACCTCGACGAACTCGCTACGGGAGACACCAGCATTGGACTGGGACTTGCCCTCGAGAACCGCATCGGCAACGGCGGTCAGGTACAGCTTGATGGCGCGGATGGCATCGTCGTTGCCGGGGATGACATAGTCGACGCCGTCCGGGTCGCTGTTGGTGTCGACGATTCCGATAACGGGGATGCCGAGCTTGTTGGCTTCCTGGATGGCGATACGCTCGTGATCGACGTCGATCACGAAGATCGCGTCAGGCAGGCCGCCCATGTCCTTGATACCACCGATGGAGCGCTCGAGCTTCTCCATCATGCGGGTGCGCATCAGCGCTTCCTTCTTGGTCAGCTTCTGGAAGGTACCGTCCTGGCTCTGCGTCTCCAGCTCGCGGTAGCGCTTGATGGAAGCGCGAATGGTCTTGTAGTTGGTGAGCATGCCACCCAGCCAGCGATGGCTGACGTAGGGCATGCCGGCGCGCTGCGCCTGCTCGGCGACCGCCTTCTGGGCGGAGCGCTTGGTACCAACGAAAAGAATCTTGTTGCCCTTGACGGACATTTTGCGCACCACTTCCAGCGCATCATTGATGGCGGGAACGGTCTGCTCGAGGTTGATGATGTGAATCTTGTTGCGGGCGCCGAAAATGTAGCGAGCCATTTTCGGGTTCCAGTAGCGGGTCTGGTGACCAAAGTGAACACCAGCCTGGAGCATGTCGCGCATGGACACGGTTGTCATAACGATT
>CAYXXZ010000330.1:0-1668 GCA_964469165.1 uncultured Porticoccaceae bacterium
TAGCGGTACAGGTAGATCTGCTTGCCGTCGCCGGTCTCGCCGAGGAGTTCGCAGCACCGCACCTCGTCGCGCAGGGCGGCGCGGTTTTCCGGGTGAGCGATGGCCGCTTCGGTGGTGAATATGCCCTCCTTGTCCTGGTCGAGACGGTACACATGGCGCCGAAATAATTGGGCTTTCTCTCTTGCCGAAACCGTTACCCGCTGATAGTTGTCAAAAGGGACCGGCTGGCCGATGCGGATATCCACACAGTTTTTGGCGTGCTTGAACATTTCCCGTACCAACCACAGAGTGGATATGGGGCGGGCCAGGAACGATAGGGCATAGAAGAACGCGGAGTTTCTGCCATCGACGAATACCGGCAGGATGGGGGCATTGCAGGCTGTGGCGATGCGTAGAAAACCGCCCTGCCATTTGCCGTCCCGCACACCCTTGGTGCCGAGCCGCGATACTTGCCCGGCGGGGAAGATGATCAGGGCACCCTCGCCCTTGAGGTGCTGGAGGATGGCCTCAAGGTTGCGGCGCGGCGTATTGCCGTTCATGTTGTCCACCGGCAGGAGCAGGGGCTCCAGAGGTTTGACGGCGGCTAGAATCTCGTTGGCTACCACTTTGGCGTCCGGTCGCACCTGCCGCACCAGCTTGAGCAGAGCCAGTCCGTCGAGAGAGCCTATAGGGTGGTTGGCGACGATTACCACCCGCCCGTGGGGAGGGATGCGTTCCCGCTCCTTGTCGCGGGTGGCGAAGCTGAACTGAAAGTAGTCGAGCACTTGCTCGACAAAGTCGAAACCCCGCAAATGGGGATAGGTGGCGGCGAATTGCTGGAACTCCCCCTCATGGCATAGCAGGCGCAGGGCGCGGGTCAGGGGCCTGGCGAGGGGGGGGCGGCGGGCACAGAAGTCGGGGTAGCGGTCCTGCAGGAAGGCTTCGATGTTGAGCATTGCGGGTTCCTCGTGGAATCGAGTAACCCTAATGGTGGGGTTTGACAGGCGTGTGACTGAGTTTCACGTAACACGTTTCACGTAAAAGCCGTGCGGCCTTCGGCCGCCTGACCCATCCGCACTGCATGTGATGAGGCATGTGCCACAACGGCGGACGGCACCCACGTGTTACGTGAAACTCACCTCAGATGCCCCAGATGCCTCTGCACCACCTGTAAAGTGGGCTTGAACAACCTGGGTGTGGCGGCAACGATATGGCCGTTTTCCATATAGTTGTTGTCTCCCTGAAAGTCGCTGATCATGCCGCCGGCTTCCTTGACCAGCAGCACGCCGGCGGCGATGTCCCAGGGCTTGAGGTGCATTTCCCAGAAGGCGTCGAAGCGTCCCGCCGCCAGGTAGGCGAGATCGAGGGAGGCGACGCCGAGGCGGCGGATGCCGGAGGACTGTTCCGCCAGGGTTTTGAAGGATTCCAGGTAGGGCTCCATATGGGCGCTGGAGGGCAGGCTGAAGGGCACCCCGGTGGCGAACAGGGCGCCGTTCATGTTCATGCGCCCGGTGACCCGGATGCGCCGGCCATTCAATTGGGCGCCGCGGCCACGGCTGGCGGTGAATTCTTCCTGCTTGACCGGGTCGTAGACCACTGCGTGTTCAGGGCGACCCTTGTACAGGCAGCCGATGGATACCGCATAGTGGGGAATGCCGCGCAGGAAGTTGGTGGTGCCGTCGAGGGGAT
>CAYXXZ010000331.1:0-1655 GCA_964469165.1 uncultured Porticoccaceae bacterium
CCGCCTACGATCCGCGTGCCGCCACCATCATGAACGGCGACGAAGCTGAATTGGTACGCCTCTCGGGCGTGAACCTGGCGGACGCCGCCGAAGTGGCCGAACTGCCCCTGGCCAGCCTCCATCACGGCGATTTGCTACCCCTCTGCAAGGGCGTCAACCCGGCCTGGCAGGATGCGGTGCGCAACCTGCGCGAGCATGCCGTGCGCCCGTTGTTTGGTGATATCGAGGCCATCGACAGGGAACAGTGGCGCGAGCTGGTGGCGCGCGGCAGCCAATATTTCGCCTGGCAGGGCGAGAAGCCCGGTGTCGCCCTTCTCGCCGCCCTGTCGGTCGAGCGCGCTGTCGAACTGGTGGAGCAGGGCGTGCAGGAGCGGCTGCTGGCGTTGGTGGCGGAAGATCTCGAGGTGGCGGAGGCCGCGGAAGGATTGGTCGATCTCGACAAGCTGTTGCGCTATCAGAACAGTCTGGTGATTTTGCTGCGCAACTTCATCTCGTTCCACGATTTTTACAAGCCCGGTCACAAGGCCGTGTTCCAGGCCGGTCGCCTCTATATCGATGGCAAGAGCTGTGATCTGGTGGTGGAAGTGGACGACATCGCCGCCCACAGCACCATCGCCACCAACAGCAACAGCTTCCTGCTGTATTGCACCTGCGCGCGCCGCGGTCAGCCGGTGCGCGGCCGCGAGACCATCAACATCGTGGTGGCGGTCACTGCCGGTGCGGAGCATGCGCTGATGGTGGGGCGCAATGGTCTGTTTTACGACCGCGAAGGCAATGACTGGGACGCCACCGTGGTCAAGGTGGTGGAAAATGCGATCAGTGTGCGCGAAGCCTTCTGGTCGCCTTACCGGCGCGTTGCGAGCCTGATTTCCGAGCAGGTCCAGAAGTTTGCGGCGAGCCGCGACAGTGAGCTGGTGGCCGACACGGCGGGCAAGGTGGGCGCCGCCGGTGCCGCGCCCGGCGAGGCCTCCGCGGCGGCCAAGACGTTCGATATCGCCAAGTTTGCCGGTATCTTCGCCGCCATCGGTCTGGCGGTGGGCGCTCTGGGTACCGCGCTGGCAGCAGTTTTTTCCGGTCTGCTGTCGCTTGCCTGGTGGCAGTGGCCACTGGTGCTGCTCGGTATCATTCTCGCCATCTCCGGCCCGTCGATGCTGATGGCCTGGTTCAAGCTGCGCCGCCGCAGCCTGGGGCCGATCCTCGATGCCAACGGCTGGGCCGTCAATACCCAGGCCAAGATAAGCATCGCCTTCGGCACCACGCTGACGCAACTGGCGGCGTTGCCCAGCGGCGCGGCGCGATCGTTGCGCGATCCCTATGCCAGGAAGCGCGCTGTCTGGCCCTGGCTGCTGGGTCTGTTGGTGATCGTCTTGGTATTGGGCTGGGCGCTGTGGAAATACGACGTTCCTGCCATGTTCCAGCAGACCGAGGAACCGGTCGCGGAGGCGGAAGCGGTTGTCGACGAAGCCGGGATGTAGGGCACCAGCTGTAAGCTCTAAGTTAGGCTCTGGCAGAACCCAGTTCTTGCCGTGCTCCTGCTTAAAGCTTATGGCTTATGGCTTTACGCTCGCTCCATGGAAGACGGATTCAGTCCCCCAGTGTCTCCAGATAGCGCTGCAGCATCAACGAGGTTTCCTCGATGATGGCTTCCCGGGAGA
>CAYXXZ010000332.1:0-1654 GCA_964469165.1 uncultured Porticoccaceae bacterium
TCCTCGGTCACCGTGATGAAGCTGTTGTAGGTGGTGTCGAGCAGGCGGATGCGGTTGAGAAAGTGCAGGGTCAGTTCGGCGCTGGAGTACTCGCCAGCGGCAAGGCCGGCGCTCAACTGCGCAAGGGTTTTGTCGTGCATCTGGAGGCGGTCCTTATTCGATGACTTTGGGTACCAGGTAAAGGCCGTCTTCGGTGGCCGGGGCGATCGCCTGGAACGCGTCGCGCTGATTGCTTTCGCTGACCTCGTCGGCACGCAGGCGCTGCACCGCATCGAGGGGGTGAGCCATGGGCGCCACACCGCTGGTGTCGGCGGCTTGCAGCTGGTCAACCAGGGCCAGCACGTTGGCGAGACTTGCCGCCGTGGCGGTGATCTGGCTTTCGGATATCTGGATGCGCGCCAGGTCGGCGAGCTTTTCAATGTCCGCGCGTTCGATAGTCATGATATGATTCCCATCTTTCAGCAGAGCCTCGTGGCGCGAGGGCCGCGTCCGGTAGAGCCCTCAACGGAGCCCGTAAATAGTCGGGCTTGAGAGGCATGTTCAGGCAGGGGCGCTAAGGTAGCACATTTGCCGCTTGCCCTGAATCCCTTCGGTTGTTAGAGTCGCCGCATTATTCACAGGCTGCCGGGTTCTCCCCGCCCGGTCTCCGGAGCACCGGTGGGCCTGTGACGTTCAGACGGAATCATCGAGTCAATGTTCAAGAAACTGCGCGGTTTGTTCTCCAACGACCTTTCCATTGATCTGGGAACGGCCAACACACTGATTTACGTGCGCGACAAGGGCATCGTGCTCAACGAACCCTCGGTGGTGGCGATCCGTCATCATCAGGGCCAGAAAATCGTCGAGGCCGTGGGCGTCGAAGCCAAGCGCATGCTGGGCAGAACGCCGGGCAACATCACCGCCATCCGCCCCCTCAAGGACGGCGTCATTGCCGACTTTCAGGTCACCGAAAAGATGCTTCAGCACTTCATCAAGAAAGTGCACTCCACCAAACTGATTCCGCCCAGCCCGCGCGCCTTGGTGTGCGTGCCCTGCATGGCCACCGAGGTCGAAAAGCGCGCCATTCGCGAATCGGCCTACAGCGCCGGCGCACGGGAAGTGTTTCTCATCGAGGAACCCATGGCGGCGGCCATCGGCGCCGGGTTGCCGGTTGCCGAAGCCTGTGGCTCCATGGTGGTCGACATCGGCGGCGGCACCACCGAAATTGCCATCCTGTCGCTCAACGGCGTGGTGTTCTCCGACTCGGTGCGGGTCGGCGGCGACCGTTTCGACGAGGCGATTGCCAACTACGTGCGCCGCAAGTACGGCAGCGTCATCGGCGAGACCACCGCCGAGAGAATCAAGATGGAGATCGGCAGCGCCTATCCGGGCACCGAGGTGCGCGAGATCGATGTGCGCGGTCGCAACCTGGCGGAAGGTATACCGAAAAGCTTTACCCTCAACAGCGACGAGATTCTCGAAGCGCTGCAGGAGCCGCTGGCGGCCATCGTCCAGTCCCTCAAGCGCGTGCTCGAACAGTCGCCGCCGGAACTGGCCTCCGACATTGCCGAAACCGGTATCGTCCTCACCGGCGGCGGCGCCCTGCTGCGTGATCTGGATCGCCTGCTCACCCACGAAACCGGCCTGCCGGTGATCGTTGCCGACGAACCGCTCA
>CAYXXZ010000333.1:0-1640 GCA_964469165.1 uncultured Porticoccaceae bacterium
CTGCGCAGCACCACCCAGCAGGCGCGCAGCGCCCATGTCAACGTGGTGACCGCGGCCGCTGCGGTGAAGGCCCGCCACCAGGCCATCGTATCGGCGGAAAGCGCCCTGGAAGCCACCCGCGCCGGCTACGAGGTGGGCACCCGCAACATCGTCGACGTGCTGTTCGCGGAGCGCAATCTCCACCAGGCGCAGCGCAACTACGCCAATGCGCGCTACGACTACATCGACTCCAGCCTGCTGCTGAAACTGATCGCAGGGCAGCTGAGCCCGGATGACGTCTACCAGCTCAATGCCTGGGTCGATCCCGCCAAGGTCATCGCGCCGGTAAGCGTTCGATAAGCGCCATGAGCCGTGCCAGCGCACCGCGGTTGGCATCCACCACGGCGCGCGCGGCAGCGCCCTGACGGCTGCGCTGCTCGGGGTTCTCCACCAGGTTCACCACCGCGTCCGCGATTTCGTCCGCGTTTTCGCACAGCGTCAGCGCATCCGCCTGTTGCAGCAGCGCGGACGCTTCGGCAAAGTTGAAAAGCACCGGCCCCGATAGCACCGGCACACCCCAGGCGGCGGGCTCGAGCAGATTGTGGCCGCCCACCGGCACCAGGCTCCCCGCCACGAAGGCGATGTCACAGGCGCCAAAAAACACCGCCAGCTCGCCCATGGTGTCGCCCAGCAACACCTGGGTCGCCGCGTCCGGAATTTCAGCGCGACTGCGGCGCGCCATGCGATGGCCGCGCGCACTGCACAGCGCGGCGACCTGCTCGAAACGATCGGGATGGCGCGGCACCAGCACCAATAGCAAATTCGGAACCCGCGCCAGTGCTCGCGCAAAGGCATCGAGAATGATTTCGTCCTCGCCTCTGTGGGTACTGGCGACCAGCCACACCGGTCGGCCGTCGGCGCCGCGCCATTGCTCGGCGAGCACCTGCGCCTGGCGGCGCTGCTCATCGCGGATGGCAAAATCGAACTTGATGTTGCCGGTGACCTGCAAGCGCGCCGCTGGCAGGCCCAGGGCCAGGAAGCGCGCGCCATCATCCTCGTGCTGCGCGGCCACCCAGGTGAGTTCGCCCAGCATGCGCGCCGTGAGCGCGGCAAAGCGCCGGTAGCCCACCGCGGACTTCTCCGACAGGCGTGCATTGGCCAACACCACGGGAATATCGCGGCGCGCGCAGGCATGCACCAGGTTGGGCCACAGCTCCGTTTCCATCACGATCAGCAGCCGCGGCTGCAGGCGCGCGAGAAAACGCGCCAGCGCATCGGGCAAATCATAGGGCACGTAGCTGTGGTAAACGCTGTCGCCCAGCAGCGCCCTGACGCGCTCCGAGCCGGTGGGCGTGGTGGTCGTCACCGCAATCAGGGCGTCGGGATAGCGCTCCTGCAAACGGCGCACCAGCGGCACCGCCGCGATGGTCTCGCCCACCGACACGGCATGCACCCAGATAACCTCCCGACCAGGATCAGGCCGGGGCACGACACCGAAACGCTCGCGCCAGCGACGCCGGTAAGCGGGCACGCGGCGGCTGCGCCACCACAAGCGCAGGCAGATGAACGGCACGAGCAGGTAAAAGACAAGGCTGTAGAGAATTCGCGGCAACATGGCACCCCCCGCGCCGAGAATACCGGGGGCATCCGGTCAGCGCAAA
>CAYXXZ010000334.1:0-1594 GCA_964469165.1 uncultured Porticoccaceae bacterium
CGCCGAACAGGGCCAGCAGGCGATCGACAAGCTCAGGTGTGCTGACCTCGTTGAGGCTGATGCCCAGAGCGCCGTCGAGCCTGCGCAGGTTGATCTCATCCGCCAGGGCGCGTGCGTAGAATTCCTCGGTTCGCTCCCCGGTTTCGATGGTCAGTGTGTCGAACCAGGTATCGTTGCGCAGCTGGAAGCCAGCACTTTTCAAGCCAGCCGCCAGGGTGTTGGTCAGGAAATGGATACGACGAGCGATGCGCCGCAGGCCTTCGGGACCGTGATACATGGCATAAAACGCGCTGATCAGCGCCAGAAGCACCTGCGCGGTGCAGATATTGGAGTTGGCCTTCTCGCGGCGAATGTGCTGCTCGCGGGTTTGCATCGCCATGCGCAGAGCAGTCTTGCCGCGGCTGTCCACCGACACCCCGATGATGCGCCCCGGCGCGGAGCGCTTATGGGCATCGCGAAAAGCAAAATAACCCGCGTGCGGCCCGCCAAAGCCCATGGGCACGCCAAAGCGCTGATTGGTGCCCACCACCACGTCGGCGTCGAGTGAGCCGGGTGATTTCAACAGCACCAGGCTCATCAGGTCGGCGGCCACCACGGCGAGGGCATCCTTGCTGTGCAACAGTTCGATGACCGGGCCGATATCGCCGATCCGGCCTTCACTTCCCGGATACTGGAGCAGTGCGGCGAACACATCGAGCCCCGGCAGATCCCGCGCGGGGTTGCCGGTGACGATTTCGAAGCCGTAAAAGCGGGCACGGGTGCGCACCACGGCCAGCGTCTGGGGATGGCAGTCTTCGTCGACAAAAAACAGGTTCGAGCTGTTCTTGCGCTGGGCGCGTTTGGCCATGGCCATGGCTTCGGCAGCGGCAGTGCCTTCGTCGAGCATGGAGGCGTTCGCCATCTCCATGCCGGTCAGATCGCAGATCATCTGTTGAAAATTGAGAAGGCCTTCAAGGCGCCCTTGCGAAATTTCCGGCTGATAAGGCGTATAGGCTGTATACCAGCCGGGGTTTTCCAGCACGTTGCGCAGAATAACGTGCGGCAGGCGGGTATCGTGGTAGCCCATACCGATCAGCGATGTGTGCAGGGTGTTGCGCCCGGCGATGGCCTTGAGTTCGGCCAGCGCCTCCGCTTCTCCCATGGGCTCACCCAGTGCGAGGCCGTCCTGTTTGCGGATGTCGGTGGGAACCACGCGCTCCATCAGGGCATCGAGAGAGGGCAGGCCCAGGGCGTCCAGCATGGACTTTATCTGAACGTCATCCGCGCCGACATGGCGATGGATGAAATCGTCCTGACCCAGAAGTTGGTGGATTCCCAAGGGTGCTGGCATGGCGGCTTCCTGTACTGAGCATGGCCGCGCAGTGCAGCCGGGGGGTGGTCGATGAAACCGGCCATTTTAGCAATCGCTGTCAGGGTCTGTCATCCATCACCAGAACCAGTTAAAAGGCGTTCGGCGCTCCGGTCCCTGCCTTGGGGAAGGTTTGCCGAGACACGCCGCACCCAAAGCACTCGCTACGCTCGCGGGGCAGGCTCTAAACCCATCCCTGTAGGCTCGACAGCGCCATCCCTGGCGCTGACGGTCTCGGAAAACCTT
>CAYXXZ010000335.1:0-1592 GCA_964469165.1 uncultured Porticoccaceae bacterium
CGTTCACATTCTTCAGCAGGTCGATATCCCGCTTGACGCCGGTGACCAGCACCGAATCGCGTGGCTCGGCCAGACGCAACTGCGCCAGCGCGCAAATTCCGTCGGCATCGCCGTTGAAAACATCGTAGTCAGTCATGGGAAACCCTCTATATTTATTGTGGATCAGTGAGCTGTAAGCCATAAGCTTTAAGCAGATGCTCTGGAAGAACCGAGTTCTGCCAGAGCTTAACTTAGAGCTTACAGCTTATGGCTCAACGACAGCACGTAGCCCAAATTTCCGGCTACTGTATAAGCGTCAGACGTCCAACGCCACACCAAATCAAAGCGTCGACCTGTAGTAATCCATCAGAATCTGCGCGACCTCGGGACGGGAGAACTCTGGCGGTGGCGCAATGCCTTCGCTGAGCATCTGGCGCACCTTGGTGCCGGAGAGGATGATGAAGTCCTCGTTGGTGTGATCCGGTGCCTCGCGCATCATTACCACGCGGCCCAGTTTCCTGGAGAAGGCGGTGTGGTCGGCGCCGAAGATTTCGATCGCCAGCGCACCCTGGGGCACTTTCTCCTTGAAGATCGTCTGGGCGTCGAAGGGGCCGTAGTAGTCGCCGACACCGGCGTGGTCGCGGCCGACGATGAAGTGGGTGGCGCCCATGTTCTGGCGGAACACCGCGTGGAGCACCGCCTCGCGGGGGCCGGCGTAGAGCATGTCGAAGCCGTAGCCGGTGACCATCACGGTGTTCTTGGGGAAGTACACTTCCACCATCTTGCGGATGCAGGCATCGCGTACCGGGGCGGGGATGTCGCCCTGCTTGAGCTTGCCGAGCAGCATGTGGATGACGATGCCGTCGGCTTCCAGGCGCTCCAGGGCCATGCGGCACAGCTCCTCGTGGGCGCGGTGCATGGGGTTGCGGGTCTGGAACGCCACCACCTTGTTCCAGCCGCGCTCGGCGATTTCATTGCGGATTTCGACGGCGGTGCGGAAGGTGTCGGGGAACTCGGTCTGGAAATAGCTGAAATTGAGCACCTGGATGGGGCCGGACAGCAGGGTGTTGCCGAGATTGGTGAAAACTGCGACGCCGGGGTGCTTGGCGTCCGTGGTGCCGAAAATTTCCTTGGCCATTGCCTGGATTTCGTCGTTGGAAACGGCTTCGACACTTTCCACATCCATGATGGCGAGCACCGGGTTGCCTTCCACGTTGGGATCGCGCAGGGCGATGCGGCTGCCCGCCTCGATACCGCTCTCCTTGGTGAGGTTGACGATGGGCACCGGCCAGAACAGGCCATTGGTAGTTTTCATGTCCTGCGCCACGGACAGCGCGTCGGCCTTGGTCATGTAGCCGTTGAACGGGTTGAAGTAGCCAGCGCCGAGCATCACGGCATTTGCCGCCGCGGCGGAATTGAGCAGCAGTGACGGCAGGGATTCGGCTTCGTGGGCCAGGGCGCGGTGTTTTTCGGAATCGTAGACGAAGCGGGGATTCAGGGTGTCTGAGCCATGGGGCTTGATCATTGTGTTGTCTCCTCGATAGGGCCGCGCGCCGGCGCGGCCGGAAATGGGTTCAGCGAGTCGCCAGGATGCCTTTGTTTTCCAGGTAGGC
>CAYXXZ010000336.1:0-1562 GCA_964469165.1 uncultured Porticoccaceae bacterium
AAAACGCCGCGCCTGACCATTTCCAGTCACCCCATGGCCGACGGTAGCCAGGTCTGGTACCTGGGCGGCGCGCTCGCGGAAAAAGGCGCAAGCCAAAGCGCCGCTGAGGTGATCGCCGCGGCACGGCAGGAACTCGCCAGCCTGATGCCCTGGGTCGATCTCGCGGCGGCATCATGGGCGACCCTGCCGGTAGCGCGCGCCGAGCCGCGCCAGCCCAATCTGGTGCGCCCGGACAAGGCCTTTGCCGCCTGGGCAGCGCCGCTTGCCAACGTCATGGCAGCCTGGCCCACCAAGCTCACCCTGTCACCCAATCTCGCCAGCGAGGTCGAGGACCTGCTCAGCGCACGCGGCATCGGGCCCAGCGGCTCCGCCTGTCCCGCGCTGGATCTGCCGAGGCCGGCGCTCGCCAAGACACCCTGGGAAGAGGCATTCGCATGACCCTGAGCAAGCGCCCGCTGGGCAGCACCGGAATGGCCGCGAGCATTCTCGGCCTCGGCACCGTCAAACTCGGTCGCGACCAGGGGGTCAAGTACCCGTCGTCATTCCGCATTCCCGATGACCGCGAAGCCGCCAGCCTGCTCGCCCTGGCGGCGGAGCTCGGCATCAACCTGCTCGATACCGCGCCGGCCTACGGCACCAGCGAGGAGCGCCTCGGCAAGTTGCTCGCCGGCCAGCGCGAGCGCTGGCTGATCTGCACCAAGGTCGGCGAGGAATTCGACGCGGGGCATTCCAGCTTCGACTTTTCCCCGCAACACACCCGCATGAGCATCGAGCGCAGCCTGCAGCGGCTGCGCACCGACCGGCTCGACATCGTCCTGGTCCATTCCGACGGCAACGACCTGGATGTCATTCACAATACCGGCGTTATCGAGACCCTCGCCAACCTCAAGGCCGACGGCAAGATCCGCGCCTTCGGCATGTCCACCAAGACCCTTGAGGGCGGATTGCTGGCGGCTGAGATGACGGATTGCGTGATGGTGACCTGGAACCTGGATTACAGTGCGGATGTTCCCATCATCGACCGCTGCCGTGAGCTCGGCAAGGGCGTGCTCATCAAGAAAGCCCTCGCCAGCGGCCACGCCGCCGTCGCGGGAGAAGACCCGGTGGCGCGCAGCTTTGCGACGATTTTCGCTCATCCCGGCGTCACCAGCGCCTTGGTTGGCACCATCGATCCGCGGCATCTGCGCAGCAATGCGCAAATTGCCAACCAGGTCTCTTCCGGCCATTGAAAAGAACACGCTTTTTTCGGCAAACTTGTTATGATTGGCCGCTTTTTGAGCACCCACTCCACATCCCGAGTTCATGAAACCATGCGCGTTTTGACTCTTGCTCTTTTTCTGCTGTCGCTGGCAAGCGCCGCGGCACAGGCTCAAACTTTCCCCTTCACTGGCGACACCGTGGTCGGTGAGGTGCAAACCATCCACACCAAATATGAAGATACCTTCGTCGACCTGGGGCACACCTATGGTCTCGGCTTCCGTCACTTGCAGACAGCCAACCCGGATGTTCTGCCCTGGGTGCCCGGCGAAGGCACCGAGCTGACCCTGCCCACCGCCTTCGTA
>CAYXXZ010000337.1:0-1543 GCA_964469165.1 uncultured Porticoccaceae bacterium
ATCTCGTTCATGAAGCTGATCTTGGTGGCCAGCATGGCGTTGGCGGCGTACTTGGTAAGCTCGGCCGACTTCACATCCATGGCGATGAATTTATCGCGGTTGCGATTGAAAGGCGCGTAAAGCTCCCTCAGAAGCGCGGTGGTGCGCGGGTTGTCGGTGCCGACGATGATGCGATCCGGGCGCATGAAATCATTGACGGCCGCGCCTTCCTTGAGAAATTCCGGGTTGGACACCACATCGAACTCCACATCCATGTAACGCTCGCGCAGTACCTGTTCCATCGTCTGCCGAACCCTGTCGGCAGTGCCGACCGGCACCGTGGATTTGTCGACAATGATGCGGTAGTCATCCAGATGTTCCGCGATGGCCCGACCCACCGCCAGCACGTGGCGCAGGTCCGCGGAGCCATCCTCATCCGGCGGAGTGCCGACGGCAATGAACTGAAACAGACCGTGTTCGACAGCTTCCGCCGCGGTGGTCGTGAAACGCAGGCGCCCCGCCTCCACGTTGCGCTTCACCATGGGTTCCAGATCGGGCTCGTAGATGGGAATCTGGCCATCGCGCAGCTTGGCTATCTTGCCTTCGTCGATGTCCATGCACAGAACATCGTTACCCACTTCCGCCAGACAGGCACCCGTAACCAGCCCCACATAGCCGGTGCCGTAGATCGAAACTTTCATTCACACGCTTCCTTTATTCCAGGCCGGATAGACCTTTTCTTCCGCCAGCTCGCCAAATGCGAGCGCCAACATACCACGGCGATATGATGATTATGTGAACAGCGAACGGCTCATTTCGTGTTCGCTTGGAACTGCGCGCCAACGAGTCGCCAGGGGGTCTCCCTTGCCAGCTTTTGCGCCTCGGCCTCGCCGTATTTTTCGGTGATATAGGCCGCCGCCTCCGACAGTTCGGGGCGGCGCGCCTTGGTATTGTGGCCATCACTGGCGATGAGGTCGACCTGCCCGTTTGCGAGGAAATAGCGCGCCGCCTCCATGGCTCTCGCACCGAAGCGCCCGACCAATGCTCCGGCGGTGACCTGGATCATGCAGCCCTGATCGATGAAGGGTTTGAGGCGGCCTGGCGCGACCATGATTTCCTTGTTGCGCTCCGGGTGCGCCAGCAGCGGGCGGATACCGTTGCGCAGCAGCCATGCGGTAAGCTTTTCGGAGCCCGGCAACACCTGGTTGTGGGGAAATTCCAGCAGCATGACCTGATAGCCATCCACCTCACCGAGAAAGGGGATGCTTTCCTCCTCCAATTGCTGGAAAAGCTGGTCGGTGAGCCGCACCTCGGCGGCATGGCCAATGATGAGCGGGATGCCATGTTCGCGCAGCCGTGCACTGAAGTCGCGCGCGGCGCTGGCAATACCCTGTGCGGCATTCTCCCAGCGCCCAGGGTGAATGTGCGGCGTAACCACCGCATGCGTAATGCCGTCATCGACCGCGATCCGCGCCATGGCAAGCGCGTCGTCGAGATCGACCGCACCGTCGTCGATGCCGGGCAGCAGGTGGCAGTGAATATCGATCATCCCGCCCTACCCTTA
>CAYXXZ010000338.1:0-1541 GCA_964469165.1 uncultured Porticoccaceae bacterium
GGCGCAGGCTGCGCGCGCTCCGCGCCGGCGAACCGACAGCCGCGCAACACCGGCTCGCAGCGCAGGCGCACGAAATAATCCTGAAAAGGCAGCTCCCCTTGGTCTGTCACCACCAGGGTGGCGACGCGGTCGTCACTCATGGGCAGTACGGTAGAGGGAATCGCAAGACGTGCCGCGACCTCGGCGGTGATCGCCGTCATCGCATCGCCCTGCACCAGGCGCTGGGTGCGTATGATATGCAGCGCGAGATCAGCGTCGCCGAGACGGAACCAGGTTTCACCACCGAGATCGCCGAGGGTTTCCATGCAATGCCAGGTCTCATCGCGCCGCCCCCAGCCGAGCTCGGGATTGGCCAGCCCGCTCAGGGTGTAGAGGGCGGTGTCCACATCCGGACAGATGCGCAGGCCCAGGTGATCGAAATCATCCCCGGTGTTCACCACTGCAGTAAGGGCGCCCGCTGGCAGCACCCGCTGCAGACCAAGCAGCAGCTTGGCGCCGCCAACGCCGCCCGACAGGCACAGGACTCGGTCGGTGCTCATCGAAAAAGATCCTCGCTCTCCGGTCGCACCAGCCCCCGCGCCGCCAGCTCGGGGGCAAGCGGGCGCAGACCTCGCACCAGCACGGCGGGACAACCCTCGGCCGCCTCGCCCATCACCAGCCCCGCGGCGGTGGCCACGGCATCGCCGAAAGCCACCTGACTGACTTCGAGTACCCGCCCTTCCCGGTCATCCTGGCCACGCAGATCCACCAGCGCAGGGATGCCCGCCGCACCGATCGCCACATGAGTCACCCCCAGGCGCCAGGGGCGACCAAAGCTGTCGGCGATGACCACACCGGGCGCGAAGCCATATGAATCCGCCAGACGTCGGCGCAGCGCCGCGGCGGCCGCATCCGGTTCAGCCGGCAGCAGCAGCACCGGCTCCCGGCCTTCCTGCACCGGCACGTTGGAGTGGTCGATGCCGGCATTGGCCATGACACAGCCGTTGCGGTGACGCACGATCAGCACATGGGGCACGGCGCGCACCACGGCGACGGATTCGCTCAGCACCACTTCCACCATGCGCGGATCCTTGAGGGTGAGCGCTGCCAGCTCGCGCGCCCGCGCCGAGGGGGTGACGGTCCTGAGATCGACGATGCGACCTTCCGCCTTGGAGACGATCTTCTGCGCGACGACGACGATGTCGCCGCGCTCGGGCGCGACGTTCTGGTTTTGCAGTGATTCCTGCAGCAGCGCGCCCAGGTCATCGCCGGGCGCGACTTCCCGCGCCGATGGCAGGGGGTAAACGGTCATGGGTTGCAACGGCTTATCCTTTGGCGAGACAATTTCGGGAGCCATTCTACGCTGCATAAAAAATCCGCCAAGTCTCGGTTCTGGGTATTGGCGCCTGCCTGCCGGCGACAAAAACGACGCAGACGGGGCAATATCAGCCATAGGCGCCATCCTGTATAGGGTCGCTTGCAGGCAAGCTCCTACAGAGGGCGGAAACTAGGAGCCTGCGCGGCAGAAACAGATTTGCACTGCTGACAGGTGCCACGGCTAT
>CAYXXZ010000339.1:0-1537 GCA_964469165.1 uncultured Porticoccaceae bacterium
GCGGCACTTGCGCTTCAACAGCGAAGAACATCCAGTGGCCCTGCAGCTTGGCGGGGGCCGTCTCAGTCGCCGTAGTTGGGTTTGCAGGCGGGCTCGGTGCCTACCTCGCTCTGGCGAGCACATCGCCGCCAGAGCTAGCAAGGCTCGGCATTGGCATAGTGACTGCCGTTGTCACGGGAGCACTGGGGTTCCTTTCTGGTAGGGCAAGTGCCGGCCCTTCACGATGAACTGACCACTCAAAGACGCCTTTTGCTGAAGGCGCTACCTGGTAGCTGTTGAGCCGTCAGCTTCGGCCCGCTGAAGCGCGCTCACGCGCTTGACCTGGCTCTCGCTGCACCCAGCAAGTTTCGCGGTCTTCGCGATGCTGTGGCCTCCCGCCCGGAGTGCCGCGATGCGTTCATGTGTTGTTGTGTCGGGTCTGCGGCCGGCATAGCGGCCTGCGGCTTTCGCAAGCTGGATGCCCTGGCGTTGCCGCTCGCGGCGGTCCTCGTAGTCATCGCGGGCCATCTGCAGGGCCAGCTTCAAAAGCATGTCCTGCACCGACTCCAAGACGATGCGGGCCGAGCCTTGCGCGGCGGCCGCCAGTTCGCCCAGGTCGATGATGCCGGGAACAGCCAGGCGCGCGCCCTTGGCGCGGATCGAGGCCACCAGCTTTTCAGCGTCTTCCAGCGGTAGACGGCTGATGCGGTCGATCTTCTCTGCGACGACGGCTTCTCCTGGTTGCAGATCCTGAATCATGCGCAGCAGCTCGGGCCGATCAGCGCGCGCCCCGGATGCCTTTTCGCGATAGATGCCGGCAACGTAGAAGCCCGCGGCCCTGGCCGAGGTCGCGATGGCTTCCTGCCTGGCCAGATCCTGAGCATCGGTGCTGACTCGCATGTAGATGCGAGCCACCTTGACAGGTTGGGTCACCGCAGTTCGCATCACCGCTGCGGAGGACCTTCTTGAAACCATGCCAACGAATAAGTGATCAGCGGATAGTCGGATTCATCTTTTCCTGAGGCGGTTGCGATCAGAGTCCACCCCTTGTCGATCATCTCGTTTACCGTCTGCGGACTGGAGGCGCCCACCACTTGTTTTGCTTTCGTCAAATCAATGTTTGTCATCTTCTTCTCTTTCACTTAGCTGGCGACCGGCCAGCAGCGGGCGCCGTCGCGGCGCGAAAACCATGTGTTGCCTAGGCAAGTTGGGTATAGGGAAAATGGCTATTGTTCCATGCCTAGCCAAAATGGGAAGGCTCCCGACTCAAATTGTGTCATTTTCAGAAGGTGACTGCACGGAATATCAAGAGTCGGCTGCACAGTCTTTTCTGATCTGTGGTCGTCTCAGAAAACGGAAAATAAAGCACGCTAAGCTGTGGAAGCCCCTGCCAAGCTCGTTCCACCTTGCAACGACGCAATCAGCGGACACGAAACATTCCCCTGCCGCGAATGGCAGGCGCACACCAGGTCAGACAGCACAGCCTCCATGCGCGCCAAATCGGCCATCCTCTCGCGCACGTCCTTGAGCTTGTGCTCGGCCAGGCTGCTGGCTTCCT
>CAYXXZ010000340.1:0-1524 GCA_964469165.1 uncultured Porticoccaceae bacterium
CCCAAGTGGAGAAATTCCCAGTCCAGGATGGCGCTGAGGCGATCGTTTTCGACCAGGAAGTTGTAGGGGCCGGCGTCGCCGTGGATGGGAGCCAGGCTGCCTTCGTCGAGCAGACATTGCTGACGCGCCCAGGACAGGGAGTAATCCACCAGGGGCGACGGCATGGTGCTGTTGCTGCGCCACTTGTTCTCGTAGAAGTCGATCAGGTTCATCAGCGCCTGCGAGGGTTCCACATTCGTGTCGAGGCCAAGCTCGGCAGGGTCGGCCTGGTGCAGCTTGGCGAGATTTTTGGCGAGATCGCGAAACGCGCCGGGGCAGGAGACCGCGAGACCAAAATAACTGCCGGGGGGCGACCCGTTTTTCTTGTCGACAAAGAGAAAAGGGCCACCCAGCGCCGTGGTCTCGGTTTCCAGCAACAGGGGACGGGGCACCGGCAGATCCAGTTTCGCCAGCGCGGCCAGCGGCACATACTCATCCTTGACCTTGGTACCTTCATAGCGCAGGTCGAAATCCTGGCGCATCACCAGCTGTGCAGGCAGCTCGCTGGCGCCGGCGATGGAAAGGAAAAACGTCTTCTTGGAGCGGCCACCAGGGATGGGGATCACCTCGCTACAGGTGATTTCGGGCGAACCGGGATATCTGCCGCGCAGGTACTCGGTGACCATCTGCGCGGTGAAATCCTTGTTTTCGTCGGCAGCGGCGCTGTCGCCCTCTTCATCGGCGGGGGCTTTCTGCTCGCCGACCGCGGCCTTGGCCTTGTCATACGCGGTGAGCCAGCGGAAATCCACTTCACCGAGGCGCAGGGCGATGTCCTGGGCACGGCTCTTGTCTTCCGCCGTCGCATCGCCGAGATCCGCAACGCGGCGCACGATCTCGGCGCCCAGCGCGCGCAACCTGGCGACCTCGCGCTGGCGGGCAATGTCTTCCTCGCTGGCGATGGCGGTGTAGGCCTGGTTCCAGGTGGCAGCCTGATCCGGGGCAATGGCAGCCGGCAGATTGTCCAGCGCCGCCTGAATCGCCGCGCGATACTCGGGCACCAGCTTGGTAGCCACTTCAGTGAGAACGTCGAGGTCGGCGGCCAGATTCTGCAGCACCCCGATGGACAGGCGGGCGCGTTCGATGGCATCCGCGGACTGCAATTCGGGAATGATTTTCTGTGCCAGTTCTTCGCTGATGGCTCTCATGAGCCTTGCGCTGGTGTTGGTCATAGGTTTTCTTCTCCGGATTCGTGATTCTGCGGCGCGCGGTCTGTTGCCGTTTCGGCATCGCGCCTCGGCGGGACGGTCTATTGGCAGGCCATTTTAGAGGCGCAGGGCAGCGCAGGCAATGTTGCGGCTAGTCAGCGTCCTTTTCGAGCAGCGGCCACACCTGGTCGAGAATGATGGGCTGTGCCTTCTCGGTGGGGTGAATACCGTCCTCCTGCAGCATGTTTCGGTCCTTCAGCAGACTGAAGCCGAGGGGCACCAGCGGGACGTCGTTGGCATCGCCGACCTTCCGGTACACCTGCTGGAAGCGCCGATTGAA
>CAYXXZ010000341.1:0-1508 GCA_964469165.1 uncultured Porticoccaceae bacterium
ATTTCCCGTCTGATCATGAATACCGGCGCCAAGGTGTTTTCGATCTCGCTGACGTTGCTGTTCATGCTGCTCACCCTGTTTTTCGTGTGCCGCGATGGCCCGCGCCTGGTCGCGCAGATCGATCACGTGGGCGAAAGTATTCTGCCCAGGCGCTGGCAGCGTTTCTCGCGCATGGTTCCGGCCACGGTCAGTGCAACCGTCGTGGGAATGGGATTGATCGCCATCGGCGAGGGTATCATTCTCGGTGTCGCCTATTGGATAGCCGGCGTCCCCTCGCCGGTGGCGCTCGGCATCGTCACGGGCTTCATGGCGTTGATCCCCGGTGGTGCACCCCTGGCTTTCACTCTGGTGTCACTTTATCTGGTCGGCAGCGGCACCCCCCTGGCCGGCCTCGGCTTGTTCGTGTGGGGATCCGTTGAGCTTTTCGTTGTCGACAAGACGATTCGCCCGTCGTTGGTGGGCGGCCCCATCAAGCTGCCCTTCCTGCTGACCTTTTTCGGGCTGATCGGCGGCGTGAAAACCATGGGCATTCTCGGGCTCTTCATCGGCCCTGTGCTGATGGCGCTGCTGCTGGCGGTGTGGCGAGAGTGGCTGCACGATGCCACTGACGAGCACTTGGTCATCGGCAATGAAGCCATCAAAAAGGAAAACCCCGAAGAGGACGTGCTGGTCAGCCAGAAGCTGGGACGCCGGGAACTCTAAAAAAACCTGTAAGCCATCGGTTTGAAAAAAGAACGGGCGATGCCAGCCTGCCGCCGTGGTTTTGCCGGCATGCGGCCCAAATTTCCGGCCTGTTCGTACAGCATCACTCATGGCTCGTTACGGAACACAGGAAAACCAAGACATGCACATGCGCGTACGCCCGCTCCCTGGATTGCTGGCCGGTTTTCTGCTCGCTTGCACGAGTCCCTCTCTTGCGGCATGTGAAGCGCTGCCGGCTCTGCTGCGTGAGCGCCTGCTGCTGATGGACGAGGTGGCCGCCTACAAGTGGTTGCACGGCGAAGCCATCGAAGACAGGGAGCGTGAGGCAGCGGTGATCGAGGCGGCCAGCGCCGCGGCATTGGCGCGGGGCCTGGCGCCCGCGGATAGCAGGCGATTGTTCATTGCCCAGATGGAAGCGGCGAAGGATATACAGAAATATTGGATTTCCCGCTGGCAACAGGGGGAATCCGCACCGCGCGGCGCTCCCGATCTCGCACAAATAAGGACAGAGCTGAATCGCCTGGGTGACGCCATTGTCGACAGCGCTGCAAAGCAATGTGTCTGGCGGCGCGCGGTGTTGGCGGCAGCGCTGGTCGTCGAGGGGCTGCCTGCTGCGCGGCGGGACGAAATCGTTGCCGCAGTGGCTGCCCTGTCGATTTCAGGCCACTGATCGCACAGAGGCGCGCTGCCTGGCTGTGATGGGTTTGTTTGCCATCCGGTAAGGCATTATAGTCCGGGATCAATGTCCACTTTCAGGAGTAAATCATGAAGACTCGCGCTGCAGTTGCTTTTCAGGCCGGAAAACC